>MNDB01000063.1:15911-23225 GCA_001914705.1 Actinobacteria bacterium 13_2_20CM_68_14 | reverse complement strand
CGAAGCCGACCTTGCCCTCGTGCTCCCGCTCGAGCTCGGCGAGGACTGGCTCAACCGCGCGGCAGGGCCCGCACCAGGGAGCCCAGAAGTCGACGACGACGGGCTCGCTCGCTTCGAGTACATCGCGCTGGAAGCTCTCGTCGGTGACCTCGCGCACGGCTACAGCTTGCCAGTGAGCGCCGCGATGCGAAGAGCAGGCACTTTCCAGATCGCTTCCGCGACGATCGCACCGCTCATCTTGGAGCCACCGACCTCGCGGTCGGCGAACCTGATCGGAACCTCGACGACGCGGAAGCCGGCCCGCAGCGCCCGGTAGGTCGTCTCGATCTGGAACGCGTAGCCCTTCGAGTCGATCGCGTCGAGGTCGATCTTCTCGAGCACCTTGCGGCGGTAGCACTTGAAGCCGCCGGTGAGATCTCGGATCTGCGACGAGAGCAGCACGCGCGCATAGAAGGAACCGCCCGCGGAGATCGCGCGACGCGTCGGGCCCCAGTCCGCAACCTGCCCGCCCTTGACGTAGCGGGAGCCGAGGGCCAGGTCGGCGTCGTCGGTGGCGGCGATCAGCCGCGGCACGTCCTTCGGGTCATGTGAGAAGTCGCAGTCCATCTCCAGGATGAGCTCGGCGCCGTCGGCCAGCGCCTGCCGGAAGCCCGCGATGTAGGCGGGGCCGAGCCCCTCCTTGCGAGACCGGTGGAGGACGTCCACGTAGTCGAGCTCCTGCGCCAGGCGGTCGGCCAGCCGCCCGGTCCCGTCAGGCGAGTTGTCGTCCACCACGAGGACGCGCACGCCGGCGCCGCCGAGCGCGCGCAGCATCGGCTCGAGGTTCTCATGCTCGTTGTATGTGGGCAGGCAGACGGTTGCGCGCAGGTCCGGCACGGCGTCAGGGGTTTACAAGCGGAATCGTCATTGTCCCGGCCACCAGCAGCGCCGCTGAGACTACGAGAATCGGGAGACGAACGACCCGGCGGCGCGCCAGGGCGGCTGCTCCCCAGTAGACCGGCAGCGCGAGGAGGCCGAAGCGTGCGTCGGACAGGAAGGTCCCGCTGGCGAGTGGGAGCAGCACGAGCGCGGCGCTCGCAACCAGCCACGGCCCGGAGATCCCAACCCGGCGCGCCGCCGCGAGCAGCCCGAGGTAAATGAGGCAGAACGCCACGTCGCGCCAGAGCCACGGTGTGGATCCAGGCTCGTGAAGCTGCTGAAACGCGTGGACGATCCCGTCGAGTGAGAACGCCCGTCCCCATGCACGTTGGGCATGGCTCCAGGCGGAGACGTTGTCAAGAGCCCAGCCGAGGTAGAGCGGGAAGGTCGCGACCGAGGCGACCGGAGCGAAGGCCGCCCCGATGGCCCGACCGCCGGCCACCCGGCCGGATGCCCGGGCACGGCCGATCGCAATCGCCACGAGCGGGAGGGCGAAGAAGATGGCCTCGGGCCTTCCCAGAGCGGCCGCGGCGCCGGCGATCGCGCTGAGTGTCCAGCGGCCGTCGAGCGCGAATACCAAGGCGAGGGCGAGAGCGGCGAACACGAGGCTCTCCGGATACGTCATCGAGAAGACGAAGCTCATCGGGAAGAGCGCCGCGAGCATGGCGCTCATCCTCGCCACGTCGAGGGGCAACAGCCGCCGGCTGACCTCGTAGAAGGCGACGATCCCGACCACGAACGCGACGTTCGCAACCAGGAGCCCGCTCGTCAGAAAGGAGAGGCCGAGCCCGTTCAGCCCTCGGAGGACGATCGGGAACAGCGGGAAGAAGGCGGGGTCGCTCTGGCGTCCCGGGATCAGGAGATAGCCCTGATCGGCGACGGTGCGGTACCAGGCGCCATCCCAGTAGCTGAGGATGCTCAGCGTGTGCGAGGTCGAGGCGCCGTGAGGCGGGGGCGGTCCTCCAGGCCAGTGCAACCAGTGGTCGGCGGCTGCTGCGGCGAGCACCAGCCCCCGCGAGCCGATCGCCACCGCCAGAATCGCGCTTCGCTCTCGCAGCCACGCCGTCATGCTTCCTCCTTGACGATCAGGCGAAGCCGCCGGGAAAGGCGCAGCTCGGGCCGGATGAGGTCACGTCGTTGCGCGCGGGCCAGGTACGACCAGCCGGTCCTGAGGCGGGGGATCCTGACCGCGACCGGCGCGAACGTACGGGGGTTGACGATCACCAGGAGCCTGCTGTCGCCCTGTCTAAAGGCCAGGCGGAGCATCGTTGCCCCGCGCAGGGAGACGCGCTCGGCGTGGACCGGCGCTCGGTCGTCGAGAAAGCGGCCGATCCGGCGCCCCAGCGCTCGCGGGCAGCCGGCGAGGACAGCTCGGACCGTCGGCAGCGGGCCGTCCTCTTCTCGCATAGTCGACCCGAGCCGAAAGGATGCGAACCGGGTCTCGACGAGACGGCGGCGGCCGCTCACCAGCAGCGAGGCGTGGAGGCGATTGGGATAAGCGGGCAGGGGGCCGATCGTCGCGTTGACGCAGATGCTCGAGACGCGCTCTCCGCCGACGAACGCTGTGCTCTTGATTGCGTTTTGCGCGGTCAGCCAGTGAAGCGTCCTCGCAGCGAGCAACTGGTTGTCTGAGGGACGCGGAAGTGTGACCGCTTGCAGCCCGAAGGCGGCCCCTGCGAGCAAGGCCGCGAAACCGGCGGCCGTGGCACCCGAGGCAACCGCCAGGCGGATCCAGCCGGTCTTGCCGCGCTTCATGGGCGATTCACTTGTGGTCACGCCTTCGTCGTTCGGGTTCTAACCGTTACCCATTAAGCCCCGTTTGCCCACGCTTTAAGCGTGCGTGAAGCAGCGATCTCGCTCGCGCCTATGATCGCTGGAATGGCCAAGACGCTGCCGCGCAACGCCGACGTCGCGGAGCAGCTCGAGCTGCTCTCCGACATCCTCGAGCTCGAGGGCGAGGCCGCCTACCGCCTGCTCGCCTACCGGCGGGCCGCGGCGCTCGTCCGCGAGCAGCCGGGCCTCGTCGCCGAGCTCGCGCTCGAGGGCAAGGCCAAGGAGCTGCCCGGGATCGGCAAGACGATCGAAGGCAAGATCGTCGAGATCGTCAACGAGGGCGAGATCCGGGCGCTGACGAAGCACAAGGCGCTCGTGCCGCCGGATGTCGTCGAGTTCACGCGGCTGCCGGGCCTGGGCCCGAAGACGGCCCGGAAGATCTGGCAGGAGCTCGGCGTGACCACGCTCGCCGACCTGAAAGCGGCGGCGAAGGCCGAGCGTTTGCGCGTTCTGCCCGGAATCGGCGCCAAGCTCGAGGAGCGGATCGTCAAGGAGCTGTCTGGCAAGCGGAAGGCACCCGAGGAGGTCAGGCCGCTTCTCGGCGTGGGGTTGCCGGCGGTTCAAGCGGTAGTCACGGTGCTCCGTGCGCATCCGGCCGCCCTCGAGGTCTCCGACGCCGGCAGTGTCCGCCGCCGCAAGGAGACCTTCCGCGACCTCGACATCATCGCGACCGCGAGCGAACCGGCCGCGCTGACCGACTACTTCACGAAGCTGCGCTGGGTCGAGAAGGTCGCGGCCAAGGGCGAGTCGAAGGCGACCGTGGTCTCGAACGACGGGCTGCGTTTCGATCTTCGCGTCGTCCCGGCGGGCCTTTACGGAAACCTGCTCCAGCACTTCACCGGCTCGAAGCACCACAACGTCGCCCTGCGCGAGGACGCGGTCCGCGTCGGATTTTCAGTCTCCGAGAACGGCGTCAAGGACGTCGAGTCGGGCGAGGTCTTCAAGACAGGTAGCGAGGAGGCGCTCTACGAGTTCCTCGGCTACCAGTACATCCCGCCCGAGTTGCGCGAGAATCTCGGCGAGCTCGAGGCCGCCCGGAACGGCGAGCTGCCGGAGCTCGTGGAGCTGAGTGACCTCCGCGGCGACCTGCACGCCCATTCGACCTGGTCGAGCGACGGGAAGAACTCGATCGAGGAGATGGCGGCCGAGGCGAAGAGCCGTGGCTACTCGTACCTCGCGATCACGGATCACTCGCACTACCTGCGCGACGGCCGGCTCGAGGCGCAGGCCCGCGAGATCGAGGCGCTGAACGAGACGCTCGGCCGCTTCAAGCTGCTCAAGGGCATCGAGGTGAACATCCGCGCCGACGGCTCGCTCGACGTCGACGACGAGACGCTGGCGGGGCGGGATTGGGTCGTCGCCTCGCTGCACACGGCCTTCGACAAGAATCCCACCGAGCGCGTGATCTCTGCGATGGAGAACCCGAACGTCGACTGCATCGGCCATCTGACCGCGCGCAAGATCAACCGGCGCGGGCCGGCCGACATCGACCTCTCGCGTGTATTCGAGACCGCGCTCGCGACGAAGACGTTCCTCGAGATCAACTCCCAGCCCGACCGGCTCGACCTTCGAGACGCGCACGCGCGGGCCGCGGGCGAGGCGGGGGTGCTGCTCTCGATCTCGAGCGACGCCCACTCGACGCGCGCGCTTGCGTATCCAGAGCTCGGCGTCGGCCAGGCTCGGCGGGCCTGGCTGACGAAGGAGCAGGTGCTGAACACACGGACCTGGCCTCAGATCAAGAAGCTGCTCGGTTGAGTTTTCGCGACGACGGCGCGGAGGCGCTCGAGTGGGCGGCCTCGTACCTCGAGCGGGTGCGTGAGCTGCCGGTGCTCGCACAGGTGGAACCCGGCGAGATCCGGCGCGCGCTGCCGGAGTCTCCGCCGGAGGCCGGCGAGCCGTTCTCGGCGGTTCTGCGCGACCTCGACGAGGTGCTGCTGCCGGGGATAACGCATTGGCAGCATCCGGGTTTCTTCGCCTATTTCGCGACGACGGGCTCGGAGCCCGGGATCCTCGCGGAGCTGCTCGCAGCGACGCTGAACGTGACGCAGATCCTCTGGCGCGCGTCGCCGGCGGCAACCGAGCTCGAGCTGGTGACGATGGACTGGCTGGCCCAGCTGCTCGGGCTGCCGCGGGAGTGGCACGGGCACATCGAGGACACGGCGTCGACCTCGACGCTCGCGGCGCTGGCGGCGGCCAGGCAGGCTTTCCCTGGCCGGGTCGTGCTCTGCTCGGAGCAGGCGCATTCGTCGGTCGAGAAGGCGGCACGGCTACTGGGGCTTGCGGTCCAGAAGATTCCGGCGGACCACGAGTTTCGGATGCGAACCGAGGATCTCCACGATCTCGAGGGCGCGTGCGCATTGGTCGCGACGGTTGGGACGACCTCGTCGACCTCGGTCGACCCGGTTGCGGAGCTGGCGGAGATCTGCGAGCGCGAGCATGTCTGGCTGCACGTCGACGCGGCCTACGCAGGCTCGGCGATGGTCTGCCCGGAGTTCCGCTGGGCCTGGGAGGGGATCGAGCGCGCCGACTCCGTCGTCGTCAACCCGCACAAGTGGCTGTTCACGCCGGTCGACTGCTCGGCGCTGTGGACGCGGCGCCCGGACGACCTGCACGCGGCGATGACTCTGGTCCCTGAGTACCTGCGCACCGGCGACGAGGACGCGTTGAACCTGAGCGAGTACGGGCCTGCGCTGGGGCGCCGGTTCCGGGCGCTGAAGCTCTGGGCGGTGCTCCGCTGCTACGGACGGGAGGGGCTGCAGGAGCGGATCCGCGAGGCGGTGCGGCTGGCGGAGCTCTTCGAGGGCTGGGTGCGGGAAGCGCCGGGCTGGGAGGTCGTGGCGCCGCGCCCCTTCTCGGTCGTCTGCTTTCGGCGCGAGGGCTCGGACGAGGAGAACGCCGACTTGCTCGAGCGCGTCAACGCAAGCGGCGAGGCGTTCCTCTCGCACACGGCTTTGGATGGCCGTTACGTTCTGCGGCTCGCGATCGGGAACGCACGCACGACCGAGGAAGACGTGCGGCGGGCTTGGGATGTCCTACGGAGGGAGGCTCGATGATCATCGCAACGACAAACGAGATCGCCGGACACGAGACCGAGGAGGTGTTCGGCGAGGTCTTCGGGCTGACGGTGCGCTCACGGAACGTGTTCTCTCAGTTCGGCGCCGGCCTGAAGTCGATGGTCGGCGGCGAGCTCAAGGGCATGACGACGGCGCTAGTAGACAGCCGCCAGCAGGTGATCGACCGGATGGTCGAGGAGGCGGAGGCGAAGGGCGCGAACGCGGTCGTCGGCATGCGCTTCGACACCTCCGAGATGGGCGACACGTGGACCGAGATCTGCGCCTACGGCACGGCGGTGCGGGTGCGCAGGGCCTGAGGGCAGGGACTGTCCCCGAACGGGGACTGTCCCTCAAACCGCAACGAAGTTCGGAATGGTGATAAGGACAGACCCCTTCGGGGTCAGTCTCTCTTGAGCACCGCTGCGGCCGCGTCATGGAGCGCGACGCGGTAGCGCCAGAACGCTCGGCCGGTGGTGAGGAGACGCTCCCTCAGCGGGCCTGACAGCTCGGCCAGCGTGCCCCAGCGCGCTGCCTCGATTTCGTCCGTGTCCTGAGGGCTGAGCTCGTCGTCCTCAGTCGTCGCCGAGAAGATGTGCGTGCGCCAGGGGACGTCGTACGGCTCGTAGACGAAGTGCGCCGTGGCGTCGACGAGGTAACGCCGGAGCTCGACCCGCAGGCCGGTCTCTTCCAGCGCCTCTCGCTGCACGCCGGCGACGAAGTCCTCGCCGGGCTTGACGCCTCCGCCCGGCGGCCGCCAGATGCCCGGCTCGAAGCCGTGCTTGCGGATCAGCGCCAGCTGCTCGCCTATGAAGATGAACAGCGTCACGTCGTGCGTGCGGTTGGGGTTGTAGGTCGCCAGCGAGTGCTCGCGCTCGGAAATCTCGCCCTCCCACTCGAGCCGCACGCCGCGTTCGCCGCTTGCGCCGCGAGGCTCCCACGCTCGAGCTGCTCGCCGCGACCCTGCCGGAGCTGCGGCTCGGCCTCTCGGACTCCGGCGCCCGTACCCTCGCCTACGAGGTCTTCGAGAAGCTCGGCTACGGCGCCGTCGCGGTCACTGACACGAGCCGCGTGCTGGCCTTCGTCGGCGCCGGCGCGGACCATCACGGCCCGGGGGACGTGCCGATTCGACCGGTCTTCGAGGCACTCGCGGAGGACGAGACGCGCATCGCGCCGCTCGCGCTCCGGGTCGCGTGTGGGCATCGCGCCTGTCCGCTCGGGGCGGCGGCGATCGTGCCGCTGCGGCTCAGCGACGGCCCAGTCGGCGCGCTCGTCGCGTACGCGACAGACGGCGCGCCGCTCGCCGACGACGACGTCGACCTGCTGACCTCGCTCGGCGACCAGCTCTCTGCGCAGCTACAGCTCTCCGAGCTCGCCGGCTCCGCGCGCGCCGCCGCATCCGCCGAGCTGAAGGCCCTGCAGGCCGAGATCGAGCCGCACTTCCTCTTCAACTGCCTGAACACGATCGCCAGCTTCATCCGCACCGATCCCGACCGCGCCCGCGAGCTGGTCC
>MNDB01000063.1:0-15739 GCA_001914705.1 Actinobacteria bacterium 13_2_20CM_68_14 | reverse complement strand
CCGCTGCGGCTCATCATCCGTGCCCGCGTCCGCCGCGGTCGGCTGCGTGTGACCGTTCGAGACAACGGCCTCGGAATTGCCCGCGAGGCGCTCGACCGCGTCCTCGAGCCTGGCGTCGGCGAGGGCGACGGCGCCGGGCTCGGTCTCGCGAACGTCCATCAGCGGCTGACCGCGTTCTACGGTGAGGGCGTCCGGCTGAAGTCCGGCGGCTTCGGGACGGTCGTTCGCCTCGACGTCCCGGTTGGACATTGAGCATTCGCGCGCTGATCGTGGACGACGAGGAGCCGGCGCGCGGTGAGCTGCGTTATCTGCTGGCGGCCCATCCCGAGGTCGAGGTGGTCGGCGAAGCCGCGACTGCCAGCGAGGCGCTCGCGCTTGCCGGGAGCGTCCGCTACGACGTCGTCTTTCTCGACATCGAGCTGCCGGGGATGACCGGCCTCGAGGTGGCGCGGCTCGTGCTCGACCGCAGCGAGCGGCCCGCTGTCGTCTTCGTCACGGCACATGACCGCTACGCCGTCGACGCCTTCGCCGTCGAGGCCTTGGACTACCTCGTCAAGCCGGTCGAGCCCGAGCGGCTGGCCCGCGTGGTCGAGCGCCTGGCGCAGGCGCGTAAGCGCGAGGCTCCTCCGGTCGAGAAGATCGCGGTCGTCAGCGCGGGCGGCGCGAAGACACTGCTCGACTACGACGCCGTCTACTGGATCGAGGCGGACGGCGACTACAGCCGCGTGCATACCTACGATCGCGTCTACCTCTCGACCTCGTCGCTGCGCGAGCTGGGGGAGGAGCTACCCGCCGCTCGTTTTGCGCGGATCCACCGCAGCCACCTCGTCAACCTCGGCAAGGTCGCGGCGGTCCGCCGAGGAGGCCCCGACCGGCTCCGGCTCGTGCTCGACGACCAGCAGCAGTGCGAGCTCGACGTCGCCCGGCGCCAGACGCGCGCGCTGCGCGAGCGCCTCCGTCTCTAAAGCCGGCGGAGCAGCTCGACGAGCTCGGCCGGGCTCTCGACCACGATGTCCGCGGCCTCGCGGAGCTCCGGCGGCCCTTCGGCCGACGCGACCGCGATGCGCACCGAAACGTCGAGCCCGTCGAGCCCGCGGAAGGCGTCGAGGTCGGTCGTGTCATCGCCCGCATAGAGCGCCCGCCGCAGCTGGCGCTGCTCGAGCAGCACCCGCACGGCCGTTCCCTTGTCGGCGGCAACCGGAGGCCGCACCTCGAGCACCTTGCGCCCGAACTGAGCCTGGAGCCCGAGCGCGGTCGCCCGATTGGCGACGCCACGGAGCATCTCGAGTGCAGCCTCCTCGTCCGTGGCGCCCCGGTAGTGGAAGACGACCGCGAGGCCTTTGTCCTCGACGGGCCAGTCGACGCTCTCCGCAAACTCCCGCAGCGGTCCGCGCCACCGCTCGGCCTCGGGCGCGAGCTCGAGACCGTGCACGCCTACGTAGACGGGCCCCTCGACCCCTACGATCCTGCGGGCGTCGGCGCCCGTCCGGCCGCTGATGCACGCGACCAGCGCATAGCGGGCGACGAGGCGGCGCAACTCGGCCCGTGTCTCGTCCGGCACGCGCGCGAGCTCCGGCCGGGCGACGATCGGCGCGAGCGTTCCGTCGACGTCGAGCATGATCGCTGCCTCGGACGGGTTCTCGACCAGCGCACCTAGCAGGGCGTCCGAACCCACGGCCATACGATACGAAGAGTGGCCCGCTTGCTCGCGATCGGCCTTGTCGCCGGTGTCTTCAGCGCGCTCTTCGGCGTGGGCGGCGGAATCATCATCGTGCCGCTCCTGGTCGCTCTCGTCGGCTTTGACGGCCGGCGCGCGACGGGAACGTCGCTCGCGGCGATCGGGATAACCGCCGCCGCCGGCGCCCTCGCCTACTGGCTTCACGGCGACCTCAAGGTCGGCTCCGCTGCACTCGTCGGGCTGCCGGCGGCGGTCGGCGCCGTCGCCGGCGTCGCGCTGCAACAGCGGCTGCAGACGCGGACATTGACGTTCGGGTTCTCGCTCGTCCTGGCGGCGGTCGGGATCCGCCTGCTCGTCTGATGGAGATCCTGGCCGCCGTTCTGGGTTTCCTCGGCGGCGTCCTCGCAGGCCTGTTCGGGGTCGGCGGCGGGATCCTGTTCGTGCCGACGTTGGTGCTCGTGCTCGGCCTTGGTCAGGTGCATGCGGAGGCGACGTCGCTGCTCGCGATCCTGCCGGCCGTGGTCGCGGGCGCCTGGCGGCAGCAGCGCTACGGAAACGTCGACTGGCGCGCGGCCCTGCTCCTCGGCCTCGGCTCGATCGCCGGCGTCGCCGGCGGCGTCGAGCTCGCGAAGGCGCTGCCCGAGGACGTGCTGCGGCGCCTCTTCGCCGTCTTCATGCTTGCCGTCGCCGCCAGCGTGGCCTGGCGTGCCGTGCGGATGAAACCGGCCTATCCTAGGGCTGATGACTCGGCCTGACGAAGTCTGGATCCCGCTCGTCGACGAGCCGATCGGCACGATCGTCGCGCAGATTCAGGCCGAGCACGCGGAGATCGGTCAGCTCGTCGACTCGCCGCAGAGGTTGCTCGCGTTCAAGACGTTCGCGTACATCCGGGTCGGTCTTGTCCTCGGCGAGCTGCTCGTGGAGAACGACATCGAGCCGTACAACGGCTCCCAGACCTGGATCGAGCAGTTGCTCGGCAATCCCGAGTACAGGGCACGGGTGGTCGAGGAAGTCCAGGCCGTCGCGAAACAGGTCGCCCGCGACATCTCTCCCGACGCTCCGGTGGGACCGGATGAGGCCGCGCGAGAACGTTTCCGCGACTTCGCCCGCCGCCAGCTCGAACAGAGCTGACAGTTACACCGTTCGCAGGCTGGGCCATAATGGGCGCAGCGATGCGGCTTCCGCCTGTTTTGGCGCTTGCGTCTGTTTTGCTGCTCGCCGGCTCGGCGGGGGCCTCGTCACACGGCTCGCAGGCCGGGGCGACGGCGAGCGCCTACGGGATCAAGGTGGTCGTGCCCAACCAGGCCGGGGCAGTCTCGAGCTCAGTCTCGGCGCCACCGAACGCGGTCGGTTTCGCGTCGGGCTTCGCCTATCCCAGCGACGGCTCGATCATGACCACCGGCCCGGTCTCCGTCTCGGCCTCCACCAATGTCGGGACGAATGCGCGATCCATCGCTTCGAGCTCGGTCAGCTCGCTCTCGCTCTTCGGCGGTGAGGTCACCGCGTCGAATGTCACCGGCCACGCCAACGCGTCGACGAGCGGTCAGAGCGCGACGGGAAGCCTCGCGGGCGCTGCCGTTACCGGGCTTACGGTTGGCGGCGTCGCGCAGGGAGCGGGCGCCAACGGACGGGTCGCGCTGGGTGATTGGGGCTACGCGATCACGCTCGAGCAGGCCGAGGTTCGGGCGACCGCCGGGAAGACACCGAGCTACCGCGGCTACGTCACCGGCCTCGACATCCACCTGACGGCCGATCACGGGGGGCTTCCGGCGGGTAGCGAGATCCTGGTCGGCTACACCGAGTCGTGGGCTCAGGCCGGGACGCCTCCGCCGGTGCTCCCGCCCGCTCCGGGCAAGGCGACCGTGAAGCCGAAGAAGTCCAAGGCCAAGACGCCGGCGTCGAAGACCGGGAACCCGCAGGGCCTCGGACAGGCGTTCAAGATCCCGTTCGGGCTCCAGCCCCCGCTGACTGCGGGCGGCTACGTCTTCCCGGTCTACGGGCCACACGACTTCATCGACACCTTCGGGGGCTTCCGCGGCGACGTGCCCGGCAACTGGCACCACGGCGACGACATCTTCGCCCCCCTCGGCGCGCCGGTGCTCGCCTGCGCGGACGGCACCGTCTTCTCGATCGGCTGGAACAACGTCGGTGGCAACCGCCTCTGGCTGCGGGACAGCCAGGGGAACGAGTTCTACTACGCGCATCTCTCCGCGTACTCGCCCGCGGCCAAGGACGGCAACCGCGTCAAGGCGGGTGAGGTGGTCGGCTTCATCGGCAATACGGGGGACGCGGAGGGAACTGCCTACCACCTCCACTTCGAGATTCACCCAGTCGCCTACCTCTCGCTCGGCTACGACGGAGCCGTCGACCCGACGCCGTACCTACAGGCATGGCAGCACCAGAAGGATCTCTACCTCGCGCAGGTTGCCGGCTACCTCCCGGGCGTCGCCGGCGTCGCGCCCAAGCCGGGGGCGATCCTGCTCCAGGCCAACGACATCTCACAGGCGAACGGCCTCGACCCGGCTTCGCTGAGGCGCGTCTTCTTCACACCGTTGAGCGAAAGCGAAGGCGGCCGCCTGGCGACGGTCAGCACGCTGCTCGGCCAGCAGCCCTAAGCCACACGTCCAGAAAAGTCCCGCCGAACGTGGCGATGCCACCGGAGGTTATCCGGACGCCCGGGCGGAGCCCGGACGTCCTCTAGATCGGCGTCGCAAGCGAGCGCCTTGGGATCTAGCCCACAAGCGGGCGGCTACGAGCCAGAGTTCCCCTGGTAGCCGAACTCGTCCTCTTCTCCAAACACGCTTTCCTTCAGCCACCGGCGCGCGTCCCCGCCGGTCATCGGGTTGAAGAGGAAGATGCCGATCGCGATGCCCGTCACCAGCAGCAGGTTGCGGCCCTTGTGGTTCGGCCCCTTCTGGATCCGGTCGGCTGCGTTGCGGAGGTCGTCGATCGCCGAGCGCAAATTGTCGCGCAGGTCTTTGTCCGAAGCGACTCGGACGGCCTTGCCGCTGACGCCGCGCGGTCCCATCAGCTCGTCGTAGACGCCGCGGGCCGCGACGAACGCGTTCTTCAGGTTGTCGCGGAACTCTTCGTCCTTGATCGCGCGTTCGACGTACGGCTTCACGTCCGAGACGCGTTCCCTTGTCTTCGCCATTCCAGTGTTCCTTTCGCTCGCTTCGCGGGTTCTCTACCCCGCGGAAACTAACGGCTAAACAGGGGACGCCGCTTGGCGGTCGGCTGCGACCGCCGCTGGACGGGGCGCGACGGCCACGCCGTCGAAGGCCGCCGAGAGCACGTCGTCGAGGGTGTCGGCGAGCACGAACTCGAGCTCCTGGCGGGTTTCCTTGGGGAGCTCCTCGAGGTCCGGCTCGTTCTCGTGCGGGATGATCACCCGCTTGATCCCGGCGCGCTGGGCCGCCAGCGTCTTCTCGCGGACGCCGCCGATCGGCAGCACCTGGCCCGTCAGCGTGATCTCGCCGGTCATCGCGACCTCGTCGGAAACCGGCACCTCGCGGACGAGCGAGACGATCGCGGTCGCCATCGTGATTCCCGCCGACGGACCGTCCTTCGGGATCGCCCCGGCGGGGATGTGGAGGTGGACGTCGTGGTCGGCGAACCAGGTCGGATCGAGCCCGAGCTGGACGGCGTGCGAGCGCACCCAGGAGTGCGCGGCCGTGGCGGACTCCTGCATAACGTCGCCGAGCTGGCCGGTGACGGTCAGCCGGCCCTTGCCGGGATACGCCGTCGCCTCGATGAAGAGGATGTCGCCGCCGACCGCCGTGACGGCGAGGCCGGTCGCGACGCCGGGGTCGGAGGTTCGCTTCCGCACCTCGCCGGAGAAGCGCCGCGGCCCGAGCCACTTGCGCACCCGCTTCTCGTCGATTCGGATCTTCGTCTTCCTGCCCTCGGCGACCTCGCGGGCGGCCTTGCGGCAGAGGTCCGCGATCCGGCGCTCGAGGTTTCGGACGCCGGCCTCGCGGGTGTATTCGCGCGCGACCAGCCTCAGCGCGTTGTCGGTGATGGAGACCTGCGCCGGGTCGAGGCCATGCGCCTCGACCTGCTTCGGCACTAGGTACTTGCGTGCGATCCCGAACTTCTCGTCGTCCGTGTAGCCCGAGAGCGAGATCACATCCATCCGGTCGAGCAAGGGGCTCGGGATCGTCTCCAGCTGGTTCGCGGTGCAGATGAAGAGCACCTTCGAGAGGTCGTAGGGGAGGTCGAGGTAGTGGTCGCGGAACGTCTTGTTCTGCTCGGGGTCGAGCACCTCGAGCATCGCGCTCGCCGGATCGCCGCGGAAGTCGGCGCCCATCTTGTCGATCTCGTCGATCAGCATCACCGGGTTGGTCGACTCGGCGTCGCGGATGGCGCGGATGATCGTGCCCGGCATGGCGCCGATGTACGTGCGGCGGTGGCCGCGGATCTCCGCCTCGTCGCGCACGCCGCCGACGGAGATGCGCGTGAACTTACGTTCGAGCGTCCGCGCGATCGAATGGCCGAGCGAGGTCTTGCCGACGCCGGGCGGCCCGACGAAGCAGAGGATCTGGCCGGAGGCGTCGTTCCGGAGCTTCGAGACCGCCAGGTGCTCGATGATCCGCTCCTTCACCTTCTCGAGGTCGAAGTGGTCCTCGTCCAGGATCTCGCGCGCGCGCTCGAGGTCGAGGTTGTCCTGCGTGGTCTTGTTCCAGGGCAGCGTCGCGATCCAGTCGAGGTAGGTGCGGATGACGCCGTACTCCGCCGCGGCCGAGGGCAGCTTCTCGAGCCGGGCGAGCTCACGGTCGACGGCCTTTCTCACGTCCTCCGGCAGCTCGAGCTCGGCAAGCCGTTCGCGCAGCTCGTTCACCTCGGCCTGCTCGGCGTCGCCTTCGCCCAGCTCGTCCTGGATCGCCTTCAGCTGCTGGCGCAGGAAGTATTCGCGCTGGCCCTTCTCCATCTCGGACTGGACCTGCGACTGGATCTTCGAGCCGAGCTCGACGACCTCGAGCTCGCGGTTCAGGATCACTGAGATCTCGCGCAGCCGGGCGCCGACGTCGGTCAGCTCGAGCAGGTGCTGCTTCTCGTCGGTCTTGATCCGCAGGGTCGAGGCGACGAGATACGAGAGCGCACTCGGCTCGTCGACGTTAGCGGCGGCGATCTCTAGTTCGTCGGGGAGGTAGGGGACCAGGGCGATCACGCGCCCGAATAGCGTCTGGACGTTGCGGACCAGGGCCTCGACCTCCGGTGTCTCCTCGCCCTCGTCCGGCACCTCCTCGAACCGCCCCAGCAGGTAGGGGTCGTCGCCGACGCGGTCCTCGATCCGGATCCGGCGCACGCCCTGGACGAGGATCCGCAGCGTCCCGTCGGGGACGCGGATCATCTTGTGGATGGCGGCCGCGGTCCCGACCTCGTACAGGTCATCCCACCCGGGCTGCTCGGCCTCCGGGTTCTTGACGGTCACGAGCGCGACCAGGCGCTCGCCGTCGACGGCGTCCTCGATCAGCTTGATCGAGCGATCCTGGCCGATCGCGAGCGGCGTCATCGACTGCGGGAAGACGACCGTCTCCTTGAGCGGCAGGACCGGAAGCTCGTCCGGAAGCTCGAGCTCCTCGATCCGCTCCTCGGTCAACAGCTCGCTCATTTGCTCCGCCCGATCTTGATCGAGACCTTCTCGTGTGCGGGCTCGCGCTCGGCGATCGGCACCGTCACGGTCAGGAGGCCGCGCGCGTACTCGGCATGGGCGCCTGCCGGATCGACCTGCTCGGCGAACTGGATCCGTCGCTGGAACGGCCCGTGCTCGATCTCCATGTGGAAGAAGCGGCCGCGCCAGGCGGGCGACCGCGAGCCGGCGACGACGAGCGCCTGGTCGTCGGCGAAGATCCGCAAGGTCTCCGAGTCGACCCCTGCGAGCTCGACCACCACTCTGTACTCGGGCGGGTCCTCGGTACGGATCACGTCCACCTGCGGACGGAACCCGCGGCGGAGGCCCGAGAAGCGAGGGACTTGCCAGAGCTCGTCGATCAGCTCCTGGACCTCGCTCTGTAGGCGATCGAGATGGTCTTTCTTTCCGGGCACGATGCTTAAGGGTAGAACGGCTGCCCTGCCTGCGGCGATTCCCCTTCAGGTCGAGCCTGCGAGCCGGCGATCGCTAGCTTTGTCACTGAGGGCTTGATGGAGCGCTGGACGCGAGTGGTGTTGCGGTTTCGCTGGCCGATTCTCACCGGCTGGCTCGTCGTGCTTCTCGCCGGCGGCTTCGCGTTCACACATCTGAGCTCGCTGCTCTCGAACGAGTTCTCGGTTCCGGGAACCGACTCGGAGCGGGCGAGGACGATTCTCGAGCGCCACTTCGGCGATCGCAGCGACGGCGCGTTCACGGTCGTTTTCCGGCTCCGCGAGGGTGTCGATCGCGCCGCTTACGTGCGCCTGCAGCGCGATGTCGACCGCGCGGCTCGGGTTGTGCCGGAATCGACACCGCGGCAGCTCGTTCCGGCCGGCCGCAACATCGTCTACGGGGACATCGTCTCGACGCTGAGCATCGCCAAGGCCAAGGGCTACACCGACGACCTCTACCGGGCGCTCCCTCACGGCGGCGGCGTCCAGTCCTACGTGACCGGACAGGCCGCTATCCAGCACGACCTCGACCCGATCTTCTCCAAGGATCTGCGCAAAGGGGAGATGATCGCCCTGCCGATTGCGGTGCTCGTCCTGCTCGCGGTCTTCGGGTTGTCGGTTGCGGTGACGATGCCGTTCATCTTCGCCGCCTGCACGGTGATGGCGACGCTCGGCGGGGTCTACGTCTACGCGCACTTCCTGACCACCGCGACGTACGTTACGAACCTTGTCTTCCTGATCGGGCTCGGGATCGCGATCGACTACTCGCTGCTGGTGATCTACCGCTTCCGCGAAGAACTGCTGCGCCACGGGGACGTCGAGGCGGCGATCGTGCGGACGATGCAGACCGCCGGCCGCGCGGTCGTCTTCTCCGGCGCCACGGTCGCGATCGGGCTAGCACTGCTCCTGTTCATTCCGCTCCCGTTCGTGCGATCGATCGGCGTCGGTGGCTTCCTGATTCCGCTGACCTCGATTGCGGCGGCGCTGACGCTGCAGCCGGCTCTGCTCTCGCTCTACGGCCGGCGCGGCGTAGCGCGGATTCCCCTCCTGCCGAAGCGGTTTCGCGCCGAGGAGGACACCGGCTTGTGGCACCGGCTCGCGACGGCGATCATGCGGCGGCCGCTCGCGTTTCTCGGCGGCGGGGCGGTGTTGCTCGTGGCGGCCGCGATCCCCGTCTTCGGGCTGCAGCTGACGCCAGGCTCGGCCTCCGGGATCCCGCAGTTCCCGCAGTCGGTGCAGGGGTTCGACGTGCTCAAGCATTCGATCGGACCGGGAGCGATCTCGCCGACGCAGGTCGTCGTCGACTCCGGGCATCCGGGAGGCGTGCACGAGCCTCGCGTGCAGGCGGCGATCGGACGTCTTGCCGGCGGGATCAGGGCCGACCACGAGACGGCCTCGCTTCGGGTCGCGCCGCGGCAGCCGTTCGTCGACCCGAGCGGCCGCTACGAGGAACTGATCGTCGCGGGGCGGGACGAGTACGGTTCCGAGGCGGCCCAGAGCTTCGTCCACCGTTTGCGCGGGAAGCTCGTTCCCGCGGCTGGGTTTCCGAGCGGCGTCCGGGTGCTCGCCGGCGGTGGGCCGCCGCAGGGCGTCGACTTCCTCGACCAGGCGTACCGCTACTTCCCCTGGCTCGTCGCCGCGGTGCTCGTGCTGACCTACTTCCTGCTGATGCGCGCCTTCCGCTCGGCGCTGCTGCCGCTGAAGGCGGTGATCCTGAACCTGCTCTCGGTCGCCGCTGCCTACGGAATGCTCGTCGTCGTCTTCAAGTGGGGCGTCGGCCGCGACGTGCTCGGCCTCTACCAGATCGGCCAGATCGAGGGCTGGATCCCGATCTTTCTGTTCGCGATGCTCTTCGGGCTCTCGATGGACTACGAGGTCTTCCTGGTCACGCGCATGCGCGAGGAGTGGGATCACGGCCGCGACAACCGCGACGCGGTCGCCTACGGGCTCGAGCGCACCGGCCGGATCGTGACCGCGGCCGCGATCGTCATGGTCGCGGCCTTCTCGGGCTTCGTCGCCGGTCGCATCGTCGGCCTGCAGGAGTTCGGGATCGGACTGGCGGTCGCGATCTTCCTCGATGCGACGCTGGTGCGAGCGGTGCTCGTCCCATCGCTGATGGCGCTGTTCGGCCGTTACAATTGGTGGCTGCCCGGGCCGCTCGCGCGGGTCGTGCGGGTGCCGGAGTCGCCGCTGGAGCAGCCTCGGCGGCCGGCTCTCCGGCCCGCGGGGCGCTAGGTAATTACCATCTGCCCGCGATGAAGGGCGTCATCCTGGCCGGCGGCACCGGCTCCCGGCTCCATCCGCTGACGCGGATCACGAACAAACACCTGTTGCCGATTCACGACCGGCCGATGGTCAACTTTGCGATCGAGGCGCTCGTAAACGCCGGGATCGACGAGCTGATGCTGGTCACCGGCGGGACGCACGCGGGCGAGTTCTTCCGCCTGCTCGGCAACGGGCACGAGCACGGGATCGACCGGCTCTTCTACGCCTACCAGGAGGAGGCCGGCGGGATCGCCGAGGCGCTCGGGCTGGCGGAGCGGTTCGGAGCCGGCGACCGGATCTGCGTGATGCTCGCCGACAACGTGCTCGAGGGCTCGCTCCGGCCCGCGGTCGAGAACTTCGCAAAGCAGGAGCACGGGGCTCGGATCCTCCTCTCGCCGGTCGAGGAGGTCGAGCACCTGCAGCATCTCGGGGTGCCCGAGCTGAACGGTGACGGCCGCGTCGTCCGGATCGTCGAGAAGCCGGCCGACCCCCCGAGCAAGTTCGCGGTCACGGGGATCTACTTCTACGACGAGTCCGTCTGGGCCGTGATTCCGACCCTGAAGCCGTCCGGCCGCGGCGAGCTCGAGATCACGGACGTGAACAACTGGTACGTCGGGCAGGGGACGATGGAGTACGACGTGCTCGACGGGTTCTGGGGCGACGCGGGCGAGTCGATCGACGCCTACTACGAGGTCAACGACTTCGTGCGCGCGAACGGGGCAAACAAGAAGTGATCGACGGCGTCGAGGTTTATCCCCTGCGGCCGCATGAGGATGAGCGTGGTTGGTTCATGGAGCTGATGCGCTCGTCGAATCTGCCCAAGCCGGTTAAGCAGTCGAACCTTGTGTTCTCGCGTCAGGGCGTGATTCGCGGGCTGCACTATCACGAGCGTGGGCAGAGCGACCTCTTCGCGTGCTTAAGCGGAATGGTCCGAATTGTCGTGCTGGACCGAGAGACGGGCGAGACATTCACTCTCGACATCGGCGACGACAATCCGGTGACGGTCTTCGTCCCTGGGATCCATGCGCACGGCTATGAGGCGCTCACAGACTCACTCTTTCTTTACCACGTGACCGAGGAGTACGACCCAGCCGATCCCGACGAGCGCGAGATCGCCTGGGACGATTCGCGCGTCAAGCACCTCTGGAGCACGAAATCGCCGATCCTGTCGAGCCGGGACGAGGCCGCAGCGTCCTAGTCACCGGCGCGGGGGGCCAGCTCGGGCAGGCGCTCGTCGAGGCGTTCGCCGGTGACGATCTCGTCGCGCTGACCCACGCCGACTGGGACGTGAGCGTCCCGCCGCCGGCAGGGGTCGGGCCAGCCGACCTCGTTCTGCACGCTGCCGCCTGGACTGACGTCGACGGCGCCGAGGACGATCCCCAAGGCGCAGCCGCGATCAACGTCGGCGGGACGAAGCACGCCGCCGAGCTCGGGCCGATCGTCTACTACTCGAGCGACTACATTTTCGACGGGCAAAAGCGCTCGCCGTACGTCGAGTCCGACCCGCCGAACCCGCTCTCGGCCTACGGGCGCTCGAAGGCCTACGGCGAGGCCGCGGCGGGCGAGCGGGCGTGGATCGTCCGTTCGTCCTGGCTGTTCGGGCCAACGGGACGCAACTTCGTGCGGACGATGCTGCGGCTCGGAGTAGAGCGGGACGAGGTCTCGGTCGTCGACGACCAGGTCGGGTGTCCGACTTACGTCGCCCATCTCGCGGCGGCGACGCGCGAGGTCGTCGAGCTACCGCATGGAATCTGGCACGTGGCCGCTGACGGCGAGTGCACTTGGGCCGAGTTCGCGCAGGCGATCTTCGAGGAGGCGAAGCTCGAATGCGAGGTCGTGCCAATCACGACCGCCGAGCTCGGACGCCCCGCGGTCCGGCCCGCGTACTCGGTCCTGCGCAGCGAGAAGCCGGATGCGCCCCGCCTGCCGCACTGGCGCGACGGCCTACGCGAGTGCCTCGCGCAGCTCGCGTAAGACCAAACAACCGTCGTCTAGGCTTCCGGCCGATGCGAATCCTGGTCACAGGCGGGGCCGGCTTCATCGGCTCCCACTGCGCGAAGCGACTCGCAGCCGCGGGAGACGAGGTTGTCGTTCTCGACAAGCTCACCTACTCGGGCAATCGAGCGAATCTCGAAGGGGCGGACGTCGAGTTCGTCCAGGGCGACATCTCCGACGGCGATGCCGTCGGCGGCGCGGCCGAGGGCTGCGCAGCGATTCTCAACTTCGCGGCCGAGACTCACGTCGACCGCTCGATCTTCGGCGCCGCCGAATTCATCGAGACCGACGTTCTCGGCACCTACGTCCTGCTCGACTACGCACGCGAACACGGCATCCGCTTTGTCCAGGTCTCGACCGACGAGGTCTACGGCGACGTGTCCGAAGGCGTCTCGTCGAAAGAGGACGATCCGCTCCGCCCGTCAAGTCCATATGCCGCCTCCAAGGCGGGCGGCGACCTGCAGGTGCTGGCCGCCGTCCGCACCTACGGCGTCAACGCTTCGATCACCCGCGGCTCGAACACGTACGGGCCGAACCAGTATCCCGAGAAGATCATCCCGCTCTTCATTACGAATGCTCTCGACGGCGAGTCGCTCCCCGTCTACGGCGACGGCCGTCAGACCCGCGACTGGCTGCATGTCGAGGACCACTGCGCCGGGGTCGAGCTCGTCCTGCGGGAAGGCGAGCCCGGCGGGGTCTACAACGTCGGCGGCGGCGAGGAGGTCGAGAACCGCGACCTCACCGCCCGCATCCTGGAGTTGACGGGCACCGACGAGTCGCTGGTCCGCCATGTTGAGGACCGGCCAGGGCACGACCGGCGCTACTCGCTCGAGACCTCCAGGCTGCGGTCCCTTGGCTGGGAGCCGCGGCATACGCTCGCCGACGGTCTTCCCGAGACGGTCGCCTGGTATCGCGACAACCGCGACTGGTGGGCGCCGATCAAGTCGGGCGAGTACCTCGAGTACTACCGTCGGCAATACGCGGCGCGCCTGAGCTAGCGGCTAGCAGTGCTTGGTGCGCTTGAGCGCGTCCTTGGGCTCGTGCCGGTGGGGCTCGAGCTGCTGAGCTCGCTCTAGATACGGAACCGCTTCACTGCAGCTGCCCAACTGGAGCAGCGTGTAGCCGAGGTTGTAGTTGGCATAGGCCTCATTCGGGAAGCCGACGCCGCTCAGCTTGGTGACCGCTTGCTGCAGCAGAGGCAGAGCGCCTGTGTAGTCGCCGGCCTGCATCTTGGTGAAGCCCGCCTCGTTCAGCGCCGAGCCGCTGAGAGAGCTGGAGGCCGGGGCCGGCGGGGGCGGCGGCGCGGTCGTCGGCGAGGTGACCGTCGTTTGGACCGTGCTCGCCTGATTTGTGACAGTGACCGTTCTCGGCTGCGAAGGCGGCGCGGCCTTCGGCTTGTTGTCCCCGTTCGTGAGCACGATTGCGGCGATCGCGCCGCCGACTGCGCCGAGCGCGAGCAGCGCGACGAGGGCAGGCCAGCGACTACGCCGAACTCGCCGGCGTGTGACAGGGGATAGCACCGACAGCGACGGCGCCGCTGATGGCGTGGGTCGGAACGACCGCGTCGCCCCAGCGGCCTCCGCGAGCGCGGCCCGCAGTGCCGCCACGAACTCGGAGGCCGTCTCGAAACGCTCCGCCGGGTCCTTCGCCAGCGCTTGGCGAAAGACGGCGTCGAGCTCCTCCGGCAAGCCCTCGCAGATCTCGGTGATCGACGGCACCGGCGCGTTGACGTGCGCGACGGCCTCGGCGGTGATGGACTCGCTCTCGAACGGCCGCCGCCCACTGAGCAGCTCGAAGGCGACGACAGCAAGCGCGTAGCGGTCGCTCGCGGGTGTCGCCCGCTCGCCCTGCGCCTGCTCGGGCGAGAGATAGCCGGCGGTGCCGAGCACCGTTCCGGTCATCGTCAAGGAGTCCGTGCCCGCGGCGCTCGCGATCCCGAAGTCCGCGACGTGGATGGTTCCGTTGCGGTCGAGCATGAGATTCGCCGGCTTGACGTCGCGGTGGACGACTCCGTGGCGATGGGCGGCATCGAGAGCGGCCGCAGCTTCCTCGAGCCACTCGAGCGATTGCCCGACCTCCTGGGCCCCGTCTTTCTGAATCCGTTCCTCGAGCGAGCCGCCGCTGAGGTACTCCATGACGATGAACGGCCGCTCCGCGTGCTCGCCGACGTCGAACACTGTCACGATGTTCGGCTCGCCGGAGAGCCTGGCCGCGGCCAGGGCTTCGCGCGTGAAGCGGCCCCGCACAGCGTCGTCGCGCGAGTAGCGCCCGGCGAGCAGCTTGACGGCCACGGCCCGGCCGAGGACCGAGTCGGTCGCGCGATAGACCTCGCCCATGCCTCCGAGCGCGATGCGCTTGGGCGAGCGGTAGCGAGGCGGGAGGATGTCCGTGTCGACCGGCATGCGAAAAAACAGAATGCCCAGCCATTGTCCCTGCCCGCGCCGATGAACCCGAAAACGCGTGCTCAGGACGAGATTAGGAGGCTGTAAAGGATTGCCAGGGCCGCTTCGCGAATGCGCTACCCTCGACCCGTTCCGGGGTCCCGCGGCATGTCCATTCGCCCCTTCGCCATAGTCCTCGTTGCCGCGCTCGGCCTGGCCGGCGCGAGTCCGGGCGGCTCGAAGACGGCGCCGCCCACGATCCGCACGCAGCCGACGTTCTTCATCACCGGCCACGGTTGGGGTCACGGTCTCGGCATGGGCCAGTACGGGGCCTATGGCTACGCCCAGCACGGCTGGACGTACGACCGGATCATCAAGCACTACTACACCGGCACCACCATCGGCCAGGCGCCGGTCAGCCGGGTCCGCGTCCTGCTCGTCGACAGCGCGAAGCAGGTCACGATTTCGTCGAAGCTCCCGTTTCAGGTTGTCGACGCCACCGGCTCGAAGCACGCCCTGAACGCTGGAAGCGTCTCGGTTGGGCCCGGCTACAAGTACACCGATCCCACCAATCTGCAGGCCAAGCCGACCGCGTTGCCGTACCCACTGGAGTTGAGGCCGGGTGCGACCGCGCTGGCGCTGAACGGGCGGGGCTACCGCGGCTCCCTGCGCGTGCTCAAGCTTTCCGCGACGAAGGTTCGGATCGTCAACGTCGTCGATCTCGATCTCTACCTCCGCGGCGTCGTTCCCTCGGAGATGCCGAAGAGCTGGGCCCCGGAAGCACTGAAGGCCCAGGCCGTAGCTGCGCGCTCGTATGCGCTGTCGCACCTGCACCCCTCGAACGGTGGCTTCGACCTCTACTCGGACACCCGCGACCAGGTCTACCTCGGGATCCCGCACGAGGCGCCGTCGACCACCGCGGCGGTCAACGCGACCGCCGGCCAGGTCGCTCTCTACAAGGGCAAGGTCGCGAGCACGTACTTCTTCTCCACCTCTGGGGGGCGAACGGCGTCCATCCAGGATCTCTATCCGGACTCGCCCCCGGTTCCTTATCTCGTCTCCGTTCCCGACCCCTACGACACGATCTCGCCGTACCACGACTGGGGCCCGTACCGGTACACGGCGCAGAAGCTCGCCCGCGGCCTCAAGTCGCCCGGCAAGCTGCTCGACGTCCAGACCGTCGCCGCCTCGTCCGGCCGGGTGCAGAGCGTCGTCGCGACCGGCTCGAAGGGCCAGGCGACGGCGACAGGGAACGAGGTTCGCTCCGCGCTTGGGCTCCGGTCGACCTGGTTCCAGGTCGGCGTGCTCGCCCTCGGCGCTCCGTCGACCCCGCTCA
>MNDB01000069.1:19201-26368 GCA_001914705.1 Actinobacteria bacterium 13_2_20CM_68_14 | reverse complement strand
GTGGCCTTCGTAGCAGGCGGCTCACAACTTGATGACGGTCTTGCCATCAGCGGGGCGGGGCTGCGCCTGGCTCAAGACGGCGGGCGCCTCCTCGAGCGCGATCCGCGTGATCGGCGGCGCGACGATCCGCCCGGAAACGAGAGCGTCCGCCAGCCGCTCGAGGAGCTCGGTCGAGGCCTGGAACGCGAAGTTGATTCCGGTGACTCCGGCGGCCGCGAGTGCGTCTACATCGGCGACGTATTGCGTCGTGACGGCAGTGCCCCCCGAGCGGACTCCGGCAGAGAGACCGCGGTGTGATCGATGGTCTCGGCAGCGCCGTAACCGCGCATGCGCTCCGCTGCGGCCTCGCGCACGTTCGCGATCACCCGGCCCCCGGCGTTCGCAGCGAGCTGCGTGGAGAAGGAGCCGACACCTCCGCCCGCACCGACGATCAGCACGGTCTTGCCGTTGAGCGGCTCGAGCAACTCCACCAACGCCAGTGCGGAACCGCCGGACGTCGGGAGCGCCGACGCGAGCACTGGATCGAGGCCGTCCGGCACACGGGCCAGCGGCGCATCCTCGGTGACGACGACGTAGTCGGCGTACGTCCCCGCGGACCCGATCGGGGCGATCAGCAGCTGGCCGAAGAGGTCGTCGCCGCGAGAGAACCTCTTCGTCCCCTCGCCGACGCTCTCGACGACGCCTTCGCCGTCAGCGCCGAGCACCATCGGGAATGTCGCCGGCGCGGGTTGCCAATCGCCGCTGGCGAGCGTGCGGTCCATCGGGTTCATACCGGCGGCCCGCATCCTCATCAGGATCTGGCCCGGTCCCGGTTGCGGCGTCGGCACCTCGGCCAAGACTGGGGTGCCTCCATATTCGCTGACGACGACGGCGCGCATTAGGCCCTTCTCGCCGATCAAACCCACGGATTGTAATCAGCTCCCCGGCGTTTGTGTAACGGCTGTGACGCGCGGTTCGTCCCCGAGTTGCTCACCGCAAGGAACGCGCAGAGGTTCATCGCCGGTGATGAGCCAGCGCTGTTGGCTTTGCCGAGTCCTGAGTTCGCCGCGCAGACAACGATGGCATCCCGCTCGTATCCCGCTTCGTTTCCCATTCTGGCAACTCCGCATCCCGTGCTCATCCCGCACGAGGTCGCCGGAAACCTCCGCCGGCACCCGCGAATCTCCGCAAGCCCAAGCTCGAAAGACCCTGCTCGCGGGCTGAATCCCCGCCTATATCCGCTCAGCCCGCAAGTGCCAAGACCGGCCTGTCACGCCGGAGGTCGCGGGTTCGAGTCCCGTCGCTCCCGTTCGCCTCTCGATCCGGCGGGTACCAGCCGAAGGCTCCACGAGTAACGTCTCCGCGATGCACCTCGTGCCTCGGATCCGAGCGACAGTGGATCGTGCGGCTGCGCGCGTGGCGCTCGTCGGCGCGGATCCCAACGACAACGAGGACCTGCGCGCGCGAAAGGCGCTGCTCGTCCTGATCTCGGTATTGATCCTGCCGGTCTCGGCGCTGTGGGGAGCGCTGTATCTCGCGTTGGGATCGCCGGTCGGTGTGGTGCCGCTCGTCTACTTCGGCGTCCTACTCGGCGCGATCGCCGTGTTCTCGCGCACGCGCGACTTCCCGCGGCTGCTCTTGGTGTCTCAGATCGCCATCTTGCTCGCGCCGACGCTGTCGATGATCCCGCTCGGCGGATTCGTCGACTCCGGCGGCGTGGGCCTGTGGGGGATTCTCGCCCCGCTCGGAGCGCTCGTCTTCAGCGAAGTCCGGTCGGCGGCCCGCTGGTACGTCGCGTGGCTCGTCGTGTTCCTCGGATCGGGGATCGCGGGCGAGGTCGTCGGCCCGATCTGGCCGGCGCTGCCCGGGTGGTTCACGAGCACAATGCTGGCCCTGAACATCGCGGTCGGCGGCACCATCGTGTTCACGCTGCTCGCGGTGTTCGCCAGCCAGCGCAGCGACGCGCTGGCAGCGCTGCGGGTGGAACAGGAAAAGGCCGAAGACCTTCTGCTCAACATCCTGCCGCGCTCTATCGCCGACCGGCTAAAGGCCCAGACCGGGCCGATCGCGGACCAATTCGAGTCGGCCTCGATCTTGTTCGCCGACGTCGTCGACTTCACGCCCTGGTCAGAGCGGCTCGCGCCCTCTGAGGTGGTCGGCTACCTCGATCACCTGTTCAGTCACTTCGACGCGCTCGCCGAGCGGTACGAGCTCGAGAAGATCAAGACGATCGGCGACTGCTACATGGTCGCCGCGGGCGTTCCCACGCCACGCACGGACCACGCGCGCGCGCTCGCCCTCATGGCGCTCGACATGCTCGAGGCGATGCGCTCGAACGACGAGCTCGGGCACCTCGGCCTCGAGCTCCGGGCCGGCATCAACTCCGGCCCGGTGGTGGCCGGCGTGATCGGCCGGAAGCGCTTCCTCTACGACCTCTGGGGCGACGTCGTGAACACGGCCAGTCGCATGGAGTCCTACGGCGCGCCGGGGCGGATCCAGATAACTCGGCCGACGTACGAGCTCTTGGCCGACGAGTTCGAGTGCGAGCCGCGGGGGACGATCACAGTCAAGGGGAAAGGCGAGGTCGAGGCGTGGTACCTCATCGGCTTGCGGGGAGGGCGCAGATCAGCGGTCAAGGACAGGCCTCGCCTGTCCACACTCGCCGACCGGGGACGGCGATCCTAGGCAGCGGGGGCCTGTCACGCCGGAGGTCGCTATCGGGCGAGGACTCCGTAGATCGAGAAGTAGTCGTCAGAGGACGGCGAGCCATACTCGGCGGTCTGCGAGCATGAGCTCAAGGGTGTCGTGATCGATCAGAAAGCAAGCCTCGAACTCCGACGGGAAGACGCTGAGGCGATCGAAGCCGCTCGTGCTTGGGTGCGTCGGCATCGCGCCGGCAACCTCGAGGGCGCGTTCGCGTGTTCTTCCCGGCCGAAGCCTCGCCGTCAAAGCGAGCCGATGATCCTCTGGCGTTGGACACGTTCGTTTGTGAGGTGGTGGCGATGATGCGAATGGTGACACCGCCGCTGGCGCCGTTCGTCGATCGGCTTCCGCTCCCGTCCCGGCTGATCGCCACGGAGCATGACGGCCAGCTGACCGTGCGCATACGTGCCGGCGAACACCGGTTCCACCGCGACCTCCCCGCATCGAGCATCTGGGGGTTCGAGGGCACGGTTCCGGGCCCGCTGATCGAGGCCGAGCGCGGGCAGCCGGTCACTGTCGAGTGGCGGAACGAGCTAGAGGGCCCGTTCCCGGTCTCCGACACTGTTGCCCCGCAGCCGACCGACGCGGACGGCGTGCCAGTGCAGTGTCTTCCCGGCCTGAGCGGGGGCGAGCCGGACCGCCACACGGCCGGCCTGACGGGTCACACGGTCGTCCATCTGCACGGCGGTCTCACACCCGCCTCATACGACGGCTGGGCCGAGAACATCTTCGCCCCGGGCCAGCCCGCCGTCTTCCACTACCCAATGGACCAGCGCGCGGCGCTCCTCTGGTACCACGACCACGTCATGGGCATCACCAAGTTCGACGTCTACGCAGGGCTCGCGGGACTCTGGATCGTGCGCGAGGACCGGGAGCGCGACCTCGGGCTACCGGAAGGACCGCCGTTCGAAGTGCCGCTGCTGATTCAGGACCGCAACTTCGACCTCGACGAGCAAGGGCGGCTGACCGGCCGATTGGTTCACAAGACCGACCCCGAAGTGATGGAAGCGTTCGCGCCGTTCACTGTCGTCAACGGCAAGGTCTGGCCGGTCCTCGACGTCCAGCCGGCGACCTACCGCCTCCGCGTGCTCAACGGCTCCAACGCCCGCACGTATCGGCTCGTGCTGCTGGGCGACGGCGCTCCGGAACTCGAGCGGATCACGCAGATCGGCACGGACCACGGACTCCTCCGCACGCCGGTCCCCGTGCCGGCGGACGGGCTCTTGCTCGCGTCGGCCGAGCGCGCCGACCTGCTCGTCGACTTCTCCGACCTCGCGCCCGGGAGCGAGCTGACAGTCCTCAACACCGCCGCCGCACCGTTCGACGGCTCCTCCTTCCCGGTCGCAGACGCCGAGAATGCCGCCGACCTCGAAAGCCTGCTCCCGTATCCGCAGGTGCTGCGCTTCCGAGTCGTGGGCGAAGCGAAGGTCCGCCGCCCGATCCCGCGCGAGCTTGTGACCGACTACGAGCTTCCGGCGGCGGAGGCGCTCGCCCGCGCGCGCCGGCGCGCCATCGCGCTCGTCGAGCACGAGCGCGCGGACGAGCCGAGCATGCTGACGATGCGGGAGCTCGCGGTCGCTACCGACGCCGACGGCGGGCCGCGGGTAAGCGTCATAGACGGCGGCGAGACCACCCGCTACCGCGTCGTCGCCGCCCACTTCGAGGATATGACGACGTTCTTCCCGATGCTCGGCGAGTACGAGGTCTGGCAGCTGATCAACCTGACCGGCGACACCCACCCGATCCACCTCCACCTCGACCCGTTCCAGATTCTCGCGCGACACCCGATCCGCTACGAGATCCCGGAAGATGGCATCGGGGACCGCGATCTCGCTGCCACCATCACGCTCGGGCGTGACCCGGACGACGAGCTCGACCACGCGATCGACGAAAACGAACGCGGGCTCAAGGACACCATCCGCGTCAATCCCAACGAGATCGTCGAGATCGCCGTCCGCTTCACCACCTTCAGCGGCCGCTACATGTACCACTGCCACATCCTCGAACACGAGGACCGCGACATGATGCGACCCTTCGTCACGATGGCCCCCGAGCTCATGCCATTCATGGCCTGACGCTCCGCGCACGATACGAGCGAAAGCACAAGCCCGGCCGAGCTCGTCCCGCTCGAGCTGTGCCCTCTTACGAAGACAAACGGGTGATCAATATCCCCTGCATGGCCCAAGGCGGATGTCCCGCCCCAAAATAGGCTTGACGGCGCTACCGTCGAGCGCATGACGATCCAACGCATGGAGCACGTGGGCATTGTGGTCGACGATCTCGCGGCCGCGAGGGCGTTCTTCGTCGAGCTCGGACTCGCGCTGCAGGGCGAGGGGCAGGTCGAGGGCGGTTGGGTGGACCGCGTGGTGGGGCTCGAGGACGTCCGGGTGGAGTACGCGATGTTGGAGACCCCGGACGGCCACGGACGGCTCGAGCTGGTGAAGTTCCACTCCCCGTCGGTCCGAGGCGGCGACGGGAACGCGCCGGCGAACACCCTGGGCATCCGCCATCTCGCATTCGCAGTCGGGTGGAGAACTACGAAGACATCTATCGGCTCTGCTACGTCCGCGGCCCGGAGGGGATCATCGTCGAGCTGGCGGAGAAGATCGGCTGAAGGCCACGGCCCTGCCGCCAACGACGGCGTAAGCACCGAGGGCTGGGCCAGTGTTCCGGAATGAAGCATGAGCACGCCTGATCTCTAAGCGCGATACGGACTTTGGTCGAGCGGGCGGCGGCGCTTCCGCGGCGAACACCCTGGGCATCCGCCATCTCGCATTCGCAGTCGACGACATCGACGCTGCCGTCGCCAGCGTGCGAGCCCGCGGCGGTGAGCTCGTCGACGGTTTCGAAATGCACCCTGACGACCCCTTCCGAGCGGCGAAGCTCAGGCGTTAGCAGGCTCCGCCTCGAGAGCGGGGTGCTCAGGGAGCGGCAGCTGTGCGACCAGCGTCGTTCCTGCGCCCGACGGGCTGTCGAGCGTCATTGTCCCGCCGAACGCTTCGATTCTGTCCTTCAGCCCTACAAGACCCGAGCCGCAAGCTGGGTCTGCCCCGCCGACGCCGTCGTCTCGAACACAGACCCATAGGCGGCCGTCGCGTAGTTCGACGGTCACGTCGATGCGAGATGCCTCGGCGTGCTTCGTGGTGTTCGTCAGCGTCTCCGCGACGAAGTAATAGGCGGCAACTTCGACCGATTCAGCGACCCCTCCTGGAAGTCGCGCATCGAGCACCACCGGGACAGGCGAACGGCGTGCGAGAGTCCCCAGCGCGGGAGCGAGGCCGCCGCGCGACAGGGCGGCAGGGTGCAGCCCGGAAGCGATTGCGTGCAGTTCCTCAAGCACCCCGTTGAGGTCGACCTCAAGGCTTCGAAGCTCGGCGTCCAGACCAGCGGTCTGTGCAGCCTGAGACTGCGCAAGCATCCGAGCCTTAAGAGCGAGCACGACAATCCGCTGCTGCGCCCCATCGTGGAGGTCACGCGTGACCCGGCGACGCGCCTCGTCGGCGGCGCTGATGATCCGCACGCGCGAGGCTTCCAGCTCCGACCACGCCTGCACGTTCGCAAGCGCGCTTGCGACCAGCGCGGCGAAGTCCGCGAGACGCGCCTCCGTATCCGGGGGTAGTCGCCGCTGCATCGAGTAGACACCAAGGAACCCCCACACCCGCTCTCGAAGCTGGACGGGTGCACCCACGGCCGACCGAACACCGGCTTCGCGCATCCGGCGTACGTGCTCCCCGTCGGTGGCCTTCGTGTAATCGTCGATGCGTGCGGGCCGCCCGGTGCGCAAAACCAAGCCGAAGACGCTGTGCCTCTCCGTGGACAATTTGTCCCCCGGCAAGACGACCCGTTCCTCTGAAACCGCCAGGACCGTGGCAGTCTTGTCGGCTTCGTAGCGCAGAAGACCCGCAGCTTCGACGCCCATGAGCAGACGGACTTCGTCAACGACCGCGTCGAAGACCTCGTCGGCAGGCACGCTCCGGGTGAGGAGTGCGGCGATGCGCCGAAGCGCGGCCTGCTCGGCCTCGACCTCCGCGAGATGCGCATGAGCAGCGGTGCGATCAGGTGACATTCCCCGACACCTCGTAACAACTCTAACGACGGACTCCGAGCTGCCCAAGTCGCTCGCGGACATTGTTCGCGAATGACGCCTGAACGAATCTACGCCCAGGGCAGACGAGCCCAATTCGGCGGCCGTTCTCGCCGGAACCGCTCGACCGTCGCGTACGCCTGCCTCCAGTCAGAGGTCTCCTCCGCCACGCTCGCGCCGTAGCGCGCCGCGAGCTCCGACACCGGGTAGTGCACTCTCGTGCCCGAGCGCGAACCGACCATCAGGATCACGCAGGCCCCCTCGCCCGCGCCGACGAAGGCGTGCTCGGTCCACGGAGGAGAGTGGAAGAAGTCCCAGGGCCGCAGGCGTCGCTCCTCGTCCTCGACGAGCAGCGCGCACTCCCCTGAAAGGATGAGGAACGCCTCCTGGTTCGACTCGGC
>MNDB01000069.1:0-19169 GCA_001914705.1 Actinobacteria bacterium 13_2_20CM_68_14 | reverse complement strand
CCACCACTCGGCGTCGCGCACGTTGACGACGAACCAGCCCTGGGTGACGGGCGTAAGCCCCGATCCGGAGTCCTCGAGCTGCGCTTCGCGCACGGACGCGATTCTTGCAGCCCAGGTGACGGGTCTCCGATGTGTGCCAGCGTTCGGGAATGACCCCCTGACGTTGGTAGCGCCGCTGAACCGCGCCGGACAGCTAGGCGCTAGTGACGATTTTCGTCGTGCTGCGCTGCCCCGTCGACCGGCAGGAGCCAGCTCTCCCGCCGCTTTACCCAGACCTCGGCTTCCGGCTTCAATTCGAAGGGCGCCTCATCCAGGCTTCCAAGCCGAATCTCGATGAGCGTGTCACCGGGATCGACTGGATCAAGCAATCGAGACCCACAGAGAGCGCAGAAGCCACGTCCGGCATAGCTTGAGATCTCACCACTCACCTCAAACGCCTCGACAGGCCACTGCCCATACACAGTGAACGCGCTCCCAGACTCCTTTCTGCAATCCGCGCAGTGGCAGCGCCCGACGTGCACAGGATCACCGCGCACGCTGTAGCGGACCGCCCCGCAGAGGCATCCGCCGCTGCGTACTCCCGCCTCCACGCGTAGATCGTACTAAGCACTGCGGTGCGCGAGCGTCCTCCCGCCGGAGCCGGCTCCGCCGAGATGGCCTGACCGGCCGGTGCCTGTAAAGGAGATTGATACTTCGTATTCGGAGCGCATTGAGCGATGTACCGGGTTTGCCTTGGCTATGTCGCGATCTGGCGGAACCGCGACAGCTTCCTCTTTTGACCGCCAGCGGCGGCTTCGTTCGGATCGAGCCGCGCCAGCGGTGCAAGCAGAGTTCCAAAGCAAGCTCTTTGGGGCGTGCTGCTAGCTCAGGTGGTGACGCTCGACGTGATTGGGCATGGCATCACGCTCTCCGAGCGCGAAGCGGAGGAGCTCCGGCGTGCTGCCGCCGCAGACGCGGGCCGATCCAGTCGCCAGGCGCGACCTCTCGCTCCTTCTCGAGAGCGGCCTTCCGACGAAGGGGACGGTCGCCCTTACCCGAGCTGAGGCCCGCGAGCTGGCTGGGCTCGCGGCTCGGCGGCCTGGCAGTATGTGCCCGTGCCAGGAGCCGTGAAGTTCTCAGGCCTCGCAGCTCTGTTCGCCGCAGGTTTTCTCGCCGCCGGGGTCATCGTCAGCGGAGGGCGAGCACAAGACACGACAACAACGGAAACGACCGTCGAAACCACAACGGCTCCCGGCACGACCGCGACCGTCGAGCGCACGACGACCAGGAGGGTCATCGTGCCCACCACGTCCACGACCGAGTCACCGTCCAACGCCGAGAACGGCACCCCGACCTGGGTCTGGGTGCTGCTCGGGATCTTGGCTCTCGGCCTGGTCGCGCTGCTGGTTGTGCTGCTGACACGCCGCGGTGGCGAAGGAATCTCCGGCGAGGAGCGACAGCGTCGCCTCGACGGTGCCGTCGGCAGTTGGATCGCGCAGGGCTGGGCGGTCGAGAATCAGACGGCCGACTCGGCCGTTCTTCGGCGTGGCGGCGACCTCATGCTTGTCACCGTCGACCAGGCTGGGCACGTCAGCACCAGGCCCCTTCCGGCGGCGTGAAGCCGAAACGATGCCGGGCGGCCCGCGAAGGTTCAGCCTTGCAGTGACTTCGGAGGTGGGCGCCGCCGCGGTGACTACGTCGACGAAGCCGCTCGAGGCGATCTTCCTCTCGACCTTCGTGATGATCAGCCAGAACCGGGCCGACGCCAAGCGCCAGGTGATCGCCGACCAGCAATGGCAGACCGTGAAGGAGGAGGACCGGCAGAACGAGGAGCTGCTCAACCTTTCGAACGAGATCCTCAAGCTGACGAAGGCGATCCATTCCTCCACGAAAGCCGGACCGGAAGGCGCGCCGCTACCGAAGTCGTGAGCTTCCGCTTTTAAGCTCTCAGGGCCGGGGGCTACCGGGTAGGTCGCGATACGCGCCACCTTGACGAGGGAACGGTGGCTGGCTACGAAGACATTGGGCGCCGCTGCCGTGATCCTTTGCGCCATGGAAGCGCGCCTCGACGAGTCCAACGACGGCACGCGCTACCTCGCCCGGAGTTGGAGCCTTGGCCGGCGACACCCGCTGTTCCTGCGCTGGGTGGTGCTGCAGGCTGTGGTCGCGACCCTCCTTGCGGCGGCCGCCCTCGCATACTTCGACCAGCTCCAGGGCGCAAGCCTGGCGATGGTGCCGGTCATCCTGGCGGTGCTGGCAGGCGCCTCTGGCTACGCCGGTCTCCTCGCCTGGCGCACCGACGACGGCTCCTCCCCACTCGGCGGCCTGCGGCACCTCTGGTTCGCTGCCGGCGTCTGCCAGCTGCTTGGGCTGCTCGGCACCGTCGCCGGCTTCTACGCAATGTTCAACCACGGCGGCGCGGCCGGCGCAACGGCCGACGCTTCGTCGGACCTCGCGGCGCGCGTCACGCACGGTGCCGGCGTGGCTCTCTCGGCCACCTTCATCGGGATCCTCGCTTCGATCGTGATCCTGCTGGAGCACCACGTACTCGACGAGCCGTAACCCATGCGGTGGCGTCCGCTACCGGCGTTCGCTGCGATCGACTTCCTGAGCTGCCTCCTCGTCGTGTTCGTCGCGGTCGCCCTGACCTCCCGACCGCCGCAGGTGAAGACGTACGGTGCCTATGCGGTCGTCATCACCTGGCCGAAGGGACACAACGACGTCGACCTCTTCGTCCGGGACCCCGAGGGAGCGGTCTCGTACTTCGCGAAGGCCCAGGCCGACCAGATGCAGCTCGAGCACGACGACCGGGGGACGTCGGCAACGGGCTACACCCACTCGCACCAGAACGAGGAACGAACGGTGCTGCGAAGTGCGTCGTCCGGAGAGTGGATCGCGAACATTCTCCTCTACGCGCGCAAGCAGGGCTCGGCGCCCATCCCGGTCGTGGTGGCACTGTGGGACCTCCGCAGCTCCGATCGCCTCGTCTATCGCGACACGCGCCGACTGACGCACACAGGCGACGAGCGGACAGCGTTCCGGTTCACGATCGACCACGCCGGCAACGTCTCCGGAATCGCACATCCGACGGTCAGCCTCGCTTCGAAGAGCTACCCAGGCTGATGACCAACCTCGTCTTTCCTGCGTGCTTCCTCGCGCTGGCGGCGCTCTCGGGCCTCGCGGCCGCGAATGGCCGGCGCTGGGCGGTCCGCTTGCCACTGCTTGCCGCCACGCCCGTGCTGGCGCTCGCGGTCTGGTGGCAGCTGTCGCAGCGCGACGGGTTGCCGACCGGTGCTCGCCCCGCAGACGGCTCCGCGGTCGTGGCAAGCGTCGTCCAGGCGCCTACCCCAAGCGATGCCGGTGCCATCTACCTTTGGGCCCAGCCGCCCAACTCCGAAACTCCGCGGTCGTATCGGCTGCCCTACACGCGGGAGCTCGAGCGAGCAGCCACGCACGCAGCGAGCGCCGCGAAGCAAGGCAGGCCTGTTGGCGTCCGGACGGCGAAGAAGGGAAAGGGCTCGAAAGGGAGGAGACGCGACGAGGTCACCTCCTCGGGGCTTCAGTTCTACCGGCTACCGCCGCACGGCCTGGAGGCGAAGGATCCCTCCGGGTAAAACGGCGGCGAACAAGCGTGAGCCGACGCCGGATCCTGGGAGCGGGCACGTCGCTGACGAACACGCCGCGCTCCCGGGCTTTCGACGAGAACACGGGTTTCGCGTCCGCCGATCGCGATCGTAAGCCGGTCGCGCAACCAGCGTCGTGCTCAGGCCGAGAAACAACGGTCGCCGTAGACTCGCCGCATGGCATTGGTCTGCGCTTCCTGCGGAGCCGAGCACGCTCCGGGCGCCCGTTTTTGCAGTGAGTGCGGCGCACCGCTCCAGCGGACTTGCCCCGCCTGCGGATTCGAGCAGCCGGCCGGCGCGACCTTCTGCTCCAACTGCGGCATCGCCCTCCGGGATGACGCTCGCCGTGCCGGCGAGGCGAGCGACGACCGTCAGGAACGGCGGGTCGTAACCGTTCTCTTCGCCGACCTCGCCGGGTCGACCGCGCTCGGCGAGCGGCTGGATCCGGAGGACGTCCGCGAGCTTCAGGGAGAGCTCTTCGAGTTGATCAATGCCGAGGTCGAGCGGTTCGGGGGCACGACAGAGAAGTTCGCCGGCGACGCAGTGCTCGCCGTGTTCGGCATTCCCCAGGCACACGAGGACGACCCCGAACGGGCGGTTCGGGCCGCCCTCGCGGTGCGGGAGAGCTTCGTTTCCTTCACCGACCGTGTCCAGGGCCGCCACGGCGCCGACGTTGGGCTACGAATCGGCGTCAACACGGGCGAGGTGGTCGCCGGCCGCGAAGCCGCAGCACGAGGCGAGCTGATGGTCAGCGGCGACGCCGTCAACGTAGCCGCACGGCTGCAACAGCACGCCGAGCCGGGAGAGGTGCTCGTCGGGCAGCGGACGCAGGCGGCGACAAGCCGCACGATCACGTACCGCGAGCACGAGGCTCTCGAGGCGAAGGGGAAGAGCGAGCCTGTCCCCACCTGGGTGGCCGTTGCCGTTACTGGTGACCAGGAACCTGCGACGCGGGGCATCGCCGGCCTGAGCGCGCCGCTGGTCGGGCGAAACGACGAGCTCGCAATCCTGAGCGCCGTGGCCGCGCGGGTCGAGCGCGAGCGCGCGCCTCAGCTCGTCACGCTCTTCGGTCCCGCAGGGGTCGGCAAGTCGCGCCTGCTCGCGGAGCTCGTCGAGCGGCTTCCCGATGCGCGCCTGGTAAAGGGCCGCTGCCTCCCGTACGGAGAGGGGATCACCTTCTGGCCGCTCGCGGAGGCGGCGAAAGCTCACGCCGGCATCCTCGACACCGATCCAGCAGAGGTCGCCCTCTCGAAGCTGCGAGCCGCGATCGAGTCGGTCGTCCCCGAGGACCAGGCCGAGCGAGTGCTCGAGGCGGCGACGTGGACGATCGGGTTCGCGCTCCCGGGCGTGTCCGCAGCGGGCGGCGACCCACACGAAGTCGGCCGGCGGCTGCAAGAAGGATGGACTCGCTATGTCGCGGCGCTCGGTCGCGAGCAGTTGACGGTCCTGGCCGTCGAGGATGTCCACTGGGCGTCGGGCGCGCTCCTCGACCTGCTCGAACAGCTCGCGGAGAACCTCGCCGACACGAAGGTGCTGCTCCTCTGCACCGCCCGGATCGAGCTGCTCGAGATGCGCGCGACCTGGGGTGCGGGCAAACAGAACGCCACCGCCCTCTCGCTCGCGCCGCTCTCGCCAGCGGACGCCGCGCACCTCATGTCCTCGCTGCTGGGCGAGGTGCAGGTTCCGGAGGACGTCCGTGAACGCGTGCTGGCGAGCGCCGAAGGCAATCCGTTCTACCTCGAGGAGATGCTGAACATGCTGATCGAGGAAGGCGCGCTCGAGCGACAGAACGGCGGGTGGGTGTCGACCGACCGGCTCGCCGACGTCTCGATCCCGGACTCCGTCCACGGCGTGATCGCGGCGCGCATCGACCGTCTCGAGGCCTCCTCGCGCGACGCACTGCGCCGCTGCAGCGTGGTGGGCCGTAGCTTCTGGCCGGCCGCCGTCGAGGTAGACGAGGGGGTGATCGCAGCACTCGTCCGGAGCGGCCTCGTGTCAGACAGCGTCGACTCCAGCATGGCGGGGATGCGCGAGTTCGCGTTCAAGCACGCTCTCACTCGCGACGTCGTCTACGCGACCCTCCCACGACCCGAGCGCCGCGAGCTCCATCGGCGGGTCGGCGAGTGGATCCAAGACGTCGCGCCTGACCGCAGCGCCGAGACCGTGGAGCTGGCGGCCTACCACTTCCGCCAGGCCGTCGCCTACGGCGACGACGACCCGGCCGTGTCGCGTGAGGCCTACGAGTTGTTGCTGGCCGCGAGCGAGGCGGCGTTCGGCCGGGGAGCCTTCCAGGCCGCGAGGCTGCAGCTCGAGCGTGCACTCGAGCTTCCAGTCGACGAGGGCCGACTAGCAGTGGCCGAGCTTGGACTCGCGCGGCTCGATATGACGGAGGCGCTTAACGAGAGCGCCCTCGGGCGACTTGACACCGTCGAGAGCATGCTCGGGCCGGACGATGCCGAGCTGCGCTCAGATGCGCTCGGATTGCGCTCGAGAGTCTGTTGGTTCTCGGGCCGCTGGGATGAGGCTCTCTCTTCCGCGAATGGTGCCGTCGCCGCTCTCGCCGGCCTGCCTGAGTCACCGCAGCTCGCGCGTGCGCTGGCGCGCCAGTCACAGCTAGAGATGCTGAAACAACGGCCGGAAGCGGTCGACCATGCAAGGGAGGCAATCGGCGTCGCACGTCGGGTCGGCGACTCGTTCGCGGAGTTGAACGCCACGATCAACCTCTTCACCCAGGAGTCGGTTCGAGGCATTGCACCCCCGGACGACATCAGCTCAATCGTCGACGCGGCGGCCGAAGCGGGCGAGTACGAGGAGGGGTACCGCGCCATCATCAACTTCATCTGGTCTGCATGCGGTTACTTGCCGGTCGAACGGATCGAGCTCGGCGTCTCAGAGGCTCGCCGCAGGCTCGCCGATGTACCTCCACCCCGGTCGATCGGGCCTTACCTCGAGGTGTCGGTTGCGATGTGGCTTCTGGTTCCGTCCGCTAGGTGGACAGAGGCGGACGCTGTTCTCCCGGACTACGGAGACCGCGGACTCGCCATGTCGACGCAACTTTCTCACTTGACCGTCGCCGGAGGCCTTGCGTTTCGCCGTGGTGAGGCGCACGAGAGCAAGCAGCTTCTCGAGGAGCTGCGACCTCTGGCCCTTGCGAGCGGCGAGCCTCAACGAATCATCCCCATGGCTGGTGTCGTGCTGCCGTGGTTGGCGCGCACCGGCGAGCTCGAGGAGCTCCGCTCTTTGACCAACGAGATCCTCGCCGTCGCCGATCGACAGTGGCCAGCCGTGCTCGATGCCGTCCCAATCGTGAGAGCGCTGGCCGCAGCGCGCGAGACGGAGCTTCTCGGTCGCACGACCGAGTCGATTCGAGAGACCCCTGACCTTGCGGCGAATGCAAAGACAGCGCTCCTCACCGGGGAGGGCTTGCTCGCGTTCCTACAAGGACGCGCCGGTGAAGCCGTCGAGCAGCTCGAACTGGCGATCGAGCGGGAGCGCCAGCTCGGCCGCACCTATCCCGCGGCATGCCTCGAGCTCGACCTCGCAGAGGCGCTCGAGGCCGCGGGCCGGACGGACGCCTCGAAGGAGGTCCGAGCGCGTGTCGAATCGGTGCTCGAACCGCTCGGCTGCGTGAATCCGTTCTGACCAGCGCAGCGCCGCGCCGGGAGGTGGCGCCGGGACGGCGTGCGTGAGAGGATGCCCCCGGAAAGGTCTACTCGTTTCGTCCCGTGAGGAGCACTTGAGAGACCAGGCCGCTCGATCACGCCGCTTTCGCGGTCGACGACGTCGCGGTGCCCGGCCATGTGCACTGCCCCGCTCGTCGGCGTGCTCAGTCTCAGGCCTCCTACACCCGCAACAGCAGAGGAGGGCGTCCTGTGTATAGCCACAACGGAGACACGTTTTTCGTCGTCGACGGTCATCTCCACTTCTGGGATGCGAGCCCAGCGAACTGGGTCAGCGGCCAGGAGCAGTACGCGAAGGGCTGGATCGAGTGCTTCCACGCGTACATGGGCCTCGGGCCCGAGGAAACGCACTGGCCGCTCGAGAAGTTCCAGAAGTACTCGGAGGACGACTTCGTCAAGGACGTCTTCGAGGACGGCTACGTCGACGTCGGCATCTTCCAGTCGACGTACCTGAAGGAGTGGTATCGCGACGGCTTCAACACGCTGGAGAAGAACTCGCAGCTGGTCGAGAAGTACCCGGACCGCCTGATCGCCAACGGGCGCTGGGATCCGCGCGAGGGAGAGGCCGGCCTGAAGCAGCTCGAGGAAGACGCCAAGCGCTACAACCTCCAGGGCGTCAAGCTCTACACGGCCGAGTGGTATCAGGGCTCGCGCGGCTGGTCGCTCAAGGAGCCCGAGTCGCAGCGTTTCCTGGAGAAGTGCCAGGCGCTCGGGATCAAGAACATCCACGTGCACAAAGGCCCGACGATCTGGCCGCTCGACAAGGACGCGTTCGACGTCTCGGATGTCGACTACGTCGCCACGAACTTCCCGGAGCTGAACTTCATCGTCGAGCACGTCGGCCTGCCGCGGATCGAGGACTTCTGCTTCATGGCGACGCAGGAGCCGAACGTCTACGCGGGGCTCGCGGTCGTCATCGGGGGCTTGATGCACGCCCGGCCGCGCTTCTTCGCCAAGGTGATGGGCGAGCTGTTGTTCTGGGTCGGCGAGGACAAGATGCTGTGGGCCAGCGACTACGCGATCTGGGAGCCGAGGTGGCAGGTCGAAGGCTTCGTAGACTGGACGTCCCCGGAAGACGTGGAGTTCTCGGACTACCCTCGGCTCACGACCGACGGGAAGAAGAAGATCCTCGGCCTCAACGCCGCCAAGCTCTACGGAATCGACGTTCCGGACGAGTTTCAGATCCCGGACGAAGCGGGGGAGCCGGCGGCAAGGGAGGACGCACAGCTCGTCGATTCGGCATGAACACCCGGGCGCGCGTCCTCGAGGCGCTGAGCGAGGTCCACGACCCCGAGCTCGATGAGCCGATCACCTCGCTTGGGTTCGTGACTTCCTGTGAGGTGTCGCCCAGCGGCGACGTGGAGATCTTGCTCCGGCTGCCGACGCCGCAATGTGCTCCCAACTTTGCGTACCTGATGGCGGCCGACGCGCGCAACGTCGTGCGCCGGCTGCCGGACGTGGGCCGGATCGAAGTCAGGCTGGAGGATCACTACACCGGCAAGGAGATCAACGCCGCGATCGCGCGTGGCGAAGGCTTCGCTGCGGCCTTTCCGGGTGAGACCGACGACGACCAGCTGGACGCCCTGCGCGAGCTGTTCCAGCGCAAGGCGCTTGTCGCTCGGCAGGCCAGGTTGTGCGAGGCGCTGCTGGCGGACGGCGCGACGCCAGTGCAGGTCACCGCGCTTCGCGTCGCCGACCTCCCCGACGACGGCGACGCACGGCGGTGCCTCGAGTTGCGCGGGCAGTTGGGAATCGGCTGCGACCCGAACGCGCCGGCCTTCGTGGCGCCCAACGGGGAGCCCCTGGCGGCCGATGAACTGACGCTGTGGCTGCGGAAGGCGCGGCTCGTGCGAACGAGCCTGGAAGTAAACGGCAGCATCTGCCGGTCGCTGCTGCAAATCCGCTCCCGGCGGGGGGCCGAGCTGGAGGAGGTTGGAACATGAAGGCGGCGCGGCTGCACGCCTACCACGACCCACTGGCCCTGGACGAGGTCGAGGAGCCGCGTGCCGAGGGGCCGCTCGACGTCGTCGTGCGGATCGGCGCGGCCGGCCTGTGCCGCACCGATCTCCACATCCAGGAGGGGCAGTGGGCCGAGAAGTCCGGTGTGACGCTGCCCTACACGCTCGGCCACGAGAACGCCGGCTGGATCCACGAAGTGGGCTCGGGCGTGACGAACGTCGAGGTCGGCGACACGGTGATCGTCCACCCCTACATCACCTGTGGCCTCTGCGCGTACTGCCGCCGCGGCGACGACATGCACTGCGTCAACGGGCGTTTCCCGGGAATCAGCGAGGACGGCGGGTTCGCCGACTTCCTGCTCACGAGCGCCCGGTCGGTAATCAAGCTCGACCCTTCTCTGGAGCCGAAGGACATCGCCGCGCTCGCCGACGCAGGGTTGACCGCGATCCACGCCGTCAAGAAGACGCTGCCCGTCCTCTCCCCCGGAACGCGCGCGGTGGTGATCGGGGCTGGCGGCCTCGGCCACATCGGGATCCAGTGCCTGGCGGCAATGACGCCGGCGGAGATCATCGTCGTCGATCCCTCCGAGCCGGCGCTCGCGCTCGCCCGGCAGCTCGGCGCCCACCACACGGTCCGCGTCGACGGCTCGCATATCGACACGGTTCGCGAGCTCACCGACGGGCTGGGCGCAGAGGTGATCCTCGACTTCGTCGGCGAGAAGGGCGCGGTCGAGGACGGGATCGCGATGATCCAGGACGGAGGCTTCTACTACGTGATCGGCTACGGGCAGAACCTCGTCGTCCCGACGATCGACATCATCTCGCGCGAGATCTCGTTCATCGGAAACCTCGTCGGCACCTACGCCGACCTCGAGGACCTGATGACGCTCACGGCAGACGGCAAGGTTCGCCTGCACACGAGCAGGTATCCGCTCGACGCGATCAACGACGCGATGGCCGATCTCGACGGCGGGCGACTGCAGGGGCGCGGCATTCTCGTGCCGGCGGGAACGACTTAGCCTTTCTCGGCCAGTCACGCCGGAGGTCGCGGGTTCGAGTCCGCTTCCAACCGCAGACCGGTGAGGACATCTACACCGTGACGGCCGCGCGGGGGCTCGTCCCACTGCGCCGCCGGCGCAGTGGGCTGCTGACTCTGCCTGCTCAGGCGGGCATTCCGGCGTCGACCCAGCGCTGAAAGAGGTCGACTTGCTCCTCAGGCCAGGCGCCGTCACAGGGCATCGTCCCGTCCCGGAGCTTGCCGAGGATGGCGTCGCTGTTCTGGACCACGTCGTCGTATGACCAGAGGTCGAAAGCCGCGCTCATCGACTCACGGTCGCCTTCGCGGAAGAGGGGCTTGATGTCCTGCGCGTAGCTGATCGGCTGCTCGGTTGCGGCCAAAAGGACCTCCTCTACTTCGGTCTCGACCCCGGCGGTGGATTGGATCGTAGGCGAAGCCGGTGCTAAGAACCCTCCATGAGAGGTGGCATCGACCTCGGCGGCACCAAGATCCAGGCCGTCGTCATCGACGAGAGCGATTCCGTCGCCGGTCAGGCGCGTCGGTCCACGCCGAGGGACGGCGGCCCCGCGGACGTTGCCGACGCGATCGCCGAGGCGCTCGAGGAGGCGGCCAAGGCGGCCGGAGGCACCCCCGCCGCGCTCACCGGGATCGGCGTCGGCTCCCCGGGCACGGTCAACGAGGCGACGGGCACGGTTGCCAACGCGCGCAATCTGCCGAACTGGACGAACCCGTTCCCACTCGGCGAGACGCTGGCGAGCCGCTTCGGCGTGCCCGTGCGGGTCGGGAACGATGTCGGCACGGCGGTCGAAGGCGAGGCCGTGCTGGGCGCGGGCCGGCCGTTCCGGACATTCCTCGGGCTCTGGTGGGGAACCGGTGTCGGCGGCGCGATCATGGTCGAGAAGCACCGCTGGCTGGGACGCGGCGCCGCGGGCGAGATCGGCCACATGGTGATCAAGCTCGGCGGCGCCAGGTGCACGTGCGGGCGCCGGGGCTGCGTCGAGGCCTACGCCGGACGCGCCGCAATGGAGCGCAAGGCACGACGCGACCAGAAGCGCGGCGTGGAAACCAGGCTGTTCGCGCTGATGGAGGAGCACGGGCACGATCAGCTGACGAGCTCGGTCTGGCAGCACGCGCTGGACGAGCACGACGCCTACGCCGAGAAGCTGATCGAGCGGGCGATTGGCGCCCTGGGAGCGGGCGCCGCCTCGGCCCTCAACCTGATCGACGTCGAGGCGGTCGTGGTCGGTGGCGGCCTCGGCACACGCCTCGGCGAGACGGGCGTCGCGCGGATCCGGGAGGCGATGCTTCCCCACCTCTTCGTCGACGACCGGCCGCCGGAGGTCCGGCTGTCAGAGCTCGGCGATCTCGGCGGCGCGATCTCGGCCGCGCGGCTGGCGCCGGCCTAGCTTTAGCTGTCGGGAGCGCCGAGACTCGCCGAGATCTCGTCGACCGCCGCCCGCTCCGAGTCGCTGACCTGCTCGCCTCCCTCCCGGTGGGCGTTTGCGACCTTGTCCGCGAGGTTGAGGATGAAGCGCCTGTAGTCCCCGACTTCCTCCGGCGTCGCCTTGCGCTCGAGCACACCGACCGCGTCACGCAGGTGCTGCAGCCCGGCCTGCTTGAGCTCCTCGGCCGAGTGGTAGCGCGTGTGGTCGCGCTCCGGCTTCGCCGCGACGATCTCGTCCAGGAGCTCGCTGTCACCGTGCTGCTTGCGCGCCTCGACGTACGCCCTCCCGATCGCGAACGACTCGCGGAAGGTTCCGCCGCGCTGGGCCGTGGCGACGATGATGCCGGCGCTCGGCGGCCCCTCGAGGATGAGGTCCCACTCCTCCTGCGTGAAGTCGGCCTTGCCCGTCATCGGCTGTCTCCTTTCACTTGGTCTTCACCGGCGCGATCCCGCGCGAGGTTAGCCACTTGCTGACGTAATCGATCCAGGACGGGAGCGACGTGTGAACCATGAACAGGTGCGCGGTGTTGGGCACGATCCATTGCGTCACGTCGCAGCCGCAGTGGGTCTTGTAGTAGTCGTAGTCCGCCTTCGCGACCGAAGGCGGGTCGGTGCTGTCGTGGTCGCCCGAGGTGAGCAGCACCGGGATCGAGGGCCCGATCTGGCTGATGTAGACGTCGTTCTCGGCGTACTTCTCCCCCAGGTCGGCGATCTCTCCCCAGGGCGAGAGCAGGAACGGCGGTGCGCAGGCGATGTCGACGACATACGGCACGATCCCGGGCGTGTAGGTGTTGAAGTCCCTGCAGTTCTGGCTGGTTTGGAAGAACTGGAAGTAGTCGGGGTGGTCGGGACTGGTGGTGAAACCGCCTCCCGTGGAACTCCCCAGCGGCGCGTTCGGCGGCGAGATCGAGCCCGAGATGTCGGTCTGGATCATGGCCGCCACGTCGTGGTACTTGCCCGGATAGCCGGCGACGATCCAGCCGCCGGCGCTGTGGCCGATGATGACGACCCGATCGTTGTGAATCGTGCTCGGCCGCTGCGCCCCGGAGCAGTCGCTGCCGCTCGTGGTCGTGTAGGCGCCGCTCTTCACCTCGGTGACGATGTCGTGCAGCTCGTCCCGGTGCGCCGAGGTCGTCAGCGTGTAGCCCCCGCCCGGGTGGTCGTAGTAGCTGCTCTTCGCGTAGCCGAGGCGGTCGTAGGAGTAGACCACGTATCCCTTCGCGGCGAGAGCGCGCGCGACCGACCAGGTCGGCGAGAAGTCCCAGTTCTGAGTCGACGAGGCGATCCCGTGCACCAGCACGATCGCCGGCGTTTGCGGGCTGACCGTTCCGTCCGTGAAGCGCTGGCCGTAGAGGGTGCTTTGCCCGAGGCTCGGATTCGTGACGGTCAAGCAGACCGACTGGACGGTCATGTACTTGTCGAAGCGCATCTGCGGGCTGCTCGCGGCGCCGGCAGGCTCTGCGCCTGCCTGAAGAGCTGCGAAAACGGCAAGGACGAGTGCTGCAATCAGGGCCGCGTAGCGTGAGGTTGACATCCGTGTTGCTCCTTTCATCGGGCGATTCGCCTTGGGCGCAGTCGTTCTTGTTTCATCCGGTCGGTCGACCCCAGGTGCCTGGACATTCCCGCGGGGTGGATTGCCTAACCAAAACAACCGGCGTCACCGACAACGCTGCGACTACGCTCACGCGACGTTCCCTGCAAGCAACCAAGGAGGAACCGATGGCCGCTGCTCCGATTCTGATCTGCTACGACGGCTCGGAAGGCGCAAAGCATGCGATCCAAGCAGCTGCCGGCCTGCTCGACGGTCACCCGGCCGTTGTCCTCGCCGTCGGTCCCCCGTTGACGGCTGAAGAAAGCTACGCCGCGCTCGGCACGCTGGTGCCGAGCTTCCAAGAGCTCAACGAGGAGCAGGCGCTGGAGCGTGCGAAGGAGGGAGCAGAACTTGCCGCGAGCGCCGGCTTCGCCGCCGAGGCTCGAGCCGAAGTCGCCGCCCCGACCTGGGAAGGCGTCATCCACGTCGCGGACGAGATCGATGCAGCGGCGATCGTGATCGGCTCGCGCGGCCTCACCGGTGTGAAGGAGGCTCTCTCGGGCAGCGTCTCGCACGCGGTCGCCGAGCATGCCGGCCGCCCGGTGCTGATCGTTCCGCCAAGCCGCGATTGATGCGGCCTACGAGGCTCGGCGAGTCTCGCGCCAGAGCGAGCCCGCGAGCAGCAGAACGATCGCGACCGGGAGCAGCCACCAGGCGTTGACGCCCTCGTGGGTGAGGAGGTAGGTCAGGCCAAGCGCGACCGCGAGTCCCGCGGCAACGCGCCAGTCGTCCCCGACGATGAAGTTCCACCAGAAGAGCGCAAACGAGCGGATGTATTTCACGCCGGGGCCTCCACGGGCGCCGGCGCGACCCGCCGGCGGCGGAGCACCCGCACAAGCATGAACGAGCTCGCGCCGATGAAGGCGATCACGCCGAGAAGCGAGAGTTCGTCGCCCGGCCAATCGACTCCGGCGCCCTCGGCGCCCCAGAAGCAGCCGAAGCTTGTGAGCAGGAGGCCGACCGCGTACTTGATCGTGTTCTCAGGAACCTGCTCGAGCGGACCTCGCGCCAGAACACCGGCCCCGACGACGAGCACGAAGGCCGCGGCGGCGCCGGCCGCGGCAAGGCCGATCTTGTTCTGGGCGCTGCCGAAGGAGATCACGATGAAGACGACCTCGAGCCCTTCGAGCAGGACGCCCTTGAAGGCGACCGTGAACGAGTACCAATCGAGGCCGGCCCTCTCGTCGCGGCCGGCCTTCGCGGCCTCCTCGCGGTGACGGCGGAAAGCGGCGTCCTCGTCGTGAAGTGGCGTGTATCCGCTCGAGCGCAGGATCGCCTTGCGCAGCCACTGCAGCCCGAACGCGAGCAGTAGCGCGCCGACGATCAGGCGTAGCGTCTCGATCGGCACCACGCTCAACGCAGGCCCGAGCGCGGCAACGAGCGCGGCGAGCACGATCAGCGCGGCCCCAACGCCGATCAGCGTCGAGCGCCAGCCCCGAACGATGCCGACCCCGAGCACGATCGTCAGCGCCTCGACCATCTCGACCGCGCTGGCGAGGAAGGTGCCCAGGATGACGAGGACCGTGCTGGTGCTCACGGCGTCATGGTGACGGCTCCGGCGAGGCGCCGCATCAGAGCCACCCCCGATTCGTTGCGGAAATGCCGTGAAGATCCTGGACGGTCACGCGGCTGCGGTTCATGATCGCCGGATGAGTACGCCGCAGAGCGGACTGTTCGCGCTTGGGACGGCGTCGCACGCCTACCTCGAATTCGACGCTCGTCGCCCGGAAGCGCCGGTGGAGCTCGTGGGCGCCGTTGCGGCGCTGCGCGAGCCGCGAACGACGATCGGCGGCGTCAACCTCGTCGTCGGCTTCCGCCCGGAGCTGTGGCGTGAACTCGTGCCCGAGGAAGCACCAAGGGAGGTCGAGGGCTTCAACAGGGACATCGTCGGTCCGGACGGCTACACGATGCCGGCGACCCAGCACGACGCCGTGCTCTGGATCTCCGGGAGCGCCTACGACGTCGTCTTCGACATGGCCCGTGAGGCGATCGGGGCGCTCGAAGCGGCGGCCTCCGTCGCCGAGGAGTCCTCGAGCTGGCCGTACCGACACGACCGCGACCTGACCGGTTTCATCGACGGGAGCGAGAACCCGAGCCTGATCGAAGCGCCCGAGTTCGCGGTGATTCCCGACGGCATCCCCGGCGCCGGCGGCACGATCCTGCTCTTGCAGAAGTGGAGCCACGACGCGGACGCGTGGGAAGCGTTGCCGGTCGCCCGCCAGGAGCAGGTGATCGGGCGCACGAAGGACGAGAGCGTCGAGCTCGACGACAAGCCGGCCGAGTCCCACGTCGCCCGGACCGACCAGGACGAGTTCGGAAAGATCTTTCGGCGGAACATGCCCTACGGGACCGTGACCGAGCACGGGACGATGTTCGTCGGCTTCTCCGCTCAGCAGCGGCCGCTGACGGCGATGCTCGAAAACATGGCCGGGCTGACCGACGGCATTCGGGACGAGCTGACCGTCTACACCACGGCACTGACCGGCGCGTACTACTTCGTCCCCTCGACGCAGGATCTGCGCCGTTGGGGCGCGATGGAGTAGCGCCGCCAGATCCGTTTCCTAGGATCCTGCACGGCGCAGGCGGTGTGTGATTCCAGGATGTTCTTTGATGACGTGGCGGCTAAAGGCACGTGTCCGACACTTGGTTTCGGCATCTGCTTTTGTCAAGCACAAATCGAAACAAAAGCGTCACGAAAATGTGCCGAAACTCGGTCTTCGAGCCTCGCCGCCTGAACGCCGACCCTCAGTCGAGGCGAAGCAGCGAGCGATTCCGGGCAAGCACCTCGAGCACCGCGCTCACGTCCTCGGCGGTGTTGTAACAGTGAGCCGAGATCCGGAGGTTGTCGTCACGCGATGACGTGACGACGCCTCCTTCGGCCAGCGCGGCGACGAGCCGGTCGACGTCGGTCGACGCCACGCAGACGAGGGCGCCGCGCTGTTCCGGTACGCGCGGCGTGACCACCCTGGCGCCGAGCTCGTCGACCCCGGCAATGAGCAGCGCGTTCAGCTCGCGGACGTGAGCCTCGGTCTCCTCGATCCCGATCTCCTGCATCAGCTCGATCCCGGCGATGCCGGCGTAGATGGCGGGAATCGGCGGCGTCCCGGCCTCAAACCGGCGGGCGGTCGTCGCGGGCGAGTAGTCGTGGATGTCCATCTCGAAGATGTTGCGGTCGGCGAACCACCCGGTCGCGGTCGGCTCGATCCGCTCGACGAGATCGCGGCGGCAGTAGAAAAACCCCAGCCCAGCCGACCCGAGCAGGTACTTGAGCACCCCGGCAGCGAGAAAGTCACAGTCGAGCGCTCGCACGTCGACCGGGAGCGACCCCACGGACTGGTACGCATCGAGCAGGACGAGAGCCCCGCGCTCGTGCGCAAGCTCGATTACCCCGGCGACGTCGAGCCTGACGCCGTTGCGGAAGCAGACGTGCGTGATGGCCACGAGCGCCGTCTCCTCGTCGATCGCGGCGTCGAAGCGCTCGAGCGGGATCGTCCCGTCGGCCTCGGCGGGAACGTGTACGACGCGGGCGCCGCGCCGCTCCTGCGCGTGCCAGATCTGGCCGATCGTCGGGAACTCGGAGTCGCTGACCACGACCTTGTCGCGGCCCCCGTCGAACCCGAGCCCGCTCGCGAGCGCGCTGACGCCGGCCGAAACGGACGTGGTCACAGCAACCTCGTCCTCCGCGGCATTTACAAGACCCGCCACGCTCCGCCGGGCAGCGTCGAGCTGCTCGACCCAGTATTCCCACGGCGCCCCGTGCTCGTCCCAGTCGTCGAGGTAGCGGGCGTACGCGTCGCGCACGGCATCCGAGAGCGCCCCCTGCGAGCAGCTGTTGATGTAGACGAGCCGGTCGAAGATCGGGAAGCGGTGGCGGATCCGCGCCGGCAGCGCGTCGACGCTAACGGCCAAGGTAGGCCTTCCGCAGGTCCTCGTCCTTGATCAGCGACGACGCCGCACCAGAGAGCACGATCCGGCCCGTCTGCAGGACGTAGCCGCGGTCGGCGATCGACAGCGAGACGTTCGCATTTTGCTCGACGACGAGGATCGCGACGCCGGACTCGTGCACCTCCTTGATGATCTCGAAGTTCCGCTCGACGAGAATCGGCGCCAGCCCCATCGACGGCTCGTCCATCAGCAGCAGCTTCGGCCGCGACATCAGAGCCCGGCCCATCGCGGCCATCTGCTGCTCGCCGCCGGACAAAGTCCCGGCGAGCTGGCGCCGCCGCTCGTACAAAAGCGGAAAGAGCGAGTAGACGCGCTCGAAGTCCTCCTTCGTGCCGCCGCCGTGCAGGTAGGCGCCCATCTCCAAGTTCTCCTTCACGGACATCGGCCCGAACAGGCGGCGGTTCTCGGGCACGATCGCCATTCCCCTGCCGATCCGGTAGCTGGTCGTCCGCCCGCTGACCTCCTCGCCGGCGAACTCGACCGCGCCGCGACGGGGACGGACCATGCCGATGATCGTCTTCAGCGTCGTCGACTTGCCGGAGGCGTTCCCGCCCAGCAGGCAGACGAGCTCGCCCTCGTTTACATCCAGCGAGACCCCCTGCAGGATGTGGATCGGCCCGTAGTAGGTGTCGACGTTGTCGAGCTTGAGCAACATCAGACGGCTTCGGACTCCGCTCTTACGCCCAGGTAGGCCTCGACCACGAGCGGGTGGGTCGCCACCTCGTCGAACAAGCCCTCTGCAATCTTGATTCCGTGGTCGAGCGCGATCACGCGGTCGGAAATCCCCTCGACGACGTGCATGTCGTGCTCGATCACGAGGATCGAGTACCCCGCGTCGTCGCGCAGCTTGCCGATCAGCTCCGTGATCTCGTGCGTCTCGTGGGGGTTCATCCCGGCCGCAGGCTCGTCGAGGAGCAGCAGCCGCGCGTTCGTCGCCATCGCGCGGGCGATTTCGAGCCGGCGCCGGTTCGCGTACGAGAGGCTGTACGCCTGCTGGTCGTGCCTATAGCCCGCAAGCCGCTGGCCGAAGAACGCGAGCTTCTCTTCGGCGAGCTTCCGAATTTGCCTCTCCTCCTTCCGCGAGCGGGGAAGCTGCAGCATCGCCTCGAGAAATGTCGCCTTGGTGTGCCCGTACTCGGCGGCCATCACGTTCTCGAGCACCGTCATGTTCAGGAACAGCCGCAGGGTTTGAAACGTCCGGGCGATCCCACGGTTCGTGATCCTGTGCGGAGCGAGACCCGAGATCTTGTCGCCTTCGAAGACGATCTCGCCCGAGTCGACGTGGAAGATGCCGGTGATCAGGTTGAACACGGTCGTCTTCCCGGCGCCGTTCGGCCCGATCACACTGACGATCTCGCCCTCGTCGACATGCAGGCTCAGATGGTCGATCACCTGTAAGCCGCCGAAGGCCTTCGAGACGTCGCGGAGCTCGAGCAGCGCCACGGTCAGACGATCTCCACGCGCGAGGTGCCGAAGATCCCGGCCGGGCGCACGTTCATGATCACGACGAGCAGCGTCCCCAGCAGGATCAGCCGAGTCGCACCGGCCACCTGCTCGACGAGCTTGTTCTCCCAGACGAACGCGGCCAGATAGAGCGTGGGGATCAAGGTGACGACGCGCCACCAGCCACGGACGAGCGTCAGCACCAGTGCCGCGACGATCAGCGCGAAGTAGGCCCAGCCTGCGATCGACGACGGGTTGCTCGGGAGCAGCACCCAGTGCTCGAGCGCTCGTCCGAGCCGGCCGGCGCCGTCGATGTGGCCGGCGGTCCCCCGCGACCAGACCGCGCTCGCAATCCCGTGGACCGCGTACCCGAACGCGATCGTCCCCAGCAGGACGATCACCGGCTTGTACCAGGGTCGCAAGGCGACGAAGAGCGCTAGCAAGAGCACGCCGTAGAAGAGGAAGCGCGCGTTGCTCGACGAGCGAAG
>MNDB01000040.1 GCA_001914705.1 Actinobacteria bacterium 13_2_20CM_68_14 | reverse complement strand
CGGACCCGCTGGCTCTCCCACACCCGGTCGGCGATGTCCGTCGCCGTCACCGAGCCGAAGAGCGTGCCGGTCTCGCCGGCCTGGACGTCGAAGCGGAGCTCGGCACCCTCGAGCTTCTGCACGAGTTCTTGCGCGTGCTCGAAGCTCTGCGCCTCGTGCTGGACGCGGCTCGCGGCGAGCTTCTCGAGCTCCGCCACGCGGCCCGGCGCCGCGGGCTCGGCGAGCCGTCGCGGCAGCAGGTAGTTGCGCGCGAAGCCCGCGGCGACGTCGACGACCTCGCCGCGGAGGCCGACCTTCTCGACGTCCTGTCGCAGGATGACCTGCATCATCGTTCGCGGTCCCGGTCGCCGCGGTCGCCGCGGTCGCGTCGGCCGTCGGGGCGCTCCTCGCGGCCCTCGGCCACGTACGGCAAGAGCGCCATCTCGCGCGCGCGCTTGACCGCGACCGCGACTTGCCGCTGGTGACGCCTGCAGGCGCCGGTGATCCGGCGCGAGCGGATCTTCCCCTTCTCCGAGACGTAGCGGCGGAGCTGGTTGGCGTCCTTCCAGTCGACCTCCGCGATCTTGTTCCGGCAGAACCAGCAGTTCTTCTTCCGGATCGGCCCGGCGGAGGGGCCGCCGCGCCGGCGCTGTTGCTGACGGTCCTTCTGCTGAGCCATCAGAACGGAATGTCGTCGTCCGCGCCGGCGGCGAAGTCGGCGTTCTCGGTCTGTGCGGCCGCGCCTGCGGGGACGAACTGCGGCTGGCCGCCGCCCTCGCCGTCGCTGCGGCTGCCGAGGAACTGGACGCTGTCGGCGATGATCTCGACCGCCTGTCGCTTCGTCCCGTCCTGCGCGTCCCACTCACGCCACTCGAGCCGGCCGTCGACAGCGACCGGGCGGCCTTTGGCGAGGTACTGGGCGCAGCTCTCGCCCTGGTTACCCCAGACGGTGATGTCGAAGTAGTTCGGCTTTTCGGTCCACTCGCCGGTCGCGCTGTCCTTGCGACGTGTGTTGACGGCGAGCCGCAGGCTGCAGACCGCGGTCCCGCTCGGCGTGTGGCGCAGCTCGGGATCCTTCGTCAGATTGCCCACGAGCACGACTCTGTTGATGTTGGCGGCCATCTAAAACCTCCTCACCCGACGGGTGTTGCTTGGTCTTCGGAATCCTGCCTGTGCTCGACGCTAGTTTCTAGCGGCTGCGCCGGACCTGTCGCCGCCGTACGCTTGACGGCCAGGTGACGCATGACGCCGTCCGTGATCTTCAGTACGCGGGAGACCTCGGCCAGCGCCTCCGGCTCCGCGTCGAAGGTGAGCAGGTGGTAGACGCCCTCGGCCTTGTGGTCGATCTCGTAGGCAAGCTTGCGGCGGCCCCAGACGTCGTGAGCAATCCAGCTCCCGCCCGAGCCCTCGATGCCCTCACGCACGCGCGTGACAATCTCCTCCTGCCGGTCATCCGGCAGCTCGGGGTCGAGCATGAGCAGGATCTCGTAGCCGATCATCATCGTCCCGAATCACTCCTTCCCACGGTCTGAGTCGGCCTCGCCTGCGGGCGCCGCTTCGGGGCGGACAGCGCGACGGCGAGGCAGGAAGCTGCGGAAGAGTAGCATCGAGCTCGTGAGGAACCGCGCCGCCTGGATCGCCGGGGCGCTCGGAGCCGCGGGAGTGGCCTACCGGGCGTTGCGACGCCAGCCGAAGCCGGCCGCGGACACGCGGGCGGACGAGCTCCGGCGGAAGCTCGACGACTCCAAGCAGCTCGTCGAGGAGCGCGAGCAGTTCGAGTCGGGCGAGACGCCGGTCGACGAGGTCGAGCCCCCGACGCTCGAGGGCAAGCGCGCAGCCGTGCACCAGCGTGGCCACGAGGCGGCCCGCCAAATGCGCGAGCCCAAGAATTCTTTTCAAAAGAACGAACCTTGATTGGCGTTGCCGCCCGGGATTAGACGGACGCCCGGGCGAAGCCCGGACGTCCTCCGGGTGGGCGTCGCGAGCGAGCGCCTCAGCGCAAAGGAGTGAAAGCGGCCGCGCCGGCCGTCAGGCCGTGCGCGAGCTTCCACTCGTAGGCGCTCGACTGCAGCAACCGCCGCTCGGGCGGGTTCGACAAGAAGCCGCACTCGACCAGAATCGACGGGACGTCCGCCCAGTTGAAACCGGTCAGGTCGGTCCGCTTGACGAGTCCGAGGCTGGCGGCGCCCGTCGCCTGCACGGCTGCGGCCTGGACGAGCCGAGCGGCCTTCAGGCTGCGGGCGTAGATGTCGTCCGTCCAGCTCTTGTGCCAGGCGGGGTAGAGCGTTTGGAAGCCGTGTAGCGACGTGTTGGTCCCGCCATTGCGGTAGCGGAAGACCGGGCCCGTGCGCGTCATCGCGACCCGGTAGCCGCGTGCGAGCAACAGCGTCCGCGTCTTCTTCGCGATCGCGAGGTTGACGACCGCCTCGCCGGCCGCGCCGCCGCCGTCCTTGATCTTCAGGACACCCGAGCCGGGCCCGATCGGCTCGGTCTGCCGGCCGATCGCCGGGGGCGTGCCGTGGCCTGGATCGATGCAGATGAGCGGCGGCGGCGAAGCGACGATCACGCGCCGAGCTTCTCGGCCAGATACTTGACGGCGAGCGGGTAGCGGTACTCGATCCCGGCATGCGTGCCGTCGAAGAGCTCGAAGAAGTAGTCGTCGATCCCGAGCTCGTCGAGGCGACGTCGGAACGCCTCGGCGCCGAGGTCGAGGTAGACGTCGTCGCGCTTGCCGGCGTCGATGTAGATCGCCTTCTGCGACCTCAGCGCGTCTGCGTAGCGCGGAGCCATTCGCACGGGGTCCCAGGCGAGCCAGCGCTCCCAGATTTCGGAAATGAGCTCGCCGGTGAGCGGCTCGTAGGGGAGGTGAATCGTCCCGTCCTCGTCGGCCGAGTAACACGCGGCCATGCACCAGTCGTTCAGGAGGGTGTGGTCGGCCTTCTTCGAGAACGGCGGCCGGGAGCGGAAGTCCTCCCAGAAGCGGTCGAACGAGCCGTCGTACTCGTCCCGCAACGCGCGTGCCGAGATGCGGAAGTCCGGCAGGTAGCAGGTCTCGAAGAGGGCGTCGCCGGCGTGCGTGGCGAAGCCGCCGAACAGATCGGGGCGGAGCATCGGCGTCACCATCGCCCCGTAGCCGCCACTCGATTTGCCGGCGATCCCGCGGTGGCCGGCGTCTGCGAGCGTTCTGTAGCGCTCGTCCACCCAGGGGACGATCTCGTCGCAGAGGTAGGTGTGGTAGCGGCCCGTTCCCGGCGAGTCGAGGAACTGGCTGCCGCCGAGGGACGTCCAGGCGTCGATCCAGACCAAGACGGCGGGCGGCGCCTCGCCGGAGGCGAAGAGCTCGTCCATCAGCTCCGGCGGGTTCTTGCGGAACGCCGCGCGGTTACGCCACATGTCGAGCTGTCCGGTCAGGCCCTGGATCAGGTAGATCGAGGGGTAGCGGTTCTCCGGCTCGTCGTCGTAGGCGGGCGGCACGTAGACCCACAGCGGCCGCACGTGCGGGTCGCCGAGCGCGTTCCCTCTCAGCGCCTCGCTTTCAAATGAGTGTTCCTCGAGGCGGCCTGCGAAGTCGATCGACCAGGGCAGCACGCCCCAGACGCTACCGAAGCCAGGGCGCGAGGAATCGTTCGATGTCGCGGCAGCCCTGCGGGTTCGGCAGCCGGCCCTGGGCTCGCTTGTCGGCGACGACGACGAGCGTCGGGATCGTCTCGATCTTGAACTGCTCGACCAGCTCGGCGTTGTCGTCGGCATCGACGCGAACGAGCTCGAAAGTGTCGTGATTGGCGCGCCGCTGGAGAACCTGTGCGAGGAACCCCTCGACGCGACGGCAGCGCCCCGAAGACGCGGAGTGGAAGAAGACCAGGCTCGGCTTCGCGGTGACGGCTTTGCTCGCGGATGCGATCACTGCCCAGCCCTCGAGGCCTCGGCCGCGGTCACCTGCGACGGCTCTGGGGTTAGGTCGGCAAGGGCGTCTTGGAGGGTCGCGTAGGTTCGAAGAACCCGGTCGAGACCAGTCACCTCGAGGATCCGTCGTGTGCGCGGATCGTTCGTCACGAGGACGAGTGAGTGGCCGCGGCCCTCCAGACGCTTGGTCTCCCGAACCAGTACTTCGAGCGCGGAGGAATCGATGAAGCTGATCTCGGACAGGTCGACCACGACCGTGCCCGCCCCCACGGTGTCAGCTTCCTCGATCCGAGCTTGGAGGCACCCGGCGGTGTGCAGGTCAAGCTCACCCGACACCGACACGAGCGCCAGCTCCCGCGTGAGACTGGCAACCACCGCCCGAAACTCGTCCACGTACACGGCGCGAGCGTACGGCGGGGTCCGCGAGCCGCGCGTCCGTTTTTTGTAAGCGTTTGCCTACAAAGGCTGCAGCTTGTAGCCGCTGCCGCGCACCGTCACGAGCCTTTCCGGCTGGGCCGGGTCGCGCTCGATCTTGCGGCGGATGTTCGAGACGTGGAGGTCGCAGGCTCGTTCGTCGCCGACGTAGGAGCTGTTCCAGAGGTGGGCCATGATCTCCCGCCGTGAGAAGACGTGCCCCGGCTCGGCAGCCAGGAGTGCCAGCAGCTTCAGCTCGAACGCGGTCAGCGGGACGTGCTCGTCGGCAAGACGAGCTTCATGCTTCGCCAGATCCAGCTCGAGCTCGCCGACGCGGAGCTTCGTCGTCCTCTCGCCGCTGTCGAGCTTGCGCCTGCGGAGGAGCGCGCGCACCCGGGCCACGAGCTCGGGCATGGAGAAGGGCTTCGCCACGTAGTCGTCCGCCCCGACCTCGAGCCCGAGCACCCGGTCGACCTCGCCGTCCTTCGCCGTCAGCATCAGGATCGGGACCGGGCTTTCCTCGCGCAGGCGCCGGCAGACCTCGATCCCGGAGAGACCGGGCAGCATCAGGTCGAGGACGAGCAGGTCGTATGGACGCGTGCGAGCCTGCTCGAGGGCGTCGTTTCCGTCGTCGACCGCCTCGACCTCGAAGCCTTCGGCCTTCAAGGCATACTCGACCGCCTCGGCGATCGCCGGCTCGTCCTCGACGATCAGGATCCGCTCCGGCATCAGCCGAGGAGCTTCGCGCTCGGCACGACGACGAGAACTCGTGTTCCCGTACCAGCCTCGGACTCGAGCTCGATCGTGCCACCGAGCGCGCGAACGGCTTCTTCGGCGATCGCGAGGCCCAGGCCGAAGCCGTCGGTGCCGTTCGAAGAACGGTAAAAGCGGTGGAATGCCCGCTCCCGCTCCTCCTCGCTCATTCCCGGCCCGGTGTCGCGGATCTCGATCTGGGTCGTCGTGGCGTTCCCGCGGGCCTCGAGGACGATCTCGCCCGTCCGCGTGTGCTTGGCCGAGTTCTCGGCCACATTCGCGATCGCCCGATGCAGGAGATCGCGGTCCGCGAGCGCTCCGGTCTGCTCCGGAGCGCGAACCGAGACCTCCACGCCCCCGGAGGCGTCGAGACGGCCGGCGATCTCCTCCAGCAGCGGCCGAACCGGCACGACCGTCAGCCGCGGTTGCTCCACGCCGGTCTGAAGCCGGGCGAGGACGAGCAGCGACGTCGCGAGCCGGGAGAGCCGCTCACTGTGCACGCGGATGTGCTTGAGGAAACGATCGCGTGTTTCGGGAATGTCCTTGGCACCGCCCTCCAGCACGTCCATGACGCTGACGATGGCCGTCAGCGGCGTGCGCAGCTCGTGCGCGGCGTTCTCGACGAACTCGCGCTCGCTCTGGCGTGCGCGCTCGCGTTCGGTGACGTCGTCGACGATCAGGATCGCGGTTTCGGCTGTAGACGCCGGAACCCCTTCGACCCAGAAGAAATGGTGGTCGGTCTCGACAAGCGTGCCGCCCGTCGGGGGATCGGGGCCGAAAAGCCTCGCCGCGAGGTCTCGGAGCGAGAACTCCGGCCACGGCTCGGGCAGTGGGTCGCCCGGTGACCCCACCCCGAGCAGCCGCTCGGCCGCCGGATTCGCATGGTCGATCCGCAGCTCCGAATCGACCAGGACGACGCCCTGTGGGAGCCGCATCAGAACCCGCTCTGGCATGTCGCCCCCTTTCCTCGAGACCCGTTGCCCCAGCGATGATAGCCCTGGCTACTGCTACAAAAGCCGCTTCAGCATCTGGGCGTTCGTGGGCGCCTGGGCAACGAAACCGTCCTTCTCGTTCTCGATCGCCTCGGGCAGCGCGGGCGACGGCATCGCCGAGCGGCCGTTGTTGTTGAACATCGCGTAGACGGTCTGCGTCTCGCCTGCGAGCTCCTGCAGCCGCGGCACCCACTCGCGTAGCTCGTCCTCGGAATAGAGGTAGTCGAAGCGCTCGGCCGCGCTTCCCGTCCGCTTGTTCCAGGTCTGGGCGTTGCGGCCGTGAAAGCGGACGTAGGCCGTGTCGTTCGTGGCGGCGGCGACGGTGGGGAGGACGTTCTTGCCACCGGTCTGCGGCGCGTCGACGACGACGTAGGTCATCCCGTGCTCCTCGAGGAAGCGAAGCGTGTGGGCGCGGTTCTCCTCGTCGAGCCAGCTCGCGTGGCGAAACTCGACCAGCATCTCCTCGCCAGGGAGCTGTTCCTGCGACCACTCCAGGTACTCGAGCGACTGCGGCCTGTAGACGACGTAAGGCGGGAACTGCATCAAGATCCCCCCGAGCTTTCCGGCCGAGCGCAGCGGCTCGAGCGCCTCGCGAAAGCGGCGGAACAGCTCGGCTCGGTACTCGCGCGGCGGCCGGTCGACGCGGCTGCGGGCATCGGTTGGGACGTCGCGGAGGTCGGTCGGGAGCTGGTCGACCTTGACCGGATGCCGGGTCATGACGCCGAAGGCCTTGACGTGCATCGTGAAGCCGGGCGGCGTCCGTTCGGCCCAGTTCTCGACCATCGCCGGGTCCGGCAGGCGGTAGTAGGTGGAGTTTGCCTCGACGACGTCAAAGCGCTCGGCGTAGTAGCGCAGGCGGTCCTCCCCGGACTTGACGCCCTTCGGGTACCAGACCTTCGTCAGCGTCTCGTCCGCCCACGAGCAGACTCCGACCCGGATCGGCGCAGCCATTGGGCCGATGCTATGCGTCCTGGTTAGGCGGTCTGCGCCACGGCGGCGGCATCTTTGCCCGCGGCTGTGGCCACGGGCAGGTCGACGGCGAACGTTGAGCCCTTGCCTTCCTCCGAGCTGACCGAGAGGCGTCCATCCATCCGCCGGACGAGTTCCCGGCAGATGTAGAGGCCGAGCCCGGTGCCGCCGACACCGCGAGCCAGTCCAGGGTCGACGCGATAGAACTTGCCGAAGATCCGCCGCTGCTCGAGCGGCGCGATGCCGATCCCTTCATCGCGGACGGCGATGCGGACGCCGCCGTCGCGCGACTCGACCGCCACCTCGACGCGACCGCCGTCGGGGGAGTACTTGACCGCATTGTCGATCAGGTTGATCAGCACCTGCCGCAGCCGGTCCGGATCCCCGGCGACCGAGTCGAGCGCATCGGGGACTGTCAGCTCGAACGAGATGTCCTCCCGTGCGGCAAAGCAGCCGCGCATCTCCTCGACCACGTCCCGTGCGAGCGCACGGAGGTCGATTCCGTTCTCGCCGAGGGCGAGCTGCCCCGAGTCGAGCTTGTTCGCAAAGAGGATGTCGTCGGCGATCCGGCTCAGGCGCTCGGACTCGTGGGCGATCACGTCGAGGAGGCGCTTCTTGTCGGACTCCTCGAACTCGACGTCCTCGCGAAGCAGGGTCTGGGCTGAGCCGTAGATCGCGGCGAGCGGCGTTCGCAGCTCGTGCGAGACGGTCGCGATGAACTCGCCCTTGAGCTCGTCCAAGGCGCGCTCCTCCGTCAGGCTGCGGAAGGCGTAGACAATCCCGTCGCTGAAGGTGACGCCGGAGATCGAGAGCCAGAGCTCGCGTCCGTCGAGCTCGAGCGGCACGACCTTGGCCTCGAGGCTCCCCGGCCCCGGCATGCTCGCGACCGGGATCAGCGGGGCCACGACCTCCCAGCCCGGCAGCGTCTCCGCGGCTTTCCGTTCGAGCGCTTGGTCGGCGGGGACGCCGGTGATCGCGTGTGCTGCCGGGTTCCAGTGCCGGATCACGCCCCCGTCGTCGATGAGAAAGACGCCGTCGTCGACGTGCTCGAGCACGCGCGCATGGCGTTCGAGCGCCAGCCGCTGCTGCTCGACCTCGCGGTCGAGCCGGCGCAGCTGGATCGCGCGCTCGAGCGAGGCGACGAAGTAGTCGCGGTCGATCGGCTTCTGGACGAAGTCGTAGGCGCCGCCGCGCAGCGCCTGGACGGCGAGATCGCGTTCACCGTGGCCGGTGATCATCAGCGTCGGCGTTGTCGGGCGGAGCTCCCGGATCTCGTGTAGGAGCGCGAGCCCGTCCATGCCCGGCATCTTGATGTCGCTGACGATCGCGTCGTAGTCGGTGTCCCGGATCCGCTCGAGCGCCTCGATTGCCGTTTCGGACGTATCGATCTCGATCCCGTTCATCCGCAGCTGCAGCGCCTCGGGGAGCGCGTCGAGCAGCGCCTTGTCATCGTCGACCAGGAGGATCCTCGCACTCATAGCAGGGCCTCCTGAGGCGGCTCTTCGTCCGTGAACGGCAGCTCGACGAGGAACGTGGCGCCCTTGCCCGGCCGGCTGTCGACGGAGATCTCGCCCCCGTACTCCTTGAGGATGCTGTAGGTGATCGACAGGCCGAGACCGGTTCCCGTCCCGACCTCCTTCGTCGTGAAGAACGGGTCGAAGATGCGCTGCTGGAGCTCGAGCGGGATCCCGGGCCCTGTGTCCGAGAAGGCGATCCGAATTTTTTCGCCGTCGCGGCTCGAGGCGATCCGGA
>MNDB01000002.1 GCA_001914705.1 Actinobacteria bacterium 13_2_20CM_68_14 | reverse complement strand
GGTCAATGCGCCGGGCCTGATCGACTCCGGCTACCGCGGCGAGGTCCGGGTCGTGCTGCTGAACACCGATCGCGCGGAAACGTTCGTCGTCGAGCCGGGAATGAGGATCGCCCAGCTCGTCGTGCTCGAGGTGCCGCAGCTCGAGCTCGTCGAGACCGAGGAGCTGCCCCATAGCGAGCGGGGCGTTCGCGGCTTCGGGTCCTCCCGCGCGCGATGACCGACCGTCGGTCCGAGGGTCGTGGGGGCTGAGCCCCGGATCCGCGTCTCGGCGCTGCTGCGCTGGAACGACCGGGTGCTGCTCTGCCGCCACGAGAAGCCCGGCAAGGAGTACTGGCTGCTGCCGGGCGGGGGCGTGAACACGGGGGAGAGCCTGGTCGATGCCCTGCACCGAGAGCTCTGGGAGGAGCTCGGAATCGGCGAGGAGGTGGCGGTTGAGGGCCCGGTCGCGATCGTCGACTCGATCTCTCCCGTGCAGAGCTTCGCGGCCAACTGTTCGGTCTCGACGACCTCGACGACGTCGTCCTGCATCCTCCGATCCAGCGCTTCGTCCAGCGCTGGCGGCCCGGTGACCCCGCGGCTTACCTAGGAGCTCTCTGGGCACGATAGGCGGCTCAGCTGGCCGCGTCGGCCTCGTCCCGCTCGGCTCCGCTCAACGGTCGTCTGGAAATGTCACGAACTCGGCGCCAGGACGTTCCAGACAAGCGCGGAGTTGGCCGATATCGTCATCCGCCGAGGGCGGAGGGCGCGGCCCCACCCAAATAAAGGGCGGGGGTTGGACCCGGGCCATGGCTCCGCAGTGAGCCGTGGGCGTGCCGGGCGGCGGCCGGCGGGCCCGGAAGCCTAGAAGCGGCCGCCACGGGTTTCCGCTCGGCGGGCGGAGACTGCGTGGGCCTGGGTTTCGAGCTCGTCAGGGAGCGGCTCGAATGCGGGGAGATCTCCCGTACGGTGGGCGATCGCCTGCGCGAGCAACCAGTCGGCGAGCCACGGGTTGCGTGGCAGCAACGGTCCGTGGAGGTAGGTGCCGATCGCGCGGCCCAGGCGGCAACCCTCGTAGCCGCTCTCTCCGTCGTTGCCGAAACCGGCGACGACTCGACCGAGCGGCTCGGCGCCGGGGTCGAGGATCGTCCGGCCGGCGTGATTCTCGAAGCCGACGAGCGTCTCTTTCCAGCCCGGTTCGAGCTCGCATTCGAGGAGAACGTCGCCGATCATCCTCTCCGAGCCCGCGACCGTGTGTAGTGGCAGCAGGCCGATGCCCGGCAGTTCGTCGCCGCTCTGGTCACGGTAGGAACGGCCGAGCAGTTGATATCCGCCGCAGACGGCCAGGAAGACGGCGCCAGCCTCAAATGCCTCGCGTAGCGCCGGCCCAAGCGCGGCGAGCTCGGGCGCGATCAGCTCCTGCTCGCGATCCTGGCCACCGCCGACGTAGAAGAGATCGTGCTCACCGGGCCGGATCTCGGCGCCTGCGCCGAGTGCCCGAACCTCCAGCTGATAGCCCCGCCAGGCGGCCCGGCGCCCCAGCACGGCGATGTTGCCGCGATCCGCGTAGATGTTGAGGTAATCCGGGAACAGGTGGCCGATAAGGAGTGGCTGCACGGCCGAACGGTAGCGCCTGAGCCTTGATCACCCGGACGGGGGAACCGACCCGCCCCTCACCCAGGCGGGGGATGTCGTGCCTCCGAGCGGCAAATACGTTGCGCCAGGTTCGATCTGCGCGGCGCTGAGGAGCGTTGCGCTTTCTGCGGCAAATGCGGACCCGCTGCGGCGGGTGAGAGGAAGGATGGCAATGCTGAGGAACGGAAGACCTGCTGGCCAGACCCGCTCGAGTGCGCTCTGGGGGACAGGTAACAGCGACGATTCGCGCTCGAACGCGCTTTGGGGCAAGGGTGGACGCGGCCTCGTCACGATGATGGCGGCCGTGCTCGTGCTTGGGATTCCCCTGGCCGCGAGCGCCGGCAGCAACGGCAGTACGGGTGATTCGACCCAGCAGACGTACGTCTCGCCGGGCATGCTCATTCAAGCCGACAAGCATCCGAATAAGACGATCCACGTGATCGTGACGTCCAACGGCGGCGAACTGCCGAAGAGCCAGATTCTCGACATGACGCTCGGCAGCGTCGACCGTAAGCTCGGGTTGATCGACGGCATCTCGCTCGATCTCCGCGCGAACCGGCTTGCGCAGCTCGCGAAGATCCCGGGCCTGACGATCACGCCCGACGCACCGGCTCATCCGACGGGGTCGACCTATACGTCCAAGCAGCTCTGGGTTCCGAACACCGGCATCGACAAGCTCTGGAACGCACCGGTGGCACCCAACTCCACCAAGACGCAGTCCGATCTGACGGCGCCGACGATCGCGGTCGTCGACTCCGGCGTCGACGCGTCCAAGGTGGCTGACTTCGGCGGCAGGGTGATCCAGTCGGTCAACCTGACGACGCTGCCGAACAACTCACCGGGCGACGGTCGCGGGCACGGCACGTTCGTTGCCGGGATCGCGGCGGGCCAGGCTCCTGGCTACGCGGGCGCTTCGCCTCGCTCGAACATCGTCTCGCTCGACGTCATGGACGACACGGGCACGGCGCGGACGAGCGACGTGATCGCGGCGGCGCAGTGGATCCTCGCGAACAAGGACAAGTACAACATCAAGGTCGCGAACTTTTCGCTGCACGCGTCCAACTCGAGCAGCTTCACGCACGATCCGCTCGACAAGGCGGTCGAGAAGCTGTGGTTCAGCGGCGTCACGGTCGTCGCGGCGGCCGGCAACTACGGCCTCCCGAACGGCCCCAGCGGCGTTCCCTACGCACCCGGCAACGACCCGTTCGTGATCACTGTCGGCGCGGCCGACATGGACGGCAATCCGAATCCGAAGGACGACACGGCGCCGTTCTGGTCGGCTTACGGCTACACGAACGACGGCTTCCGGAAGCCGGAGGTCGCGGCCGACGGGCGCTACATGGTCGGTCCGATTCCGATGACCTCGACGCTCGCGTCGCAGAAGGCGAGCAACATCGTCTCGCCGGGCTACATCCAGCTCTCGGGCACGTCGTTCGCGGCACCAATCGTGGCTGGAATCGCGGCGCAGATCATCGCCCGCAACCCGGCTTGGGGCCCGGACCAGATCAAGGGCGCGCTGATGGCGACGGCTCGGCCGACTCCGTCGGCGATCCCGGGCTCGCTCGGCCTCGGCGAGGTGAACGCGGTCAGATCCGTGACGGCGACCAACGCTCCGAACCCGAACAAGGCGCTGGACCAGTTCCTGACCGCAGATCCTGCGGGCGGCAGCGTCCCGGTTTTCAACGCGGTCAGCTGGTCGGACACCGCCAAGGCGAGCGTTTCGTGGGACGCAGTCTCTTGGAGCGACGTCTCCTGGGGCGACTCCGCGCTCGCGGCCGTTTCCTGGGCCGACATCTCCTGGAGCGACGTCAGCTGGGCCGACAGCCTCAGCTCGGCGGACGTTTCGTGGGCTGACATTTCGTGGAGCGACTCCTCCTACGAAGACGCAGCCGAAGGAGATGGGGCGGGCAACACCGCCGACTCCGCGCACGAAGCCGCGCCGGGCGACGATGTCCCGCAGCGCGAGCATCGCCGTGTACGTCGGGAGCGCAATCAGCTCGTCCCCCGCGGGCGTCAGCTCGAGCGCGCGATCGAGCGCGGCTTCGAGCTCCGGCACGACCTCGATCGCCTGCTCGTCGAAGCCGCCGTACTTAAAGCGAAGCGCGAGCTCGGCGGCCCGGTCGCCGGTGGCCACGAGCCGCTCGAGCGCGGGGAGGAGGGGCTCGAAGTCGACGTCCCAGATCCAGGACACGTCCTTCCCGTCAGCCGTCGCGTCGTTGAGCGCGACGAGGACCAGTGTCGGCGGCTCGCCCGCGAGCAGCGTCCGGATCGCCTCGTTCGCGCCGGCCGGGTTCTTGATCAGCAGCACGAGCAGCGACTTGCCGTCCAGCTCGATCCGCTCGAAGCGGCCGAAGGCGGCGTGGAATGCCTCCAGCCCGTGATGGATCTCGTCGAGGGAGGCACCCAGCGCCCGCGCGAGGGAGGCTGCACCGAGCGCGTTGTAGACGTTGTAGAGCCCGGGGACGCGGAGCTGGACGCGCCGCGATCCGTCGGGGGTGACCAGGTCGAACGAGACGCGCTCGATCCCGCCGAGCTCGATCTCGCGGGCGACGACGTCGAGCGGAGGGCGGGCATGGCCGCAGGCCGGGCAGCGGTAGTCGCCGAGGTGGCCGATGTACGCCGCCGCGTACTCGTAGGCCGTGCCGCAGCGGATGCACCACTTTGAATCCGCGGCGTGCTGGAGGGCGGGGTGAGCCTGACGCGGATCGTCGACCCCGAACACGGTCCGTGTCCCCGGCCCGCGCTCCCGGCCCAGGTCTCCGACCTGGGGATCGTCGCCGTTGACGACGAGCGCCGAATCGGTAGGCAGCTCCTGCACAGCCGCCCGCCAGCGGCCGGCCACGAGCTCGAGCTCGCCGTAGCGATCGAGCTGGTCGCGGAACAGGTTGCCGAGGCAGACCGCCCGCGGCCGGAGCCGCCGAGCCACCTCGGGCAGCGCCGCCTCGTCGACCTCGAGGAGGCCGAGCTCCGCGTCTCGGGCGGCGAGGAGGGTCGACGCAACCCCGGAGACGAGGTTCGCACCGGAGCTGTTGTGTGCGAGCCTCAACTTCCCTCTCAGAATTCCCGCGGCCATCGCCGCTGTCGTCGTCTTGCCGTTCGTCGCCGAGACGAGCGCGGAGCCGAGCGGAAGCCGGCGGGCGAGCTCATCGACCGCCGACGGATCGAGCTTCCAGAGCAGCTTCCCGGGCACGGTCGTGCCGCCACCGGTGCCGGCAAGCCGCGAGAGGCCCCCTGTGGCGCGGGCCAAGAGGATCTCCAACCGCAGAGGAAAGCGGGTTCGCAAGGCCCGGAGACGCTATCTGAGCGCGGTGCCCGTTGACCGAAGACCACGAATTCGCGCCCCTCCCTCAATCGGGGGATCTTCCTGCTGTCCCGAAAAAGGGGGATGTCCCCCAGTTGGGCGCCCCGTAGCTTGCCTTGTAGTGGACGAACTGCGGCGTAGTCGTGCGAGGCACGCCGGCCTCTGTAATCGCGGCACCGCCCGAGGGCGGAAAGGAGACGGCAAGGCATGAGCGCTGAGCGGCATTCGCTTGGTGGGTCTTCTCAGGACGACCCGCGCAGCGTGCGGTCGATCGACCCGACCGAGGAATCGCGCAGGCCGTCGAAGAGCTCGTGCGCTTCGCCGGCGCGACCCTTCATCCTGGCTCGTCTCATCCCGGCCGGTCCTGGGGCGTCGCTTGCGACGCCGGCTGAGACGGCGCGCGATTCACTCGCGCGACCGTTTATCCCGGCTGGTCCCTCGACAGCGTTGGGGATGCCGCCGACGTTTCCTCGGAGAGCGGGCTAGTGAGCGCTGTTCCCGGAAGCATCGTCCTCCCCGAGGTGCCGGGCACGATCGACGAGCACGGCGCCGAGAAGAAGCCGCCGATCCGGGCGACGATCTACTTCTTCGTCATCGGCGTCGTCGCGGCCGCCGCCACGGTTCCGCTGCTGCCACACCTGAAAGCCGGCACGCACAGCTGGGCGACGTTCATCATCCTCGGCTCGGCTGCCGCGGTGGCGCAGCTCTTCGTCGTGCGGACGCCGCGGAATCAGTCGTACCACACGACTGTCGTCTTCCTGATCCCAGCGGTGATGCTGCTCCCGCCGGAGCTGGTCGCACTGATCGGGGTGATCCAGCACGTTCCGGAATGGCTGAAGAATCGGAACGCTTGGTACAGCCAGACCTTCAACATCTGTAACTGGACGATTTCACTGCTTGCCGCCTGGGCGGCCTTCCACGCAACGGCCGGCGCCGACCACCTGCTCCCGAACCACGACCTTCGCCTCGCGCTCGCCGGGATGGCCGCGGCGGCGGTCTGCGTGGCCGTCAATCACATCCTGCTTGCGCCGATGCTGCACTTCTTCTACAGCCACTCGTTCAGGGAGCTCGGCATCTTCTCGTTCGAGAGCCTCTCAACCGACCTCGTGCTCGCTGCCCTCGGCGTCGGGATCGGCACCTTCTGGGATCTCAACCCATGGCTGCTGCCCTTCGCGGTCGCGCCGCTGCTGCTGATCCACCGCTCGCTGAGCGTCCCACAGCTGCAGGAGGAGGCGCGCGTCGACCCCAAGACCGGCCTCTTCAACGCCCGTTACTTCGCGGCGACGCTGGCGGAGGAGCTTGCGCGCTCGCAGCGGTTCGAGCGGCCGATGACGCTGATCATGGCTGACCTCGACCTCCTCCGCGACATCAACAACACCTACGGCCACCTCGCCGGCGACGCCGTGCTCAAGGGAATCGCCGAGACCTTCCGGACGCAGTTGCGCCACTACGACGTGCCTGCCCGCTTCGGCGGTGAGGAGTTCGCGATCCTCCTGCCCGAGACGCCGCCGGAACAGGCCTTCGAGATCGCGGAACGGATCCGGCGCGCAGTCGCCGCCTCGTCCATCGACGTTGAGACCTCGAGCGAGCCGATTCGCGCGACCGTCTCGATCGGTGTCGCCGCCTTCCCACGCGACGGCGCCGACGCGAACGAGTTGATCCATCAGGCCGACCTCGCCGTCTACAGGGCCAAGCTGCAGGGCCGGAACCGCGTCCTCGACGCAAGCTCGGAGCCGCTCGTGGTGCCAGAGACACGCTCGACCCCGCTCGTCGCCGTTCCCGACGATGGCGAGCACCGCACGCCGCTGCCGGGTTCGATCGAGGCGCACCCCGCGGAGGAGCGTCGCCATCCCCGGCCACATGCCGTCCACGGCCCGACCTTCTTCTCGCTCTCGAAGCGCCTCGCCACGGTCGTCGGTCTGGTCGGCCTGGTCGGCAGTGCGGCCGGCGTCGCCGGCCTCGTCTTCGGCACCAGTCACGACGTGAGCGGACTGATCGCGATCATCGCCCTCGTCGGAGCGGGTCAAGCCCTCGCGCTCGAGCTCGATCTCGGATCGATCTCCGTTAGCGCGGTGGGGGCGATCGCCGGTGCGGCCCTTTTTGGCCCTCGGGCGGCGCTCGCGCTGGCGCTCACGACTGCGGCGGTCGAGTGGAGCGCTCGGCGGCAGTCGCTGCACCATGTCCTCTTCAACATCGGCGCCCTGTCGCTCGCTTCGCTGGCGGCCGTGGGGGCGTTCTCACTGCACCACCTCGACGTCCAGGGAGACCCCGGCCGCATCCTGACGATCGTCGCCGGCGTAGCCGCGGGTTTCGCCTACTTCGGGGTCAACATGGGTCTCGTCAGCCTCGCCACGGCCGTCGAGGGCCACGAGCGCTGGTCGCGTGCGTTTCAGGAGCGCTTCGCCTGGCTCGTCCCTCACTACCTCGTCTACGGCTTCATAGCCGGCGTCATCTTCCTCGGCTACGAGTCAGCGCATCTCTGGGCGTTCGCCGTCTTCGCGGTGCCGCTGTTCCTGATGCGGAAGACCCAGGAGGCCTACCTCAGGCACACCCAGAAGAGCGCGCAGAAGCTACGTGCGGCCGCCGAGACGATTCAGACCCAGAACGTTTCCCTGGAGCAGGCAAACCGGCTGCTCAAGGAGCGCTCGACCGCCGCGATGGAGTCGCTGTCGGCGACCGTCGATGCCCGCGACGCCTACACGGCCGGTCACTCGCGCCGCGTCCAGCAGCTCGCGCTGGCGATCGGCCGCGAGCTCGGTCTCTCGCAGGCGGAGCTCGACCTGCTCGGGCATGCCGCGCTCTTCCACGACATTGGCAAGCTGGCAATTCCAGACGCGATCTTGCTGAAGCCGGCCAGCCTGACCGACTCCGAGTGGACGCTGATGCAGAAGCACGCGGACGAGGGCGCACGCATCATCGACCGGCTCGGCTTCCTGAACGACGCCGTCCCGGCAATCCGCCACCACCACGAGCGCTTCGACGGCGCGGGGTATCCCGATCGGCTCAGGGGCGAGGAGATCCCGCTCGGTGCCCGGATCATCCATGTAGCCGACGCGCTCGACTCGATGCTGACGACGCGCAACTACAGAGCAGCCAGGCCGGTGAGGGAAGCCCTCGAAGAACTCCGGCAGGCGGCAGGCAGCCAGTTCTGCCCGCGGTGTGTCGCGGCGCTCGAGCGGATCCTGCCGGTCGAGGCGAGCCAGACCGCACCGGAACGCGAAGCCGCCGTCGCGCTGTAACCGCCTCTCGCTGGGAAAGTTCAGCGAAAGAGGCGCGTACTTGCAGATGCGCGCAAATGCTCTATTCTGACTTGCAGCAATGCCCCGCAAGTCCGTCTACAGGGCGGTCGCGGACATCGACCGCGAGGCGCTTGCCGAGTTCCAGGCCGGGATCCGCAAGCGCTACACCGACGAGCAGATCCTCGCCGAGCTGAAGCAATCCGCAGAGCGGCTGGGGCGCTCGCCGACGATGCGGGAGTTCGCGGCCGACTCGAAGACGACCGTGCATCCACAGACGGTGATCGAGCACTTCGGCAGCTGGAACCGTGCCAAGCGCAAGGCCGGGCTCGTGCCGCGCCGCTTCGCCACGCGCGAGGAGCTGCTCGCCCTGCTCCAGGAGCTGGGGAAGGAGCTCGGGCGTGTGCCGACGGCGCGAGACATCGACGAGCATCGCGGCAAGCTGCCTTCGAAGTCGCTCTATTGGCATACCTTCGGCTCGCTCACGAACGCGCTGCGCGAGGCGGGCTTCGATGTGCCGGTGGGAGAGGAGCGGCTGGAGCGGGCGCTCGACCAGGCAGTCAGCCTCTCGAAGAAGCTCGGCCGTCTGCCGAAGTTCGCGGACTGGACCACGGCGCGCAAGGCCGACGACGCCATGCTCACCGAGTGGCAGATCTATCGGATGTTCGACGCCAGGCGCGGGGCCTGGTCGACGTTCCAGTTCCTTGTGCGGGAGCGGCTACGCGAGGCCGACGTCGACGTGGCCGCCGACGGGACGATCAGCTAGCGCCTTAGTGTGCCGCCGCGGCCAGTACCGCGAGCCGCTTCAGACAGAGCGCAGCTTCCCTCGGAGCACGCACGGCCGGGAGTGGTGCATCCTCGAAGCGCCGGTCGGGGTTGAATCGCGTTCGACTCGTCTCACGACCGAGCTCGAGCTGGACGAGGGTGCCTTCCTCGAGCTCGTCCATCTCCAGCTTCACGCCGAGGAAGCGCTCCACGACCTCGAGCCCGAGCTTCGTCGAGGCGAAGAACACGCCGTCGTCGCCGGCGCCAAGCCAGACCGGGCGGCCGACGCCGCGCGCGACAGAGATCGAGTTCTCGCGCCGCTCGTCGATCCAGGCGGTCGCCATCGAGCCGCGGAGAGCCCCGAGCGCCTCGGCGGCGCCCTCGGAGTGGGCGGCGACGGCGAAGATCGCCTCGGAGTCGACCGTCATTCCGGGCTCTCGCCGCGCACAGTCGTGATCGGCGAGCAACTCGTCGTCGTTGAGAATGACCCCGTTGTGGATGCCAATGACCGCGCCGTGGCGGATCGGGTGATTGTTTGCCGCGACGGTCGGATGGCCCTTCGTGTAGTCCCGGACATGGACCAGGAGTTCGGTCGCACTCTGCGGAACGGTGATCTCGTCGAGCAGCGCGCTCGCGCCCGAACGCTGCTTGTGCACCGACACGCCCTCGCCGGGTGTGCGGTGGGCGTAACCGACGGCGTCGGCGCCGCGCTCGGCGATTCCCGCCAGGAGAGCCTGAGCCGCGAGCGTCCGCTCGAGCGGGCTCGAGGCAGTGAGGCTATATCCGGCGATTCCGCACATATCAATGAGTGTAGGACCCCAAACGGACGATCTTCCTAGCCAGACGGACGGTCTTCCTTAAGCCTTTGACGCGGGCTTGATGCACGAGTTAGTCATGACTTTGCGCGTCGGTTACAAACGCAAAACCTCGCTCCCTCGGTCGGGGGGTTGACAAGATCAAGACGCTTCTCCGCGAGGCCGATAGCTCAAACACGATGGAGCAGCGGCCGCTTCCAGATTCGCTCCCCGAGCCGGTCCTCGAGCCAAAGCTGGAGCTCGTACAGGACGCCGCCGACGTCGACGAAGACGACGTCAAAGAGGCCGCGGCTCCAACTCAGGATCCACTCAAGCTGTACGTCCGCCAGATCGGCGACGGCCGGCTGCTGACACCGCCGGAGGAGCGCGAGCTCGCGCGGCGCAAGGACGAGGGCGACGAAGATGCGAAGCGCAAGCTGATCGAGCACAACCTCCGCCTAGTGATGTCGATCACGCGGAACTACACCAGGGCCGGCGTCCCGCTCCTCGACCTGATTCAGGAGGGCAATCTCGGCCTGATCCGGGCCGTCGAGAAGTTCGACTGGACGATGGGCTACAAGCTTTCGACGTACGCGACCTGGTGGATCAGGCAGGCGATCACTCGCGCGCTTGCCGACCAGGGCCGCACGATCCGGCTGCCCGTCCACGTGGCCGAGCAGGTTCGCAAGGTGATGCGCGCACGCCGTGTGCTCGCGCAGAAGCTGAACCGCGAGCCGGTGGTCGACGAGATCGCCACGGAGGCCGGGCTGACGCCGGAGCGCGTCAGCGAGCTGCTCGACCTCGTCGAGGACCCGGTCAGCCTCGAGACGCCCGTCGGCGACGGCGAGAGTTTGTACGGCGACCTGATCGAGGACACGAAGCTCGATCGACCCGATGTGACGACGGCGGACAATCTCCGCGCGGTCGAGCTCGGCGACGCGCTCGATGTCTTGAATCCGCGGATGCGGCTCGTCCTGGCCCGGCGCTTCGGGCTCGACGGCGAGGTTCCGCAGACGCTGGAAGAGGTCGGCGCCTCGCTCGGCATCACGCGCGAGCGCGTCCGCCAGCTCGAGTCACGGGCTCTGCGCGAGCTGCGCACCGTCGCTCCGGCACTCCAGCTGTATCTACGGGCCGAGTAGCTACGGTGGCGGGGTGGAGCCCCGCTTCGTCGATATCCACTCTCACGTCGTCCCTTCGGGTGATGACGGCGTCCAGAACGTGTCCGAGGGACTGGCACTCGCACGCGACGCGTTCGAGCACGGGACCGGGCTGCTCTACGCAACGCCGCACGTCTCGCCGGCGTTGCCGCTGACCGAGGAACGCGAGCGCCGGATCCGCAAGGCTTTCGCCGAGCTCCGCGAGCGGGCGCCGCTCGAGCTTCGCCTCGGCTTTGAGCTGACACCGATGCGTGCCTTCCTGGACGAGGACCCGCGGCGATACGTCCTGGAGCAGGTCGCGTACGTGCTGGTCGAGATCCCGTTCGTCGGCGCGGCCGACGCCTTCATCGATGTCGGCGAGTGGATCGAGCGTGCCGGGCTGACGCCGGTCGTCGCCCACCCCGAGCGGACAGAGGCGGTCCTCCGGAACCCCGGCCTGGCCGACGAGCTGGCGGGGCGGGGCTGGCCGCTGCAGGTCAACGCGAGCAGCCTCCTGGGCCGCCACAGCCCGGAGATGGAGCGCGAGGGCTGGCGCCTGGTCGACGACGGGCTAGCGGCGCTCGTCGCCTCCGACGGCCACCGGGCGACGCGCCCGATGCTGCTGGACGGTGCCTACGAGCTCACACGCGGGCGCGTGGGGGAGGAGCGGGCCTCCCGCCTGTTCGACGGCTCTGCGCTGGGCCTCGCCGTAGGGACTGTCCCCGAACGGGGACTGTCCCTGTGACGGCTCAGAGTGAGTCCAAGCGTTCTTAAGGGACTGTCCCCGAACGGGGACTGTCCCTGTGACC
>MNDB01000099.1 GCA_001914705.1 Actinobacteria bacterium 13_2_20CM_68_14 | reverse complement strand
CCCAGATGACCGCTATCGCGGATGCCAGCCTGCCCCCAGGCCGGCTTGGTGGTGGCCGCGAAGACACCGACGGACCGACGCGCGAACCTCGGCGCAGTATGTTTCTCCATGCCAGCCGACGTGAGCTCGACGACCCGGACCAGGCCCGCCTTCCCGACCGCGTACACGCGGATCTTCTCTTCGAGCTGCCCGCCTCCCAGGGTGCATCTCTCGGGGAGTGGCTCGGCTGCGCGGCCGTTGTGGCCGAGGTCGAGGCGGACGGTGTGATCGTTCGCGCGCACGCCAACCGTGTCTTCGGCCTACCGGACCTCGCCGGCGTCGTCCGGGAATGGATGCAGGCGCACTCGGTCGACGCCGTGCTCGCGAGCAGCGACGAGGCTCTCTTCGCGATCTCGACGCACGAGACGGGACCGTGAGCGAGGCGGGGCCAGACCTTCAGGTTCGAGTAGCAGTCATCTACTACAGCGCCACCGGCAACGTGCGTGGGATGGCGCGGGCAGTCGCCGAGGGCGCGGAAGGCGAAGGCGCCGAGGTGCGCCTTCGGCCCGTCGCGGAGCTGAGTGAGGAGCTGCGGATCTCGGCCGACCAGTACTGGGGCCGCCACCGCTCCGAGGTGGACGAGGGGCCCGTCGCGCGGATCGAGGATCTCGAATGGGCGGACGGGTTGGCTTTCGGCACGCCCACGCGATTCGGGAACGTCGCCGCGCAGCTGAAGGTGTTCCTCGACCTCGCCGGTGAGCTCTGGCAGCAGGGAAAGCTGATCGACAAGGTCGCGACGTCGTTCACGTCCTCCCAGACCAGCCACGGCGGGCAGGAGTCGACGATCCTCGCCCTCAACAACACTCTGTACCACTGGGGCGCAATCGTTCTGCCTCTCGGCTACACCGTCCACGAGGTCTTCAACGGCGGCGGGAACCCGTACGGCGCCTCGTTCACGAGCGGGCACAGCGTGGACGGGCCCGACGAAGAGACGCGGCTCGTCGCCCGGGCGCAGGGAGCCCGGCTGGCCCGTGTCGCCCAAGCGATCCGGGCTGCACGAGAGTCCGGCCTGCTGCCGGCAGGCAAGACGGCACTCCCCTGATCGACGGGAGTCTTCACGACGACGTCGTAGCTCCTCGCCCGCCGAGTCGTCATAAGTCGCGGCGACGGCAGCTGATCGTGATCGGGATCGGGATCGCGGTTGTCGCCGCGACCTTCGTCTTCGTGCTGCCCCGGATTGCCAATTACGGCGAGGTCTGGTCCGTGGTCAAGCAGCTGTCCTGGCCGCAGATCGCAGCGCTCGTCGCGGCGACGCTTTTGAACCTCGTCACCTTCGCGCCGCCGTGGATGGTTGCCCTCCCCGGCCTCGGCTTTCGACGGGCGTTCGTGCTTACCCAGGCATCGACGGCCTCCACCTACATCGCACCGGGCGGGGCCGCGGTCGGCGTTGGTCTCGCCTACGCAATCCTGCGCGCTTGGGGGTTCGGCGGAGGATCGGTCGGCTTGGCGACCGCGCTGACGGGGATCTGGAACCAGCTCGTTCTGCTCGGCTTTCCCGCCGTGGCGCTCGCGCTGCTGACGCTCAAGCGGGAGCAGAACGCGCTCCTGCAGTCCGTGGCGGTGATCGGTCTGACCGTCTTCGTGGTCGCAATCGCGGCGTTTACAGGCGCGCTGGCGACGCCGAAGCTGGCGCATTTCATCGGGCGGGAAACGATTCGCCTGGCCAACTGGGTCCTAGGGATCTTCAGGCGAGGACCCGTCGGTTGGACGGCGGATTCATTCGTCCGTTTCCGCAATAGAGCCGTCGGCCTGCTTCGCCACCGCTGGATCGCCCTGACGCTGACGACGCTCGCCGGCCAGCTCACGGTCTTCCTTCTCTTTTTGGTCTCGCTCCGCGTCCTCGGCGTTTCCGCGGGCGAGGTCGGCGCCGTCGAGGCGTTCGCCGCCTGGTCGCTCACCCGGCTGCTCGGCTCGCTGCCGATCACTCCAGGCGGGCTCGGCGTCGTCGAGGTCGGGCTGACGACGGCGCTGGTTGGTTTCGGCGGCGCGAACGCAGAGGTCGTCGCCGCGGTGCTCGTCTACCGGTTCCTGAACATCGTCCCGACGCTGGTCCTCGGACTGATCGCAGGCGCGACCTGGCGGCGGCTCAGCCCGCCGGTTCGCGCGTAGACGTCAATGCCTCGGCGGCGGTTCTTCCGAGATGGGATTCGAGCCGCCAGAGGCTGTCGAGGTACTGGCTCACCCACAAGAGCCTGAGCGCGGACGGAACCTTGGTTCTGTCGCCACCCGCCACGACGACGCGCACGCAGTCGAGCAGACGTCTACGGCCTTGGCTGTCGCGAACATGCGGCGGCGGGATCTCCGTGGAGTGAGCGAAGGAATCGCCCAGCGTGATGTACCACGACCGCAGGGCCTGAATCTCGTCGTTGAGGTTCGCGCCGCACGGCGCCAGCCCCGCGTCGTCATCCGTACCGAGAGCCGAGAGTGTCTGCGCGGCACGACGCAGCCGTGCTGCACCCGCAACCAGGCCGCCGACATTTTCCAGGTTCGCAGGTCCCGCATGCCGCTCGGCGAGGTACTGCCTGAACGCGTCGTCGAGCTGGTGGACAGCGGCAGCGGCCGCCTGAGCCGGTCCCGCCGACGCGGCCTGGCCATGCCCATCGATCACCTGTCGGGCCGCGGCGGCAACATAGTCCGCGCTCCGTCCGTAGGCCGAAGCCAGATTGTCGCGCAGCAACTGAGCCGCGCCTCGCGGCCAGAAGAGCAGTCCCACCCCGAGGCTGATCGCGAAGCCGATCGCGACGTCCTCGATTCGAACGACCCCGACCCTCCAGCCGGTCGGCTGAATGATGCTGAAGAGCACGAAGAGAACGACCGTGAAGCCGGCCTGGCCGGCCGCGAACGAGATCGCCTGGGGAGCGTAGGCTGCGAGCAGAACCGCAACCGGCAGCACTCCCCAGAGAACGACTTCATGGGTGCCGATCGCGATCACGAGGCCTGCGCCGACGAGGATCCCCACCGCGGTTCCGGCGAGCGCGCTGAGCACCGACCAGCCGGTGCCGAGGGCGTTCGAGCGCAGCACCGAAAGCGTCCCGAGCACGACCCAGAAGGAATGCTGAAGGCCCGTCCGCTGAGCGACGTAGACGGCGATCGTCAGTCCAGCCGCGCCGCGAAGGCTGTTCCGAAGCCAAACCGATCCGGCGCCGGTGTGCTCGACCGCGAGCTCGGTCGCCTGCAGTGCCGCCCGCGCCGGCCGGGTGACGAAATCCCCTCCCGCGACGTCCATGTCGTCGAGGTCCGGCGCCGCCTTTCCGCTGGCCAGAAGCGCGTAGCCCGCAACCTGCCGTGCGGAATACGAGATCGCGCGGATCCGGAACGTCGGCTCGAGGGCGGACCCAAGCTGCTCCTCGTCCACGGCCGTGGGCGCTTCCGAGATTCGTCGGGCGAGCTCCTCCACCGTGGCGTCCCGCGCCTCGTCGAGCCGGCGGAAGTCCGGACGCCCGTCGCTGCCGGCCAGCGTCGCCGCGGCCGCGCGTAAAACTCCGGCCGTCGCGGTCAGAGCCTCCGGGTTTTCCTCGCCGCTGACGTGGACCGGGGTCAAATCAGCCGGAGGGGCCAGAAACGACAGGAGCCAGTCGAGCTCGTCGACGAGTGAGGCAAGCGCCGCGGTCGGCCCTGTCGGCCCGGTCGGTCGATGTGGGGCGCCGCGGAAGCTTCGAAGGAGGCCCTTGACCGCATTCTGAGCTTCCCGTCGCCGGGACGGGATCGCTGAACGGTCGCGCTCACCTTCGGCTTCGGCGAGCTGGGCGAGGGCGTCGCAGGCTCGCGCCGCTTGACGTTGGAACCCGGCACTGGGCCGGGCGGGCCAGAGCAGCATCTGCGCGAGAATTCCCGCCGCGGCCGCGAGGCCCCAGCCTTCCAGGCGTGCCGGCACCTCCGAGAAGGGGACCGGCAGCGTCACCGGCAGGATGAAGGTGAGTAGCGCCGAGGTCGCGGCCGCGGCGAAGTAGCCGTTGATCACGCCGGAGAAGAGGATCGCGAACCCGACCACGGCCATTGCTGCCGCGGCGAGCCAGGCGTTCCGCGAACAAAACGTCCCCAGGACCACGTTCGCTGCGCCGGCGCCGGCAAGGCCCAGGTAGGCGACGAGCCGGCTGCGCATGGGACCGGTGAAGTCGACCAGTACCAGCATCGCGAACGATCCGAAGGCAGCGAACGTCGCCGTTTGCGGGTCTCCGATCACCTTGTCGGCGAAGGCAAAGACGGCGGGCATGACAATCGCGGCACGTGTGGCGTGCCTCAGCGCGGCAAGGCCTGGGTCGGTGAGGCGAAGCTGCGGAATCGCCTCGCGGAGACTCCGCCTGATCAGCCCGAGCAGCGGCGAAGCCGATCCTCGCGTGAGCGGGCGGTCCGCCACGGCTTCGATCTTAAGTGGCTGTCGGTTCGATCCGTCAGCGCGCGGGGGCGCAGTCCCTGCAAGCGCCCCGGAGGACGACGTCGTGGCCGGCGACTGAATAGCCGGTCCGGCCCTCGACCTTGTGCAGGGCGCGCTCGAGCTGGTCGTCGGCGAAGGCCTCGACCTTGCCGCAGTCGTCGCAGACGAGGTGATGATGATGCTCTCCGTCCGCGTGGATCGGCTCGAAGCGGGTCGTGCCGGCGCCGATGTCGATCCGCTGGACGAACCCGTCCTTGCTCAGCTGCTCGAGCACGCGGTAGACGCTCGCGATTCCGACCCGGCGGCCCTCGGCTCGGAGCTGGTCGAAGATCTCCTGGGCGGTCAGGCAGCAATCCTGGCGCCCGAGCAACTCGACGACGGCGCGGCGGGCGCCGCTGTTTCGATGCCCCTTCGCCTGCAGCGAGGCGATCGTCGCGGCGGCCCAAGAATCGGTCTGCGCGGTCATGGCGCTAATGGTAGCGCCTCTCGAATGCAAATAGTAGAGAGAATGAGTATTGTTAGCGTATGGCTGGAATAGGAAGGGTTGTGGCCGTCGGGCTGCTCGCCGTGGTGCCGGTCGGCGCGGGCTGCGGCGGCCAGTCGAAGTCGAGTGCGGCAGCGCCGACCGGCGTCCTGCACGTGGTCGCCGCAGAGAACTTCTGGGGCAGCATCGCGTCACAGCTAGGCGGCAACAGGGTTCAGGTCAACAGCGTGATCACGAATCCCGCGACCGACCCGCACGACTACGAGCCGACCGCCGCCGACGCGCGCACGATCGCGGGTGCGCGGATGGTGGTCGTGAACGGCATCGGCTACGACCCCTGGGCGGACAAGCTGATCGCGGCGAACCCCATCTCGGGACGAATCGTCCTCAACGTCGGCGATCTCGTCGGAATCAAGCCCGGCGGCAACCCCCACCGCTGGTACTCGCCGCCGGACGTGCAGCTGATGATCGACTCGATTGTCCGCGACTACGACAAGCTCGACCCGGAGGACTCCGGCTACTTCGCACAGCAGAAGACGCGCCTCGAGGCGAAGGGGCTCGCCCAGTACAAGCAGCTGATCGCGACGATCAGGCACAAGTACAGCGGCGTGCCCGTCGGCGCCTCGGAGAGCATGTTCGCCCCGCTCGCGCAAGCGCTCGGGCTGAAGGTCTTGACGCCGCCGACGTTCCTCAAGGCGATCAGCGAGGGCACCGAGCCGACCGCCGGGGACAAGACGACGATCGACCGCCAGATCGGACAAAAGCAGATCAAGGTCTGGGTCTTCAACAGTCAGAACAGCACCCCCGACGTCAAGCGGATCACGGACGCCGCCCGCAAGCGCGGCATCCCGGTCGCCACGATCACCGAGACCCTGGTGCCGGCGTCCGCCAGCTTCCAGGATTGGCAGTCGCGCCAACTGCAGGAGTTCGCCGTCGCACTCGCGCAGGCGACGGGCCGATGACCGCGATGGCCACTTCGCTGAGACCGGACACTGGGTCGAGAAAGGGCGCGGCGGTCACGTTCGACGGCGCGGCCGTGCGCCTCCGTGGCCGTACGATCTGGAGCGACGTCTCGCTGACGGTCGCTGAGGCGGCCTTCGTCGCCGTGCTGGGGCCGAACGGGGCCGGCAAGTCGACGCTGATCAAGGCGATCCTCGGTCTCTTGCCGCTGGCCGCGGGAACGGCGTCGGTCCTGGGGCGGCAACCCGGCGTCGCCAAGGGCCGGATCGGCTACTTGCCCCAGCGGCACGGCTTTGACAGCGGGACGCGGATCCGCGGCGTCGACCTCGTCCAGCTCGGACTGGACGGGACCCGCTGGGGGATCCCACTCCCGGGTAGCCCGAGTCGCAAGCGAGACGCGGCCCGCGTCGCGGAGGTGATCGAGCTCGTCGGCGCCACCACTTATGCCCGCCGGCCGATCGGCGAGCTCTCCGGCGGCGAGCAGCAACGCCTGCTGATCGCCCAGGCGCTGGTCCGGCGGCCGAGGCTGCTGCTGCTCGACGAGCCGCTCGACAGCCTCGACCTGCCCAACCAGGCCGCGGTCGCCGCGCTCGTGCGCCGCATCTGCGAAGAGGAGCAGGTCGCCGTGCTGCTCGTCGCGCACGACATCAACCCGATCATCGGCTACCTCGACCGCGTCATCTACCTCGCCGGCGGCGGCGCGATCGAGGGCGCTCCCGAAGAGGTGATCACGAGCGAGACGCTCAGCCGCCTCTACGGCGCGCCGATCGAGGTCCTCCATGCCTCCGACAGCCGGCTCGTCGTCGTCGGTCAGCCCGAGGCCCCATTCGTCCATGGCGACCGTCATGCCTGAGGCCGCCGTCTTCCAGGGGCTCTCCTGGAACCCGCTCACCGACGTCCAACAGCTCTTCACGTACCCCTTCATGGTCAACGCGCTCGCAGCGGGGACGATCGTGGCCGTCATGGCCGGCGTAACCGGCTGGTTCATGGTCCTGCGCCGGCAGACTTTCGCCGGACACACGCTCTCGGTGATCGCCTTTCCCGGCGCCGCCGCTGCCAGCCTCGCCGGCCTGCCGCTGGCCGTCGGCTACTTCGGCTTCTGCGGACTCGGAGCGCTCGCACTGGCCGGGATCGCAGGCTCGCGCAGAAGCCTCAGCGCGGAGTCGGCCGCGATCGGCGCGCTCCAGGCGCTCGCGCTCGCGCTCGGGTTCCTCTTCGTCACCCTCTACCACGGCGTCCTCAACGGCCTCGACTCGCTCCTCTTCGGCACCTTCCTGGGGATCACGACGCAGCAGGTCGTCGTGCTGCTCGCGGTCGCGGCCGCCGCCGTCGGGCTGGTCGCGATCGCGGCTCGGCCGCTCTTCTTCGCATCCGTCGACGCCGACGTCGCCCGCGCGGGCGGGGTTCCCGTCAGCGCCCTCGGCTTCGGCTTCCTGCTCGTGCTGGGCCTGTCGGTGGCGGAGACGAGCCAGATCACCGGGGCGCTGCTCGTCTTCGCCCTGCTGGTCACGCCGGCCGCGACCGCCCACCAGCTGACTGCGCGACCCGCGCTCGGGATCGCCCTGTCGGTCGCGCTCGCGCTCGCCGTTACCTGGCTCGGGCTCGCGCTCGCCTACTTCTCGATCTACCCCGTCGGCTTCTACATCACCTCGCTCTCCTTCGGCCTCTACGTCCTCGTCCGTCTCGGCCGCGCGCTGGGGAGGCGGCGACGAGCGACCGCGCGGCTCGCGCTGAGGGCCGCCTGATGTTCGCGCATGAGTTCATGCGCAACGCGCTGATCGCGGGCAGCTTCGTCGGGCTCGCCTGTGGACTGGTCGGCTACTTCGTGGTTCTCCGCGCCCAGGTCTTCGCCGGCGATGCCCTCAGCCACGTCGCCTTCACCGGAGGTCTTGCGGCCGCGGTTCTCGGCCTCAACATCCTCGCCGGCGTCTTCGCGGCGACGATCCTCGGCGGCATCGTCATGGGCCTCCTCGGCGACAAAGCCCGCGCGGACGACGTCACCATCGGCTCACTGTTCGCCTGGACGCTCGGTCTCGGCGTCCTCTTTCTGACGATCTTCACGACGCAGGACAGCGCCGGCAACGGCACGGCCGGCGTGCGCGTTCTGTTCGGCTCGATCTTCGGCCTCAGCGCGGCGGACGTCCGAACCTCCGTCGTCCTCGCAGTTCTGGCCTGCGCCATCCTGCTCGCGATCGCTCGGCCGCTGCTCTTCGCCTCCCTCGACAACGCCGTCGCCGCCGCCCAAGGCGTGCCGGTCCGCGTGCTGGGGCTCGGGTTCCTTGCGCTACTCGGACTCGTCGCGGCCCAGGCAACCCAGGCCGTCGGGGCGCTGCTCCTGCTTGGCCTGCTCGCCGCCCCCGCCGGCGCCGCGCACAGGCTGACTGCGAATCCCTACCGAGGCCTGCTCCTCTCGGCCCTCTTCTCCGTCGGCTCGATCTGGATCGGGCTCACGCTGAGCTACGCGTTCCCGACCTTGCCGCCCAGCTCGATGATCATCGCCGCGGCCGTCGGGATCTACCTGCTTGCGCTCGCCACGACGATCCCGCGCGCTCGAGCCGTCTGGCCGCGCCCGGCAAACGCTAACGTGGCGGCGTGATGGATCCCGAGCGGGCAGGAGAGCTGCTGGCCCAGGAACGCGAGCGGATCGAGCGTGCGCTGGGCGGGCTCGCCCACACGGACACGGGCGAGGAGGCCGACGACATCGACCCGGGAAACCTCGCGTCCGATCTCTACCAGGACGAGCTCGACGAAGGTCTGGCAGACGGTCTACGCGAGCAGCTCGCCGCGCTCGAGCGCGCCGAGGCCCGGCTTGCCGCCGGAACCTACGGCCTCTCGATCGAGAGCGGCGAGCCGATTCCGGACGAGCGCCTCGAGGCTCTCCCGACGGCCGAGCGGACCGCCGAAGAGGAAGCGCACCGAGCCTAACCTCAGCCCGCGGGCGCGATGTTCATGTTCATCCGGAAGAGGTTCTCCGGGTCGTACTTCGCCTTCAGCTCCGCGAGCCGGTCGTAGTTCGCTCCGTAGCCCGCCCTGACCAGCGCCTCCTTCTCCTCGCCCAGTCCGGGGAAATTCAGGTAGACGCCCCCGGTCGAGTGGCGCCCCATCGCGGCCCAGAAATCCCGCCCCCAGGCAATCGCCTCGTCGTTTAGCGAACGGTCGTCCCAGCTCGCTTCTCCGGTCACGAGGAAGGGCACGTCGCGCCCGGCATAGGCGGTCGCGTCCTCGTCGACTTCGCTCATGGCGCCACCGTGGTGCCAGATGACGATGTCGGTAAGCGGCGTCGGCCGGCGTTCGGCCCAGTCGGCGATCTCGTCGATCGCCTCGTCAGGCAGCTCTCCGAAGGCCCGCGATTTCCAGTAGTAGAACGCTCCCTTGGGATAGAGCGCATCGAAACCGCTCTGCAGGCCGAGCCAGGGCCACGGGCCGCTCAGGTCGATCAGCGGCTCCGCCAGCTCTCGCAAGGGCTGCACGACCGGCTCGCCGTCTTCGACCGATCCCGAGTAAGCGCCGGCGACGACCACGACGGGCTTGCCGTGGAGCTCGGGCGGAAACGGCTCGTGCGGTGGAACGTTCCAGAACAGCGCGATCGAGCTCAGCTCCTCGGGCGCCGAGACCACGTAGTCGCGCCACGCGGGCACGATTGCCCTCGCCTCCTCCTGCGGGTAGAAGACCGCGCCGACCATCACCATCGGGCCAACCGGGTGCGCCTGGAACTCGAACGACGTGACGACTCCGAAGTTGCTGCCCGCGCCGCGTACGGCCCAGAAGAGGTCCTCGTTCTCGGTTGCGCTCGCCTTTCGCAATTGACCGTCTGCGGTGACGATGTCGACCGAGCGGAGGCTGTCGATCGAGAGCCCGAGCTTGCGGCGCAGGTGGCCGACCCCTCCGTGCAGGGTCAGGCCGGCGATTCCGGTCGTCGAGACGACCCCGCCGGGCACGGCGAGTCCGAAGAGCTGCGCCTCCCGATCCGTCTCGCCCCAGGTCGCGCCTCCCTGTGCCCGCACCGTCTGCGTCGAAGGATCGACGTGGACGCCGCGCATCTGCGAGAGATCGATCACCAGGCCGCCGTCGTTGACTGCGTTGCCGGCGACGTTGTGGCCGCCGCCCTTGATCGAGACGAGCAGGTTCTGCTCGCGCGCGAAGTTGACGGCGTCGACGACATCGGCTGCGCCGCTGCATTGCACGATCAGCGCCGGTCGACGGTCGATCAACCCGTTCCAGAGCGCGCGGGCATCGTCGTAGCCCGGATCGCCGGGTCGCAGAACCGGTCCGCGCAGCCCCTCCTGGAAGGCCTGGGTCGCTTCCGGGTTGAGTGTGGCTTCAGTCGCCGGCTCGCCTGCCATCGGTTCCTCCTCTCGGTCTCAGCGCCGGAGGATACGCGGACGAACGAAGACGTGAAAGCGGACTAGGGGACCGGGGCCGCGCAGGCGGCCGGAGGGGCGAGCGCGGTTCCGCCGGTCTGGTTCGCGACGTGCACGAACGTCTGGCCGGCCGCCTCCTGCTGTTTCGTATTGCCGCCGTAGGCGATGTGCGCGAAGCCGTTGCAGTCGACGCCGACGCTGATGAAGTCGAGCAGCGAGCGGTCGGAGGAACCGCAGACGAGGCCGTTTGTGCAGATCTCGCCGTAGTGCGTCGCGGTCGGGTTGGCGGCGACCTGCCTGAACGTCGGTGCCGCCGAGAGCGCGTTCGTCGACTGGGCGAGGTAGACGTTCCAGGCGGGAGCCTTTGGGTCCGTGTAGTCGGGGAAGCCGTTGTTGCAGGGTGATTGCAAGAGGAGCGACCCGCAGACGCCGTTTGGCTCGCCGGTCGCGGTCGTCCCGTACCAGACGACGTCCACGTTCCCCGGCGCGGTCACAGCGAGATGCGGCAGCACGTGCGTTCCGGCGCCGTTGGCGTCGTGGTCGACCTGGATCGGCCTGCTCCACGTGTGCCCGTGATCCTTCGAGACCTCGAGGTAGACGTGGTATGGGTTCGCAATCGGGGTGCCGTCGTCGGCGGTCCCGGCGAAGAGCGCGTAGTAGTTGCCCGCCGAGTCGACTGCGAGCGTCCCGAAGATGTTGGCGTAGTTGGGCGCCTTGCCGTTCGAGGTGTCCGCTTGGAAGACGGGATAGGTGGTCCAGGTCAGCCCGCCGTCGAGCGACTGAGCCAGGTAGTAGTCATGGAGCGGCCCGTAGGGCGGATGCTGCGCGTTCTCCGCTGCGGTCGAGCACGAGTAGAGGAAGCTCAGCGCAAAGTTCGTGGGGTCGACCGTCAGCGCGCGCGCCGGGACGGTGTTCTCGGCGCAGTTCGTGACAGATGGATCGGCGCCGAAGGCCTGGTTGCAGGCCGGGAAGGTGTGACCTCCGTCGAAGGACGTGCACACGACGGGTGCCTCGGCGACGAAGTCGTGGTAGAAGACGTAGACGTTCTGGCCTGCGGCGGTCAGCCACGGCCGGTCGTCCTCGGGCGCCGTCTGTGTGCCGGCGTCGAAGCTTTGGCCATGGTCGGTCGAGATCTGCACCGAGGCCCAACTGACGTTGAGATCGGCCGCAAGCAGATTGCCGTTCGTATTGACAGCGATGTCGTCGTCTCCGCCGCGCAGCGGGCCGTTCAGATCGAACGGGACCGGCTGCGACCAGGTCTTGCCGCCGTTGTACGAATGCCACTCGAGCGGCCCGTTCGAGTCGCCGATCGCGCCGACGTAGATGTTGCCGCGACCGGCAGTGGGAGAGGTGTCGATCGCGAGCGAGGGCTCCCCGCCCTGGCCACCGGGTAGGACGACGTCAGAGCCGAAAGAGGGTGCCTTGCCGCCGCCCGGCTTCGGCCCGGCGGCCGCGCCTCCGACGACGAGTGCCGCGGCCAGCAACGCTGCCAAGTACGCGAGGGGCCGCTTCCGCACGGCGGGCTCGTACCCCAGATATCCAATTTGCAAACGCTTTTACTAGGCGGCTGCTGCGACCCGCGCGGCGGCGTCGTCGCATTCGGCTTGGTGGTCGGGTGACTCGTGCGTCGCGAACCGCTCCGCGACGCGCACGACCTCCTGACCGAGCGTCTCCAGTTGAAGGCCCACCGCTTGATCCTGGATCCGGCCCTCGGCGTCGAAGACACTTGCGGCCGACGCGACGGGGACGACGTAGGGGACAGCCCAGCCGCGGAGCGCTCGGGTGGCGAACTCCATCGTGTTGATCGCCTGTAGTCCCTGAGTCCCGCCGGCGGCGCTGATCAGCCCGATCACCTTGTCGTGCAGATACGAAGGCTCCCGAGGACCGAGCAGGTGCAGCCAGTCGAGCGCGTTCTTGAGCGCACCGGAGATCGTTCCCTGGTAGAGCGGGCTGCTCCAGATCAACCCGTCCGCTGCATAACAGGACTCGATCACCCTCGTCGCCGCCTCGCCCGGCTTGTCGTCGTCGGGGTTGTACATGGGCAGGTCGAGCTCGCGGAGATCGAGCAGCACCGTCTGGGCTCCTGCGGCCTCGGCTCCTTCAAGCGCCTTGCGCAAGGCGGCCCTGCTCTTCGAGATCCTCGCCAGCGAGCCGCCAAGCCCGACGATCGTCAGCTTCCTCGTGGCGCTCACTGCTAAGCCTGGGGCTTGGGCAGCGGGGGTGAGTCGACGCAGACGACGCGCGCCGGCTCGTCGCCGAGGACTTCATAGGAGTGCGGGGTCCCCGCCGGCGTGACGATCACGTCGCCCGGCCCGGCGTCGAGGCTCTGATCCTCGACCGTCCAGCGCATCCGGCCGGTACGGATCACGATCACGTGGTCCTGCGGCGGGTCGTGGGTGTGCATCTCTTTGACCTGCCCGACCGGGTGGGTGACGAGGTGAACCTCGACGTGGTCGAGCCACATACCCTCGTCTTCGCTCGTTGGCCGCGCGAAGCGGCTGTAGTCGGTCTTGTCGGTGATCTTGACCATGGCTCGCTCCCCTTTTCCGCCGGCGATTTGCCTGACGATCCTCGCATAAGGAGGTCCGCGCGACAGCGCCCCATGGAGAGGCCCCGAAGAGGACGCTTTGGCGACTGCGGCGGCCCGGCCGGTGGCGTTGCCCGCTTCCTGGGTCGCGAGCACCAAGCCAGAGGCCGCGATCGGCCGTAGGCAAGGCTGGCAGCCTTGACAAGGGCGAGCGCGGACTTCTGGCGCCGCGTGATCGCGGACCAAGGAGCATCGGCGACGTTGCCGGTCGGGCTGCTAGCTGGCGCCGGGAACGAAGAGGTGGATCGCGAGTCCGATCACGCTCATCGCGGCGATTGCGAAGCAGATCGACGTGAAAAACGCCGTCGCCATCACGTACGCATGGGTGTTTGGATCGAGTCTCATGGCCGCAGAGATCGAAGACTCACTATGGACCAGAAACGACAGCCTGTCGATCCCTTGCCGCGAATCCCTTCTTGCTACTTTCGAGTTCTATGAGCAAGGTGCAAGACCGGGCAACCGTCTGTCCTCACTGCAAGAAGCCTTTCGACGGCGAACTGCTCGCCGAAGGCTCGCGCCACGAGGGTTTCAAATGCCCGCATTGCCGCCTCTTCGTGCCGGCCGAGCGCGCGAACGGCGCCGACGGCGCGACCTCGTAGCGCCGCCGTAGTCACTCGATTAAGGGATGGCTCGCGTTTGCCGATGAGCAGTCCGTGGCGATCGATTTCAGGGCCCCGCGGACCGAGGCGTTGCGACTGCCGCTCGGGCTGGCGTGGATCTCGGCGATCCCGGCGCGGCTCGTGCTCACCGGCATCGTCGGCGCCAGCTTCCTGATCCGTTTCGTCGTCGCGCTCGCGCACGCGACGCCGCTCTACTTCCCCGACGAGTACATCTACGCGACGCTCGCGCGGTCGCTCGCCGAGCACGGCCGGCCGCTGATCCGGAGCTCGCCGGCGCACTTCCCCGCCCTGCTCGAGCCGCTGGCCGCCGCGCCGTTCTGGCTCTTCCACGACCCGATGCTCGCCTACCGGCTGACGCAGGCGGAGAACGCGCTCGTGATGTCGCTCGCGGCGGTGCCGGTCTATCTGCTGAGCCGGCGCCTCGGGCTCGGCGCCGGCCTTGCGCTCGTGGCCGCGGCGCTCACCGTCGCCTCGCCGAATCTCTTCTTCGTCTCCTTCGTGCTCGCCGATCCGCTCGCGTATCCGCTGGTGCTGACGACGCTCTACGCGGCCGTCTGCGCGCTCTCGCGCCCGAGCCGCGGCGCACAGCTCGCGTTCGTCGTACTCGCCGCCCTGACGGCCTTGACGCGGATCCAGTACGCGCTGCTGCCGATCGTGTTCGTCGCGGGGGCGATCGCGGTCGAGCGCGGCTCGATCCGGCGGGCGCTCGGGAACTTCCGACTCACCTGGGGAATCTTCGTCGCGCCGCTGGCCGCGCTGGTCGCGGTCGGTCCCAGCCGGGTGCTCGGCTACTACAACAGCGTCGTCAAGCTGCACGTCGACCCCGGCGCGATCGTCCACTGGATCGCAACCGACTCGATGCTGCTCGTCTATTGCGCCGGTTGGGTGCTGATCCCCGGCGCCCTGATCGGGTTCGCCTACGCGCTCGGCCGTCCTCGCTCTCGCGAGGAGGCGGCATTCGGCGGCGTCACCGCGGGCCTGCTGCTGATCCTCTTCGCTGAGACCTCGCTCTACGCCTCGAACGGCTCGCCGCGCTTCCAAGAGCGCTACTTCATGGGGTTGCTGCCGCTGGTGCTGCCCTGGTTCGGCCTCTACCTCAAGCGCGGACTTCCCGCGCGGCTCGCGACCTGCCTGCTCGCGGTCGTCCTGCTCGCCGTCTCCGCCCGCATCCCGCTCGCGCCGTACAGCATCGCGACCAACAAGCAGGATTCGCCGTTCCTGCTCGGGGTCTTCCGGCTCGAGCACTCGTTTGGCCTCGCGAACGGCTCGCTTGCGATCGCCGTCGTGGCTGGTCTCCTCTCGGTGCTGGCCGCCGCGATCGCCTGGCGTCCACGGCTCGCGACCTACGCGCTCGCGTTCTCGCTCGCGCTGGCGGCGGCTGCGTCCGCGGGGTCGGTCTCGTTCGACCGGAACACTGCGGATACGGTCCGTAAGGCCTTCCTGCCGGCCGATGCGAGCTGGGTCGACCACTCGGGGCTACGCCACGTCCTGTTGATTCACACACCCGCGACGCTGCACGCCCGCTCGCTCGAGCAGCTGTTCTGGAACCGCTCCGTCGACGACGTCCTCTACTTCGAGCAAGCGACGGAGCTCGACGCCTTCGGCAACCGGCGCGTCAGGCCCGCCCGCGACGGTCGCTTCGTCAGCGATGGCAAGACCGTGCGGGCGCCGCTCCTGATCTCGAACTTCGCCGTCCGCATGCGCCTGCGCGGCGCGCAGCTCGTCGCTCGCGCCAAGGGTTACGACCTCTGGCGCCCCGCCGGCACGCCCAGGCTGGCGCTCTTCGTCGGCGGCCTCTACCACGACCGCTGGCTCGCCCGGGCTGGAACGATCAAGGTCTGGCCGGCGCACGGCACACGTGTTCGCGGCTCGCTCCGGCTCGAGCTGTCGCTACCGAGCGGCACGCAACGGACCGTTCTCCGGCTCCGCGCGCCGCATCTGCACCGGCAGGTCGTCGTGATACCCCGGAAACGGGTCACCGTGGTCCTCCCCGTTCGTGGTCGAGGGCCCTGGACGCTCAGCTTCCGGACGCCGCGCCCCGGCTACCTCACCGATGGTCGAACGATCTCGGTGAAGGCCGAGACGCCGGTCTTCACTCCCGCGCGTTAGAGGCAGTCCCTAAGGCGTCGCTTGCGATGCCGACCTAAAGGACGTCCGGGCTTTGCTCGGGCGTCCGTCTACTTCCGGTTGGTACCGCCAGTACGAACCGCCCTGTCCTACACGCAGTCCTTGAGGCCTTGCGCCTCCGGCAAGGACTCCAGCTTCTTGAGGGTGTTGTTCTCGATCTGACGGATGCGCTCGCGGGTGACGCCGAAGGCCTTGCCTACCTCCTCGAGCGTGCACGGCTGGCCGCCGGTGAGCCCGAATCGCAGCTCGATCACCTTGCGCTCGCGCTCGGGCAGCGACGCCAGGGCATGCTCGATGTCCTCGCGCCGAAGCGACAGCGAGGCGTGCTCGTCCGGCGATTCGACCTGATCGTCCTCGACGAAATCGCCGAGCTCGGAGTCCTCCTCCTCGCCGATCGGCTTCTCCAGTGAGACCGGATGCTGCGCCATCCGCAGGATCTCCCGTACCTCGCCCGTCGTTATCTCGAGCTCGACGGCGATCTCGTCGGGCCGGGGCTCGCGTCCGAGCCGCTGGACGAGCTGGCGCTCGATGTGCACGACCTTGTTCAGCTTCTCGACCATGTGCACCGGGATCCGGATCGTCCGCGCCTTGTCCGCGATCGCCCGGGTGACGGCCTGGCGGATCCACCAGGTCGCGTAGGTCGAGAACTTGTAGCCCTTGCGGTAGTCGAACTTCTCGACCGCCCGGATCAGGCCGAGCGAGCCCTCCTGAATCAGATCGAGGAAGCTGAGGCCGCGGCCGAGATACGACTTCGCGATCGAGACGACGAGGCGAAGGTTCGCCTCGATCATCTGCGTCTTCGCGGACATGTCGCCGCGCTCGATCCGCTTCGCCAGATAGACCTCCTGGTCGGCGGTCAGCAGCGGCACCTTCCCGATCTCGCGCAGGTAGAGCCTGAGTGAGTCCAGGGACGGCTCGACGGTCAGGTCGAGCTTCGGTGTCTTGATCTCTTCCTCGGCGAGGTTCGGCTGCTCGTGCGGTGGGTGCTTGTGCGTCTCACCCTCGACGAGCTCGACGCCGTGATCGATCAGGTAGGTGTAGAAGTCCTCGACCTGCTCCTTGCTGAGCTCCACCTCGTCGAGCCCGGAGGCGATCTCGTCGTAGTTGAGAAGGCCCTTCTCGAGGCCTTCCTGTACCAGCTTTTGGAGCTCTTCGACCTCAGGGAGCGAGATTTCGACGGTGAGCATCGACGCATCGACCTCCGCATTCTCGTGCTGGTTGGACTTGGGGGCTAGACCTACACAACACAAGAAGCCGGCTCGTCGCCCTCCCCGGCCCCCTGCGATCGCGCGGGGATGTTACCGCGGAAGGCCGCAGTTTGGAAGAAAATCTCTAATCATTCAGCCGCGAGCTCTCCGACATCCTCGCCGCGGCTGTTCCGGACCGGCACGTGTTCGAACCCGTCGTCGAGCTCATGGCCGAGACGCGCGAGGAAGGCCGCGATCGCCGGGCGAAGCGCGCGGTAGCCGCCGTCCTGGCTCTTCAGGGCAACGCCGAGTCCCTCGGGGCCGGCGGCGCAGAAGAGCCCTTCCGCGCCGATTTTCGCGATCCAGCCGGGCAAGGCCCGCATCAACTCGGTGTCGGGCTGGCCGGCGCCGCCGACGAGCTGCGGGTGCGCCCGCATCGCGGCGGCGACGCGGCCGCCTCCCTCGCGGTTTTCGAGCCGCGAGAACATGAACGCGACCCGCTCTAGCGGGAGCGCGAAGCAAACGACGCCACAGCCGTCGACTGCCGTCTCGAGCTCACTGGGCTCGAGCTCAGCGGCGGGTGCGACCTCGGCCAGGATCTCGTCCTGGAGCGGATGGCCGGCGAGCCGATACCCCTCCGTCTGCCAACCGCGAGCCCGGCACGTCGCGAGCATGCCGGCGTGCTTGCCGGAGCAGTTGTGGAAGATCGGTTGCGGCGGACGGCCCTCCTGGAGCCCGACCTCGAGGTCGTCCTCGGTCGCCGGGGCCTTCGCGAGCAGCCGTCTGACGGCCTCGAGCTGCTCCGGCTCGGCACGGTGCGAAGCCGATGCGATCGCGATGTCCTCGTCGTCGAGGTCGTCCCGGGAGCGAACGAGCGGCAGGGCCTGGAAAGGCTTCGCCGAGGAGCGCAGCGAGGTCAGGAAGGCACGGTCGCCCGCCTCGGAAACGACGGCTCCGTCCCGAACGGAAACCGCATGCACCAGGTGGATCGATTCCACGAACGGCCCCCGGTGCACGGCTACGCTGAGCGGATCCATGAGGGCGGAAGCGTAAGTGCCTGAGCTACCGGAGATGGAGGCGTGGCGCCGCGCCTTGGACGAGCCCGTGCGCACCTTTCCGATCGAGCAGGCCGGGCCGGCGCATATCGCGACGCTGAAGACCTTCGAGCCGCCCCTCTCGGCGCTGGACGGCAGGCGGCTCGCGGGCGCGGCGCGGCGAGGCAAGCGGCTGCTCTTTCCGACCGAGGATGGGGAGCTCGTCCTGCTCGTGCACCTGATGACCGCAGGGCGGCTTCGCTACCTCGCCCCCGGCGAGAAGGGGCCGAAGTCGCCCGCCTTCCGTCTGCGCTTCGAGGGCGGCGCCGAGCTCATGCTCACGGAAGCCGGCTCGAAGAAGCGCGCCGGGGTCTGGCTGCTGACGCCGGAGGCCGCCGAGGAGGAACTCGCGCACCTCGGACCGGAGGCACTGGGGCTCGGCGCCGACGCGCTCGGAGAGATCCTGGCTTCGGACTCGCGGCGGCTCCACTCGCTGCTTCGCGACCAGCGCGCGATCGCCGGCATCGGCCGGGCGTGGGCGAACGAGATCCTCCATCACGCGCAGCTGTCTCCATACGCCTTGTCCGGGGACCTGGTCCCTGCACAGCTGCAGCGCCTGGCCGAGGCGATCGACGCCGAGCTTTCGCGCGGCCTCGAGCTGCGCGAGCGCGGCGCGGCCGACAACCGCGTCTACCGCGTCCACAAGAAGCTGGCCGAGCCCTGCTACGTCTGCGGGACGCCGATCGCCCGCGTCGATTACGAGGAGCACACGGTCTACTACTGCCCCGACTGCCAGACCGGCGGCCGCGTGCTCAAGGATCGGCGCCTTTCGAAGCTCCTGAAATGAGCGAGATCATGCAGGCGCTCTACCGCGGCGACGACGAGACCGCGCGCCGGTTGGCGGAGACGGCGGAGCTCGACGTCTTCGAGGCCGCGTCGCTCGGCCGAGCAGAGCGCCTGCGCGAGTTGCTGGCCGTGGACCCGGCGCTGGCGCAGGCACGCTCGGACGACGACTTCACCGCCCTCCACTACGCGGCCTTCTTCGACGGGCCCGAGACGGCTCTGCTGCTCGTCGAGCACGACGCGGACGTGAACGCGTTCGCCGACAACGAGCTCGGCGTGCATCCGCTCAACAGCGCCGCGGCGGCCGGCCAGCGCGAAGTCGCGGCGATCCTGCTCGAACACGGCGCAGATCCAAATGCCCCGACGCGTCGCGGGTTCACGCCGCTCGACGCCGCCCAAGCAAACGGCGACGAGAAGCTGGCCGAGGTGCTCCGTTCCCACGGCGCACGCGACGAGCCGAGACCCTGACCTAGTAACAGACTGTTACTTGAGCCGGTACGCGTAACGGAGCGGTTTGCGGGACGTTGAGTGTCTGTTCGGGCCGGGTCGAACCTTGTAACAGACTGTTACTTGGGCTTGACTTGCGCACGGGTCACCTCGGCGGGAGAGCGGCAGCCGAGATGCGTCAGGCCGAGCGCGATCTCGGCTCGGAGCAGCTCCAGCACTTCGCGGACGCCTTGTTGGCCGCCGACGGCCAGGCCCCAGACGGGCGGTCGACCGACGAGCACGGCCCGGGCGCCGAGCGCGAGCGCCTTCAAGACGTCGGTGCCGCGGCGCACGCCGCCGTCCACGAGTACCTCGACTCGGTCGCCCAGAGCTTCGACGACCTCCGGCAGCGTGTCGAGCGAGGCGGCGACCCCGTCGAGCTGGCGGCCGCCGTGGTTCGAGACGATCACGCCTGCGGCCCCGTGCTCGGCCGCGAGCAGCGCGTCCTCGCCCGAGAGGATCCCCTTGAGCAGGATCGGCAACGGACAGGCCTCGCGCAGCCATTCGAGATCGCGCCAGGTCAGCGTCGGGTCGACGATCTCGCCGAGCGCGGTGTGGAAGTCGCGTCGCCGCAACGAGCCCGGGATGTTCGGCGTCACGAGATCCTCCGGCAGCGTGAAGGCCGCGTGCAGGTCGCGTTCACGGCGTCCGGCGGCCGGAAAATCGACGGTGAAGACAACGGCCTCGAACCCTGCCTCGGCGACCCCCGCAAGCAGATCGGCGGTGAAGCCGCGGTCGCTCGACCAATAGAGCTGGAACCACAGCCTCGTCCCGGGCGCCGCGGCGGCGAGCTCCGCCGGCGTCACGCTCGAGAGCGTCGACTGGCACATGACCGTTCCCACCTCCGCGGCGGCGCGGGCGGTCGCAACCTCGCCGTCAGGATGCGCGAGCCGCTGGAACGCCGTCGGCGCCACGAGCAGCGGCATCGAGATCTCTCGGCCCAGCACGGTCGTCGGAGTCGTGACCTCGCCGACGTCCACGAGCACGCGCGGACGAAACTGCCAGCGCGAGAACGCCTCGACGTTGTCGCGCAGCGTCAGCTCGTCCCCCGCACCGCCGGCGAAGTAGCCGAAGGCGCCGGGGTCGAGCAGGCGCTCGGCCTCGCGCTCGTAGTCGCCGACGTTGAGCAGCATCACTCGGGCAGGCGTACGTGCAGCGTCTCGTCTTCGACGCTCACCGAGCCCCCGAGCGCGCGCACGAGCAACGCGGCCACCGCCGCGCCGAGATCGCGCAGATCCTCGCCGAGCACGACCGGAGCGGACGCCGGCGTGATCGGCGCGATCGTCAACTCTGGGCCGGTGGCGGTGACGTCGACGAGTTCGAGGCCGCCATGCCGGAGGGCGCATTGCGCCTGGGCCGTGATCGCCCGCTGCGTCGCCTCGAGGTCGACGCGGACGACCCCGCCCTCTCCCCCGACCCGTACCCGCTCCTCGCCGAGCGTCGCGGCGGCCGCTCGCGCGAGCGCCAAGGTGTCCGCCTCCCGCAGGTTGGGCTGGTAGCGGCCCGCCTCGATCCTCGCCGCCAGCCCGAGCTCGTCGAGCAGCTCGACCATCTGCCCGGCCGCCGCTTCGATGATCTCGACGTACCGCGACGCGGGGTCCTCGAGTGCCTCGGTCCGGATCAAGGTCTTTGCAAAGCCGCTGACGGTCGCCAACGGCGTCCGCAGGTCGTGGGCGGCGAGGGAGACCAGCTGCGGGAACGTGGACTTTTCGGTCACTTCGCTACGGTTGCTTCGCGATGAGCGACGGAGTTCATTTTCTCCAGGATCTTCAGGCATCGCCCCCCGAGGTGCGAATCGGGCTCTCGCGCGCCGGCGTCAGCGGCGTGCGCAAGGCGATCCGGATCCGCTACGGGGAGAGCGAGAAGCTGATCTCCGCGGACATCGATTGCACCGTCGACCTCGACCCGAAGCAGAAGGGCGTCCACATGTCGCGCTTCCCCGAGCTGTTCGAGGAGGCGATCGAGGAGGTCGTGATCGAGGAGGCGCTGCTCGTCGAGCAGCTCGCCGCCCACATCGCCGCGCAGATCGTCGAGCGGCAGAGCGCGCTGCGCGCGGAGGTCAAGATCGTCGCGCAGTATCCGCTCGAGCGGCGGACGCCGGTGACCGACCTGCCGACCCAGGAGCTCGTCTCGCTGATCGGGCTCGCCGCCGCGTCCGAGCGCGCAACGCGGCGCGTGGTCGGCGTCGAAGCCACGGGAATCAACGCCTGCCCCTGCGCGCAGGGGCTCGTCCGCGAGAGCTCGCGCGAGCGGCTCGAAGAAGCAGGGTTCGACAGCGAAGACATCGAGCGGATCCTCGAGCTCGTCCCCCTCGCGACACATAACCAGCGCGGCCGGGGGACGCTCTACGTCGGCACCGTGGAGCCGGTCAACGCTGAGCAGCTCGTCCAGATCGTCGAGAGCTCGATGAGCGCCCCGGTCTATGGGCTGCTCAAGCGGCCCGACGAGCTCCACGTCGTCGAGCAGGCCCATGCGCACGCCCGGTTCGTCGAAGACTCGGTCCGCCTGGCGCTGCACGGCACGCTCGAGACCTATGCGCTCGACGACGCAGACTTCCTGTTCTCGCGGCAGCTCAACTTCGAGACGATTCACGACCACGACGTGATCGCGGAGCGGTTCGGCACCGTCGGGGAGCTCCGCGCCGAGCTCGAGGACGGCCAGGCGCTGACGCGCCACACCGAGCTGCGCGAGTGGCTCGCAGGCTAGCCAGGCTCAGACCTGAATCTGGTACCGGTTGACCCAGTCGTTGACGACGGCCCAATCGAGGTTGGCGAAGAACGCGTCGATGTAGGAGCCGCGGTCGGTCTGAAAGTCGATGAAGTACGCGTGCTCGTAGACGTCGAGCGCGACGAGCGGGGTC
>MNDB01000077.1 GCA_001914705.1 Actinobacteria bacterium 13_2_20CM_68_14 | reverse complement strand
GGATGACCGTCCGGGTCGACGAAGACGCCTGAGTAGCCGCCCCAGAACGTCTCCGCCCCGCCCCGCGGGATCGTCGCGCCGGCGGACTCTGCTTCGGCCAAAACCGAGTCGACCTCAGCCGGAGAACGGGCGTTGTACGCAAGCGTGATCCCGCCCCAGCCGCCGGTGTCCTCGACGACCGAGTCCTCGGCAAGCTGCTCGCGGCCCCAGAGCGCGACGATCATGCAGCCCGCCTGGAAGAAGACGACGTCGTCGGCCGGCGCAGCGCCCGATGTCCAGCCGAGCGCTTCGTAGAAACGGCGAGCGCGCTCGAGGTCGCGGACGCCGAGTGTGACGAGGCTCAGACGCTGGTCCACACCGGTATTTCTAACTAGCGACGAACTTCCGTGCCTCGCGCATGTACTCGGCGCACGTGGTCTCGTCCGCCGGCGTCAGGCCGACCCACTCCCGCATCGGGCGGCCCTTGCCGGCGTCGAAGACGCGGCCCTCGCCGCTCGCGATCAGCTCGGTCACTCGCTCTGCCGGGAGCTTGACCACAAGCTGACCGCGCGTGGTGAAGGCGAAGAACTTCCCGGCCTTCGGGTCGCGAAGACCCGTAGCCGAGAGCATCTTGCCGCGCTCGACGCCCCGGAGGCGCTTCGCGGCGCGGTCGAAGATCGTCTCGACATCAGTACTCGTCATGGCGGCGCACCCAGAAAGCGCCGCGACCGTCTTCGTCGCGGCCCTTCGGGACAAGGTCGAGGTAGTTGTAGGCGGTGTTGACCAGGTCGATGCCGCGCGCATAGGCCGAGTAGGTGTGGAACACGTTGCCGCTCTCGTCCTTGGTGAAGACGCTGGCGCCCTCACGGTTCGGGTTCCTCGGCGCAAGCGTCCCGTAGTTGTAGACAGGTTGGTCTCGCTCCTCCGGGGCGAACCAGACCCCGTAGTCGTGGTTGAAGTCGTTCTCGAACGCCGAGACCCAGGTGAAGCTCCACCCCATCCGCTGCTTGTACGCCTCGATCTTCGAAAGCGGTGCTCGGGAGATCGCGATCATGGTCACGTCCCGTTGCTTCAGATGCTGCACCACCGGCTCGAAGTTGTCGGCCCAGAACGAGCAGACCGGGCAGCCGGCCTCGTCCTCGGGATCGAACATGAAGTGGTAGACGAGCAGCTGGCTGCGACCGTGGAAGAGCGCGGCCAGCGTCTGCTTGCCTTCGGGTCCGTCGAAGACGTACTCCTTCTCGACCGCCTCCCAGGGCAGCGCCTGCCGCTGTCGAGTCAGGTCGTCACGCGCTCGCGTGAACTCCTTCTCCTTGGCAAGCAGCTCCTTGCGCGCCGCAAGCCAGTCGTCGTGAGCGACGACGCTCACATGCCCTCCGGCCCGCGGTCCTCGCCGGGGTCGTCGCCGCGGCCGGCGATGACCAGTCGCGAGAGGTAGTGATCCCAGCCGTGCGCGTGGCTCTGCGCTGCTTCGGAGCTCGGGAGTCCGTAGTGGCGGAACTTCAGGATCGTCCCGTCTCCGCTCGGCTCGAGCTCGAACTCGATCGTGCTCGATCCCACCGGGACCGGGTTCTCCTGGCCGCCCTCGGCCTCCCAGCCGAACGTGTGGACGAGCCTGCGGGGCGGGTCGAGCTCGACGAACTCGCCGCTCGCGATGTGTCCCTGGATCACGTCGACGCGGTACTTCCCGCCGGGGCGCGGGTCGAGCCATGCCTGGCTGCCGAACCAGCGCGCCAGCTTCTCCGGGTCGACGAGGAACTCCCAGACCGTCTCGGGGCTGGCGTCGATCGCGAGCTCCCGCTCGACCGTCGTCTCAGTCGTCGTTTCCACGCTTCTTCTCCTCCTTTTCTGCCTCGCGCTTGAGTGCGCTGAGGCGCTCGTCCCAGAACTCCTCCAGGAACTCCTTCAGCTCGGCGAGCCCTTCCGGGCGGGCCCGGTAGAGCCGCCTTGTGCCGTTGCGTCGCTCGCTCACGAGCCCCGCCTCCTTGAGGACGTTCAGATGCTGGGAAACCGCAGGCCTGGTGATGTCGAAGTGTCCGGCGATCTCGCCTGCCGAGAGCTCGCCGTCGCGGACGAGCGTCAGGATCTGGCGGCGGCGAGGGCCGGCGATCGCTTTCAGTGCGGCTTCCACGGGTGGTTAGTTAAGCAAAAGCTAACGTAAGGCGCAACTTAAATTTGTCGCGGCGGGTCGCCGCTGAATACCGTTGCGTCGATGAGAGAAGACAAGGCTCCGTTTCGGCTCAACGGCGATGTCGCCGAGACGTGGTACCGAATCGAAGGCGACCTCCTCCCGGACGACCCCGATGCGCCCGCCCCACTCGTCACCCTCCACGGCGGCCCAGGCGCGACGCACGACTATCTGCTCGCGCTCGCCGACCTCGCGCAGGACGGGCGCGCGGTCGTCTTCTACGACCAGATCGGCAACGGCCGGAGCTCGCACTACCCGGAGCGCGGCGCGGATTTCTGGACGGTCGACCTTTTCGTCCGCGAGCTCCAAAACCTGGTCGACGCGCTCGGAATCGCCGGCCGGCACCATGTCCTCGGCTCCTCGTGGGGCGGCTTTCTAGGGCAGGAATACGCGCTCACGCAACCGCCCGGACTGAAGTCGCTCGTGCTGACGGACACCGCGGCCTCGTTCCCGGACTTCCTGGCCGAGGCCAACCGCTTGCGTTCCGAGCTTCCGCCGGAGGTCGAGGCGACGCTGAAACGACACGAGGAGGCTGGGACGACCGACGATCCCGAGTACGAGGAGGCCTCCATGGTCTTCTACCGGCGTCACCTCTGCCGCCTCGACCCCTGGCCGCCGGAGCTGATCGAGTCGTTCGGGTGGATCGAGAAGGACCCGACCGTCTACCACACGATGAACGGGCCGAGCGAGTTCCACGTGATCGGCTCGATCAGAGACTGGCAGGTCAAGGACCAGCTCGGCGAGATCGACGTCCCGACGCTGCTCACCTCGGGCCGCTACGACGAAGCGACGCCCGCGCTACAGGAGACCCTGCGCGACGGGATCCCGAACAGCGAGTGGGTGCTGTTCGAGGAGTCCTCGCACTCGCCGTTCCTCGAGGAGCGGCAGCGCTACATGCAGGTCCTCGGCCCGTGGCTGGCTCGGCACGACTGAACTTTGTGATCTAGATCACACGGACAGCGCGCGCCGGGCTCGCCTCGTGACGAATGCGATCGCGAGCGCCAGCAGCGGCACGATGATCTCGAGCGCGTACAGCGCGAGCAGTCCGTACACAAGCAACATCGGTCCCCTCATCCCAGTCGGACAATCGCAGGTCGATATCGCCTTGGCTATAGGCCAAACGGCTCATTTGCAGCCATACCTTCGACTAACGCAGCTCGCGGGCGACCTCGGCGGCGATTCGCCGGGCCAGCTTGTCGGCCCCGCCGCCGCGGCCGCGGCGGTGACGGCGCGGCGGTAGCGGCGGGAGGTCGTCGAGCCGCGGCGCCGGATGGCCGTTCTCGATCCGCAGCCGCTCGATCAGCTCGGAAGCGTCCTCGCGCGTCTCCGGGAACTCCTCGCCGGCCTTCTCGCAGAGCGCGGCTGCCAGCGCATAGATCTGCCGAACCGTCGGTCGCACGGCGTCCAATCCAAGCAGACGCCGTGCGACCGGACTGTGACGAATGTGTGCTTAATCCTCGCGGCGATGCGAGGCGGCGAGCTCCGGGAGCGCCGACTCGTCGATCGCGTCCGGCGGCACGACGGCCACGCGAATCGGCGTCGTCGCCCAGACGGTCGCCGTTCGCTTACCGCCCTCGAGCAGCGCGCGCTCGCCGAGCAGGGCACCGGGGCCGATCTCGGCCACCCGGTCGCCGTTGACCTCGACGTCGACAACGCCGTCGAGCAGCAGGAAGAGCTCCCCGCCCTCCTCGCCCTCGGTCATCAGCGCCTGGCCCTGCTCGAGGTTTCGCCGCTCGAGCTTCTTGCCCTCACGCATGATCGAGGCCGAAAGCTCACGCTCGAGGTCAGACTCGACCGCGGTCGTCAGCGCCGGCGAATCCTCCTCGCCCCACGGCCAGCTTGCCGGCGTCGTCGTAGAGCCAGTGGCGCGGGAACGGGCTCGCTCCCTCGAGGGCGTGCTCGGCCGTGCCGTCAGCGTCGATCGTCAGGGCCAGTGTCGTCCACGCGGAGGCGGACTTGATCCGGAAGAAGGGCTTGCCGATGACCCGCCTCGGCGCGGGCAAGCCCATGTGGCCGCCGGCTGACTGCTTGAACTTGACCCAGCTGTCGCTGACCTCGGGCTCTGCCTGGAGCAGCGGATACTGCACGGCCGGAAACGTCAGCTCGCGTCGCCCGAGCTTGATCCGGGTGACGCCGATGTGGCCGCCGCCCGAGTAACCGTAGAGCGACGGCTTGCCGTCCTCGAACTCGACCCAGGCTCGCAGCTCGTTCGCCTCACGGAAGGCGTCCGACTGGCGAAGCGCCTCGAGGTCGTCGAGCTTGTCCGGCGGCGGGTCGTCGTAGTGGGCGACGCCCATCTCGAACGGCAGCTTCGGCATGCCCGAGATCGCCTCGGACGGAATCCAGGTGATCGACGTTACGGACTTCTCGATTCGCATCGGTGAACCCCTCTCTACCCGCAGATGTCGTTGAAGGCAACGCTAAACCCGCAGGCTCTCCGGGTCTAGTCCGAGTGGTCCGCGCTCAGTCGGTCGACGAGCGGCGGCCGCGGAGCATTGCGAACGCGCCGGCGACCGCGGCAACCCCCACCGCGATCAGCGACTTGTTCGGCTTACCGCCCTCGACCGACGGGGTCACGTCACGCGCCTTCTTCTTGCCCGCGCGTTTCGCGACCTTCCAGACCGCCCAGCCCATGACTGCGTTGCGTCTATTGATCACGCTCACGACAGTCGCCTACCCATAACCGCCCATCCTAATCAGGGTAAGAGTCCGGGGCCGGCGGGCGGGCACGGCCCCGGATTGGGACGAGGGCACATCCCGCCTCGTTAGAAGCCGGTCGGTCGAAAAACTTGCAACGAAATCGGGACGGCGATCAGCCGCAGGCTCCGAAGCGCCGCGCGCTGTTCCCGCTGAAAGCGGGCGAAGCTTGCGCACCCCTCACAGCTGCGCAGGTGCGCACGCAGCCGCCGGCGCTCTCGCCAGGAGAGTCTCCCATCGAGGTGGCGCGAGATCGCCCGCCCTGCATGGATGCAGTGCGCCGCAGGCCCCATTGACCTAGAAGATGCTGATTTGCGGGTTTTCTTCCTAGCCTTTAGGGCAGTGTCGGCGGCGGCGGGACCGGAAGCGTCGGCACTGTGACCGTCGCGGACGTGACAGGAGTCGTCACGGTCACGGCAGGCGGAACAGTCGGTACGGTCGGCACTGCAGGCACCGTCGGCACTGCGGGCACCGTCGGCACCGCGGCCACAACGCCGCCGACAGTGGCCGTCGGCGAGGTGGAGACCGCCGAAATCGCGGACGTCCCGCCTACGGGCTGAGCGGCCCCGGGGACGCCGCCGATCTCGGAGGGGTCGTTGGTGGGCGGGCCGCTGAGCGCGCCGTCTCCGGAGACGGCGCGCAACGGGTGCCGGAAGGCCGAGACGTCGACGGAGCGCTTCGGATTGCCAGACTCCGGCCCGCGTAGGACGTTCGGGGCAAAGAGCCGTGCCTGACCTTGGAGCTGCTGAAGGCGAAAAGTCGGCGGGTCAGGCGTGGCGACAGCGCTGACCGCCTTGAAACCCAAGCCCCCGACGACGACGCTCGTTGCGACAAGCGCAGCGGCTTTGAGCAGGAGCTGCGAGCCAAGAGCGGTTCCGCCGGCCGCGATGAGGCTCCCGCCGCCGCCGCCGAAGAAGGACCCGAGCGAAGTCGGAACCGGGGCAACACTGAGCGCGCCCGCCAGCGCCTTTCGCCGCTCGCGCAGATTGCCGCGGGCGCGGAAGAGCAGGGCCTCGACCGCCGGCACGCTGACGCCGAGCACTTCGGCGATCTCTGTGTAGCTGCGATCCTCGACCTCGCGCATCACGATCGCGGCGCGCTGATTGAAGGGCAGCTTCGCAAGCGCGCTCAGGAGCACGTCGAGCGAGGGCCTCTCGTCGTCGGGCGCGGCCGGCTCGCCTGCGCGCTCGAGCGGGACCTCTTGCGGCCGACGGCCCGACTGGCGCCAGCGCATTCGGCAAACGTTGTGCGCGATCTTGATCAGCCAGTTGTGCGCCTTCTTGGGCCGCTCGCCCCGCTGGAACGCCCGGTAGGCGTTCAGAAACGTCTGCTGGGTGACGTCCTCCGCGTCCGCGGAACTGCCCAGAACCGCGAGGGCGTACTGGTAGACCTCGGCGACGTGCTCGCGATAGAAGCCCTCGAAGGCAGCGTCGAACGTTTCCTTCTGGCGCCGTGCCCTCGGCGCGAGCTTCAGAGACAGGTTTTTACGACGCCCGCCCGGCGCCGCCCTGGCTGCCTCCATGGTTGGCTAACGACCCACCGGCAGGCATGGATACGCCGCCCGGTTAACAAACGGGTTAGGCAGTAGCTTTCGCCCGTTTCCGGATCGGTACGTGGATCGGGCGGCCGAGGGCGACGAGACCTGCTTCCTTGATCGCTTCCGACAACGTCGGGTGCGCAGCCATGCCGTCCGCGACCGTCTCGACGGTCGCCTCGGCGTCGATCGCGACCACACCCGCCTCGACGAGGTCGGTCACGTGCGGCCCGACCATCACCAGGCCGAGCAGCTCGCCGTAACGCGTCTCGTGGATCGACTTCACCCAGCCCACAGTCTCGTTCTGCATCACGGCGCGCGCGTTCGCGACCCACGGGAACATCCCGGTCGCGACGTCATCGCCGTACTGCTCCCGAGCCTCGGCCTCGGTCAGGCCGACGCCGGCGATCTCGGGATCGGTGTAGATCGGGCGGGGAACGGCCCGGTTGTCGACGATCGCGTCGTGGCCCGCCGCGTTCTCCGCGGCGACCTCGCCCTCACGGAAGGCCGTGTGCGCGAGCTGCCAGTAGCCGGCGCAGTCGCCGACGGCGTAGATGTGGCCGACCGTCGTCCGGCGGTGCTCGTCCGCGGCGACCCCTTTGCGCTTGTCGAACTCGACGCCGATCTGCTCGAGGCCGAGATTCTCGACCGTGGGGCCGCGGCCGACGGCGACGAGCATCAGGTCGCACTCGACCGTCTCGCCGTCGCCGAAGTAGACGGTCAGGCCGCCGGCGGATTCCTCGACCTTCGTGCACTGCTTCTCGAGGTGGAGGTCGATCCCGCGCTTGCCGAACTGCTTCGCGAGCTCCTTCGAGGCGTCTTCGTCCTCGGCCGGGATCAGGCGAGGCAGCATCTCGATGATCGTCACCTCGGAGCCGAAGCGCCGGAAGATCGAGGCGAACTCGCAGCCGATGATCCCGCCGCCCAGGATGACGAGCCGCTTCGGCACCTCGGTCTGCGCGAGCAACGCCTCGGAGTCGACGCAGCGCGGCGAGTCGAGGCCGTCGATCGGCGGCCAGAGCGGAAACGAGCCCGTCGCCACGATCGCGCTCTTGAAGCTGACGTCCTCTGCGTCCTCGACCGCGATCGTGTGGGCGTCCTTGAAGCGGCCGGTGCCCTTGACCCACTCGACGCCGTTGGCCTTGAAGAGGCTGGCGACGCCCTGCGTCATCTGGTGGACGACCTGTGATTTCCACTCGTTCGCGGTCGCGAAATCGAGGCTCGGAGCGCCGACCTGGACGCCGAGCTTGGCGAAGGTGTGCTCTGCCTCTTTAATCGCGAACGCGGTCTGAACCCACGCTTTCGTTGGAATGCAGCCGATACGGAGGCACGTGCCACCGAGCTCGGGCTCCTTCTCGATACACACCGTCCTGGCGCCGAGCTGACCCGCCCGGATCGCGGCGGTGTAGCCGCCCGGGCCTCCGCCGAGAACTGCGACGTCGCATTCCATCGCGCGGAATCCTACTCAGGGAGTCGCTGCTGAGAGCGGCGCGCGCATCACGACCGCGCCATCGTCCTCTCGCACCTGCTCGAAGCCGTAGCTCTCGTACAAGTGCCGAGCCGGGTTGTCCTTGGCGACGCTGAGGCTGATCGCGCGGAAACCGTCCTTGCGCGCGCAGTCGAGCAGGCCACCCAGGAGCTCGTGGCCGTAGCCTCGGCCCCGCCGGCTGGGGACGACCGCGATCGCAAGCTCCGGCGTCTGCTCGTCGATGAAGCCGAAACCGGCGTCCTGCTGCGTGAACAGCCTGTACCAGGCAGCGCCGACCGGCACGAACTCGTCGAAGACGATCAGCGAGCGGTCGCCGGGGCGGCCCCAGCCGTTGACGTAGCGGGTGAGCGGGGGCTCCTCGTCGCCCACCGGCGTCCGCCAGTAGAAGGCGTGGCGGAGCATGTCGCGGAGGAAGGGGACGTCGCGCGCGCCGCCGGATCTGATCATCGCCGCGAGTTTACGGCGGCGGGAACCCGAGCTCACGCGCGGCCCACGGCAGTGCAATCTCGGCCTGGCGGCGCTGGAACTCGCGGACGCGCGGCGCTGTCGCCGGCGTTGGTAGTCCGGCGCGCGAGGCGAAGTAGCCTGCCAGCAGCGCTGCGAGCCCCTGGCTGTCGGGGACGAGTTCCCAAGGGTCGGGTCCGCCTTCGAGCCTCAGGCTCGGCAGCCAGCCGACGATGTCGAGGAGCGGATTGCCGACGTGGGCGAAGTTCCAGTCCACGAGGACGGCGCGGCCCTCCTTCAGGCAGAGGTTGTCGCTGCGGACGTCGAGGTGCAGGAACGCTTCGCCCTCGAGCACGCACGATCGTCCCGTCTCCAGCAGACTCGGAAGCGCCGCTTTGAGCCACGGCGACGAGCAGAGCCGCGTCGAGAGGAGCGGCTCCGGATCTTCGGCGACGAGCTCCCAGCCGTTCAGCCACGCGCGCTCGGCCGCGATCGGAGGCAGATCGGGCGGCGGGGGTGTCGTGTGCAGCTCGTCGAGGGCGTCGCGGACGGCGTCGATCTGCCCGGAAGTCCAAGGCGGCGGCCAGTGCGCGTCGCTCAGGTCGGCGATCGCGAGCAGCGTCTGCTCGCCGTCGTGCCAGCCGATGAACTCGGGGATGAACGGCGCCTCGGTGGCGGAGTAGACGTGGTGCTCCTCCCGCAGCCATTCGGCCGCAGCGTCGTCGAGCGCGACCTTGACGAACGCGCGTCGTCCGTCGGCGAGCTCGACGCACCAGTGCGCCGAGTTCGTCCCGTAGCCACCGCTGCGAATCCGCCGGCGCTCGACCGGCGGCGCTCCCGCGGCCGCCTCGAGCTCAGCCTCGGGAAAGCTCTTCGGCAAGCTGGATCCGGTTGCCGTCCGGATCGTAGACGTCGAGCAATCGCATCTGGCCGTGGAGCTCGAGCACCGTGCCAACCTCGATTCCCTCGGCCCGGAGACGCTCGGCCTCGGCCTTGATGTCGGCCACGTCAACCGTCGCGACGCCGGCCTCTTCCTGCGGCTCGCCCTCCGCGATCGCAATCTCCATCTCGCCGCGCATCAGCCTCGCCCAGCGGCCTTCCTCGTCCAGGTAGGTCTCCGCGAAACCCAGCTTGTCCGTATAGAAGGCGCGGCCGGCGTCGAAGTCGCGGACGTGGTACCAGACCTGGACCGGGCTCACAGCATCAGGCCGGGCTCCTCCAGGAAGGCCTTGACCGTCCTGAGGAAGTCCGCAGCCGTCGCGCCGTCCAGCGAGCGGTGGTCGCACGTCAGCGTCAGAGTCATCAGCGGACGGGCCTCGAAGCCCGTGTCCGTGGGCACGGCTTTGGACTCGATCGCGCCGACCGCCAGGATCGCCGCCTGCGGCGGGTTGAGGACGGCCACGAACCGCTCGACGCCGAACATGCCGAGGTTCGAGATCGTGAAGGTGCCGCCGTCGAGATCTTCCTGGCGGAGCTGGCTCGCGCGCGCGCGCGTGACGATGTCTGCCCGGGCTGCGGCGAGCTCGGCGATCGTCAAGCGCTCGGCCTGGTGGATCACCGGGACGACGAGGCCGGCGTCGATCGCGACCGCGATGCCGATGTTGGCGCTCGGATGAAGCTCGATCGCGTCTTCGGCCCACAGCGCATTGACAGCGCGGTGCCGCATCAGCGCGGCGGCGCAGGCCTTGGTCAGGATGTCCGTAACGGTCGGCCTGGGCTCGCCCTCCTTCGTCTGCTCCGCTAGACGGTCGTGGA
>MNDB01000035.1 GCA_001914705.1 Actinobacteria bacterium 13_2_20CM_68_14 | reverse complement strand
CGCCCGAGGATTCGCTCGGCTTCGTACCGGACTGGTTCAGGCGAACCGTCACCGAGGCGATCGAGCGCCGCGCCGCGGCGATCTCGCTGACCGGCGACCCGGACCCCGGCGTCTTCGCCGACGTCGACCAAGAGCGGCTCGGCCGCGACCAGATGCCGTACATCCCGGAGACGTTCGACCTGATCGCGAGCGGCAACGTGAACTGGACCGTGGTGCCCGGCCCCAACCCCGGCTGGGCCGAACGGCTGTTCGGGGTGCCCGACGAGGAGCGACTGTGGCAGGCGCTCGCGCCGATCCTCCGGCTGGACGCGGACGATCCGGTTCAGGCCTGGCGCGAACACGTGGCCAGGCTCGAGGGGCGGGCGCTCGCGCTCAACGAACGTGAATTCTCCGCGGTTCGCTTCATCGGCCCCGGAACCGACCTCACCGTCGGCCTGATCCCGGGACACCGGTGGCTCGGCGGCGTCTTCCCGACCACATGGGGCCCGGTGGCGGTCGTCAACCTGCCCACCGAAGAGGTCTTCACGACGCCGGATCGGCACCGCGTCGAGGGCACGGTGCGGATGACGAAGCCGGTCCTGATGACCGGTGGAGCGCTCGTCGAGGGTCTGCGCCTGCGGTTCGAAGGCGGCCGGGCAGTCGAGGTCGACGCGGATACCAATTCCGATGCAGTGCGAGCGCAACTCGCCGTGGACGACGGTGCCTCGCGCCTCGGCGAGGTCGCGCTCGTCGACGGATCGTCTCCGGTCGGACAAAGCGGGATCGTCTTCGGCGACATCCTGCTCGACGAGAACGCGACTTCGCATGTGGCCTGGGGCCACGCCTACGAAGTCACCGTCCCGGGGCTGCCCGGGGAGAAAGCCGAGCAGGAGCGGCTCGGCTTCAACCTCTCAGATGTCCATCAGGACGCGATGATCGGCGGTCCCGAGGTGAACGTCGACGGGATCGAGCCGGGAGGCGCCGCCGTGCCGGTCATCCGCGACGACGCCTGGGTCTTGAGCTGAGGCGCTCGCTTGCGACGCCGACCAGAGGACGTCCGGGCTTGGCCCGGGCGCCCGTCTAATCCCGGGTGGCAAAGCCAGCGGTCAGTTCGTCTCGTCTGCTACCGCCGGCTCACGGCTGCGGCACGATCCTGATGTAGGGCTTCGGCGATTTCCAGCCCTCCGGGTACGTCTCCTTCGCCTCGTCCTCGGAGACAGAGCCGGCGATGATCACGTCGTCGCCCTGCTGCCAGTTCACCGGCGTCGCCACCTTGTGCTTCGCGGTCAGCTGTAGCGAGTCGATCACGCGCAGCACCTCGTCGAAGTTGCGACCCGTCGTCATCGGATAGACGAGCACGAGCTTGATCTTCTTGTCGGGGCCGACCACGAAGACGTTTCGCACCGTCTGGTTGTCGGCGGGTGTCCGCTCCTTCGCATCACCAGAGATCTCAGCCGCAAGCATCCCGTAGAGCTTGGCGACCGTGAGGAGAGGATCGGCGATGAGCGGGTAGTTGGGAGCCGTGCCCTGCGTCTCCTCGATGTCCCGCGCCCACGCCTCGTGGTCGCTCTCCGAATCGACCGAGAGGCCGATGATCTTCACTCCCCGCCGGTCGAACTCGGGCTTGATCTTCGCCATGTAGCCGAGCTCGGTCGTGCAGACCGGGGTGAAGTCCTTCGGGTGCGAGAACAGGACCGCCCACGAGTCGCCGATCCAGTCGTGGAACCGGATCCGGCCCTCCGTCGTCTCGGCCTCGAAATCCGGTGCCGTGTCTCCGATCTGCAACGCCATCTCTCTAGCCCTCCTCCTACCTCGACAACGTTTGCAGGGAGCCTAGTCGTCTAGCTCGCGGCCGCGTCGAGATGGCGTTCGTAGGCGCGGGTGTCGATGATCTCGGCTATCTGAGTAGCCGCGTAGCGGAGCTCGTCGTCCGTGTTGAAGAAGTGTGGGCCAAGGCGGATGCCTGCGTCCGGCCGGAAATCGCAGATGATCTCGCGCGCGCCGAGCTCGCGGTAGACGGCCTCGGCCTCGGGAGTCCGGACGACGACCGTGCCGCCCCGGCGCTCGGGGTCGCGCGGGCTCAGCACCTCGAAGCCGGCCGCCTCGAGCAGCTCGACCAGCAGTGCCGTCTGCTGCGGTTGCCGCGTAGAGCGCCGGCACGTTCGGGGTTCCGGTCAGAAACCGGGCCGCGCCTTCGGCGTAGTCCTGCTCGGGCTCGAACGCGAACGGGCGCGCGTGCGCCTGCCAGCCCGTGAAGGTCGGCTCCAGCCGTTCGGCGAGATCGGGGCGGATGTAGAGCCAGCCGGCGCCCGGGCCACCACAGAGCCACTTGACGCTGCCGCCGACGGCGAAGTCGACCCCAAGCGAGGTGACGTCCAGAGGAACCGAGCCCGCGGATTGGTAGGCGTCGAGCACGATGAGCGCGCCGGCTTCGTGCGCCCGCTGAACGATCGCCTTGACGTCCTGGATCTCGCCGGTCTTGAAGAGGACGTGGCTGATTGGGACGAGCAGTGTCCGCTCGTCGATCGCCTCGAGCACGGCGGCCTCGTCGGCGACGATCTCGACGTCCGCGCCTCGCCGTCGCTGCGCCTGGTAGAGGTAGCGAACCGACGGAAACTCGCCCTCGCCGTAGACGATGCGGCTTCGCGGCGGCTCGAACTCGAAGCATGAGAGCACGATCGCCTGCGCGACGGCGACGTTCTGGTGCATCGCCATCGTCCCCGGCGCCGCGCCGACGATCCGCCCGAGCTGGTCTCCGACCGCCGTTGAGGTCTCCCACCAGCCTTCGGCCCAGGCGCGCACGCCGCGCTCGCGCCACTCGCGCGCGTAGCGAAGCAGGCCCTCCTCCGCGCCGACGGGCATCGCGCCCAGCGAATGGTTGATCAGATAGGTCGTGTGCTCGAGGATCGGAAAGCGGTCGCGGTAGCTCTCGAGCGGTTGCACCGGTCTAGGGTCCCACGCGCGACGCGACCGGTGCAATCGGTGTTGGACGCGGAGGTGGCTTGGAATCGACGAGCACCGCCGCGGCGAGCAGGATCGCCATCCCGACCGCGCTCTCGCCGGCGAGGCTACGCGGCAGCCGCGAGAAGATCGTCCCTTCGTTTACGCGCGCGCCGCCGGTACGGAGGGATCGAACGACGAAGTGATGGACCGCGCCCCAGGTCAACGCCAGCCCGACCAGGCCGAGCTTGACGAGCAGCACCCGCCCGTAGCCCACCGTCCAGAGGTCGCTCAACTGCGGCAGGCGGACGATGCTCAGGTACACGCCGGCGGCGAGCACGACCGCAATCAGTCCCCCTGCCAGCCGCGAGAAGCGCAGCAGGGCCGTGCGCCGCAGCGCCGGAGCCTTCGGGAAGACAACGAACGCGAGCTGCACGAGCCCGCCGATCCAGAGCGCCGCCGCAGACAGGTGCGCCCAGTCGGCCAGCTCGGTGCGCCACGAGGAGCCCGGGTCGACCGCCGAATGGCCGGAGAGCGAGAGGCCCGACGCGAAGCCGATCCCAAGCACGAGCGCGGGCCAGAGCAGGAAGCGGCGGTCCGTGAGCCATGCGAGGAAGACGAAGGCTGCGACGAGGGCGTAGCCGAGCGTCATCGCGATGAAGGCCACGCCGAAACGCGTTCCGCTGGAGATCGACGAGAGATCGCCGTAGAGCAGGCGCACGAAGGGCAGCTGCAGAGCGTCCTCGGCCCGCAGGATGAAGGCGAGGATCCCAACCTCGAGCGTCGCGACGACGCCGAGGCCGACGATCGCGTAGAAGCGCCGCTCCGCGGCCGGCGGCAGCTCTTCCCGCCCGATCAGCAGCCTGAAGCCGAGCCCGCCCAGCAGCAGCGCGAGCGAGAGGAAGTACGCCCAGCGCACGATGTGCTCCGTCGTGGTCGGCCCGGAGGATCCGTAAGCCTCGGTCGGCGGCGGCGCGTTGGCCCTGACACCGAAGGTGAAGACGCCGGAGACGACGTGGCCGTCCTCGGAGAGCACGTGCCAGCGCACCGTGTAGGGACCGCGTGGCAGACGCTTGAGCGGAACGCGGACCGTCTGTCCGTGCGCGCTCGCGGTGGCGGACAGGGTCTTGCCGAACTCGTTCTTGACCACGATCGCGTTCGGCTCCGCCTGGACCGATTGGTCGAAGTGCAGGACGACCGCCCGCGGGGCGGACTGGAGCCGCTGCCTGTAGTTCGGCGACGTTCCGTCGAGGTTCGCGTGCGCGAAGGCCGACGCCGGGAAGACGAGCGCCGCAACGATCCCCACGAGTACTCCCGAGCGAAGCGAAGGGACAAGCCAGCCCCGCGGAAAATGCGCAGCATTTTTCGCGGAAATCATCGGTGAGGGGCTCCGGCGAGCGGGGACAGGTGGCCGAAGATCGGCGCGACGTCACGGTCGGAGTAGAGGAAGACCGAAGTGACGACGAACACGAGTGCGAGCCCGGTGCGAACCGCGACCGAGCCGGGCCTGAATGCCCTGGCGAGCGGGAAGACCGCGCCGATGATGAACGTCCAGCCAATCACGTGGTGGAGGAACGCCGCCCGGGCGTAGAACCAGCCGTTTTGCTCGTGGAGGAGGATCGCCCCCGCCGAGACGAGGAAGGCGCCGGCCGTCGTCAGCGACCAGTACGGACTGCGCAGCTTTCCGCGGGCCAAACCGAGCTCGGCCGCTCCGGCCAGCATCATCGCCTGAGCCCACGAGCCGTGCGCGAGCATGTGGATTGTCGAGTTCGTGTAGAAGACCATCACCGGCCACATCAACACGCCCATCAGGAACAGGAACGACGGCCACAGATAGACGCGCCACGGCCGCCGTCGCCAGACTGTCTCGCCGACCAGAGCCTCGGCGAACAGCAGCAGCCCGATGATCAGGAAGCCGGTGGCGAACCACCAATGGACGAACTCAGCTTCGGGGAGCATCCTCTGTCTCTTCGAGGTCCTGGATCAGCGCCGGGGCGAGGAAGACGGCGAAGCCGAGGCCGACCAGGACGACATAGAGCGGCGGCTGGGAGAGCAGCCACCAGAACCCTTGGCCCTCTGGGTGCAGGAACGTCAGCCGGTAGGGCTGGATGAAGGCCCAGGCGACGCCCCCCAGCATCGTCAGAGGGCCGATCAGATTGACGGCCGCGGCGCGCAGCGATCTTCGCCGCAGGTGCTCGACCGCCTCGGTTGCGAAATGAGACTCCATTTTCCTCCCGCGAGGTCGATATCACGACGAGCCCGCGAGCGGCGTGCGCGCGCGGACTTACGCGGGCAGAGGAGGCGGTCGGCTCTCGAAAGCGAGGCCGAAGAGGCGGCGCGGCGGGCGCGCGTCGGTCGTCCGGCGAACCGGAAGCGCCTGCGACGCCCGAACGGCGCGGTGCGCATCGGCGACTGTTGCCTCGGCGAACCGCTCGTAGTCGGCGAGCCACCCGGCGACCGCGCCCCAGACAACCGCGACCAGCACGGCGAGCACAGCGAAGACCGGCAGGGCCGAGGTGTGCAACCAGGGCGAGAGCGGCGACCACTGCCCGCTCGAAAGGCGCTCGGCGTCGGTCTGGACGAGGTAGAAGAGCGAGGTGGCGAGGAACGACCCCAGCCAGAGCCGCGGCGAGAAGACGACGCGAACGCGCGGTACGCGAGAAGGACGCGAGCCCACCGCGGCCAGCAGCCGACGCGCAGCGCACGCCGCGGCGTGGGCGCGCGCAAAACGCCAGGCAAGCCTGGCGAGCAGCAGCGCGATCCCGATCTTGACCCCCGCGAGCAGGAACGGGTAGTAGTCCGCGCCCGCGTAGTCGGGCGACGAGACGTGCCGACCGACGTCCAGCCGGTAGGTGAGGCTTCGGCCTACGAGCTCCGCGACGAGCGCGAGCAGTCCGAAGGCAAGCCCGGACAGAAGGCGCTGGTGGCGACGCGCCCGATCCATGGATAGATGGTACTCAGGGGGACTAGGGCTGGAGAGGTCGGCCGGCCGCGAAGCGGCCTAGCCGATGGTCGTCAGGGTCCAGCCGCCCGGTGACGAACCGTCGAAGCCGAGCAGCAGCACCCGCTGCCAGGTGCCGAGGCAAAGCTCGGCGTCGCGAAACGGGATCTGCTCCGTCCGCGGGCCGATCAGGAACCGGACGAGGCGCTCACGGTCGGCGATGCCGAGCGGCACCAGTCGTTCGAGCAGGTCCTCGAGGTCCTCGAACTCGTCGGCGGGCGAGATGTAGGCGATTCCATCCTTGTGGCCGTCACGCGCGAGCTCATGCGAAACGTCGTTGGTGATGTCGATGACCGTCAGCGACGGCAGCGCACAGGCGATCGAATAGGGGATCTCCACCGACGTCACGGCCGCCACCTCGACCGCGATCGTTGAGCAAACGCAGACACTCGGGCTCGAGTAATCCAGCCAAACCGGACGTGTAGCGTGGAGGTCATGTCGCGACAACCTCCCGCGGCAGACGGAAGTGGACGTCCTCGCGCGCGACCTCGATCTCGGCGAGCTCGCCGTAGCCGGCGGCCGCGAGCTGCGCGACGACGGCCTGGACGAGCTCCTCGGGCGTCGAAGCACCGGCGGTCAGGCCGATCGTGCCGTGACCGTCGAGCAGACCGTGATCCAGCTCGCGCTCCCCGTCGATCAGCGTCGCGGAGGCGCCGTGCAGGCCTGCGACCTCGACGAGCCGCTGCGCGTTCGAGCTCGTCTCCGAGCCGATCACGAGGATCTGCGTCGCGCCCTGCGCGACCATCTCCTTGACCGCGTCCTGGCGGTTCTGCGTCGCGTAACAGATGTCGTCCGCATCCGGGCGCCTCAGATCCCCGAACCGCGTCGCCAGCGCGTCCACCGTCGAGGCGACGTCGTCGAGCGAGAGGGTCGTCTGGGTGATGACCGCGATCGGCTTGCCGCCGGAATCCAGCTTCTCGGCGTCATCGGGCGACTCGATCACAACCGTGGAATCGGGCCGCTCGCCGCTGGTCCCGATCACCTCGACGTGGTCGGCGTGTCCGACGAGTGCCACGAGATGACCACTGTCGGCGTAGCGGCGGGCCTCCGCGTGGACCTTCGAGACGAGCGGGCAGACCGCGTCGACGACCCGTAGACCGAGGCGCTCGGCGTTCTTCTTTACCGCCGGCGCGACACCGTGCGCCGAGAGCACGCAGATCTCACCGCGCGGAATCTCGTCCTCGTGCTCGACGAAGACTGCGCCGAGCGCCTCGAGCCGCCGGACGACGTGCTCGTTGTGGACGATCTGGTGGCGTACGTAGACCGGGGGCCCGTATTGCTCGAGCAGCCGCTCGACGATCTCGATCGCGCGGTCGACGCCCGCGCAAAACGACCGCGGAGCGGCCAGCAGGACGCGCTTGCTCATGCCACTGCCTCCAGCCGCTTCAACGCTGCCCTGGCGTCGCGGGCGGCACGGGTGGTCTCGCGCGGCGAGCGCAGGAAGCCGCGGACGAGGCCGAGGTAATCGACGTCGCCGTTCGGCCGCGCACCTTCGGCGAGGCCGGCGAGCTCGCGGCCGGGCGCATCGCTGATCGCCCGGATGCAGCCGGCCAGCCGGCCGGCGCGCGCGAGCGGACCGGACTCCATGTCGACCGCGTCCGCACCGCTCGACTCGTGCAGGCGGGCCCGCTCCGAAGGGTCGTCGATGATGCGGCTCGCGCCCAGGATCGTTCCGGTCCGCGCCGACTCGATCCCCAGCGGCGGGCCTTCCCAGAGCACCTCGCCGCGCTCGTCGACGACGCGGGTCGCGTCGATCACGGTCCCGATCTCGAGGCCCGGCCTCAGCGCACCCGCGATCCCAAACGACACGAGCCGTCCCTCAGGCGGAATACCGTTGGCAGCGCCGAGCCCGATGCGGACGGTCGGACCGAGCCGTCTCGCGATCCGCTCCTCCACGCTCATAGCGCAAGCAAACGTGAGCCCCTCACCCGCTAGCCCTTCAGCGTCCAAGCCATGCTCCGGACGCCTTCCTTGAGGCTGTCGGCCGCGACGAGCGCCGCAGACGGCTCGAAGCCGGAGTGGATCCCGCAATGCTCACAGCGTGGATCGTTGCCCGGCCCGTACTCCTCCCATTCGATTCCCTCGAGCAGCGCGTCGTAGGTCGGGAAGATGCCGTCGGTGAGCAGGTAGCACGGGCCCTTCCAACCGTACGGGTTGCGCGTGATCGAGCCCCACGGTGCGCAGGCGAGCTTGCGTTCCCCGGCGAGAAACTCCTGGTAGACCGGGCTGGCGAGCCAGCGGTAATTGCTCTTCTTTGCGGCCGCCTTGATGATCTTGAACTTCTGCTCGTGCTCCGCGCGCGTCATCGTCAGGTTCGGATCGATCTGCGAGTACTGGTATCCCGGCGCGACCAGCATGCCGTCGATCCCGACCTCGTTCGTGAGGTAATCCATCATCTGGAGCACGTCCTCGACCTTCGTCTCCTTGAAGATGGTCGTGTTCGTCGTCACGC
>MNDB01000082.1 GCA_001914705.1 Actinobacteria bacterium 13_2_20CM_68_14 | reverse complement strand
GCCAGCTCGCGGCGCGCTTCGTGGCAGTCGCCCTCCGGCCGGACGAGCACGTGCGCGGAGAGCGCCGGGAAGCCGCTGCCGACCGTCCAGACGTGCAGGTCGTGCACCTCGACGACGTCCGGGATGGCGAGCATCGCCTCGGCGACCTCGTCGGGAGGCATCTCGCCCGGCGAAATCTCCAGCAGAATCCGCGACGACTCCCGCAGCAGGATCGCGCTCGACCAAAAGATCAGTCCTGCGACCGCGAGGCTCGCCAGTGGGTCGAACCGGTTCCAGCCGGTGACGAGGATCAGTGCGCCCGCGACCGCGGTGCCGACGAACGCCGCCAGGTCGGTCGTGACGTGCAGGAACGCACCCCGAATGTTCAGGCTGTTGCGGCTCGGCCCCGCGAGCAGCCCCGCCGCCGCGAGGTTGACGAGGATGCCGGCGCCCGCGAGCGCGAGCACGAGCCCGCCATGGACATCAGGCGGCGAGACGAGCCGCCGCACCGCCTCGAAGACGATCCAGATCCCGACGAGCGCGAGCGTGATCCCGTTCGCCAGCGCTGCGAGGATCTCGACGCGCCGGAAGCCGAACGTCCAGCTTCCGCCCGGCGGGCGTCGCGCGAAAGAGGCCGCGACGAGCGCGAGCGCAAGGGCGGCCGCGTCGGTGAGCATGTGCCCGGCGTCGGCGAGAAGCGCGAGCGAGCTCGCGGCAAGTCCGACGACGATCTCGGCGACGAGCAACCCGACGATGAGCGCGAGCGCCCCGGCGAGCATCCGCCGGTCGTTCGAGTGGTCATGGTCGTATCCCGCCACGAGTCCGATCGTAGCCCTCGATCCTCAATTGACGAGCACTCGGCGCTGGTATCGCGCCACTGCGCCCTGGTCGAGCGTGTAGACGATCGGGTTTGCAAGTAGGACGTCGTCGGGGAGCTGGGCCTTGAGAGCGTCGACCAGCAGGTTCTCCGCGAGCCACTCCATCGTCGGGGGCACATCGGCCCGCCCGCGAACGAGCCATGTTTCCTCTCCCAGCTCGCGCACTTCAACGACCGTCGGCGGCCGCAGGAAACGCGCTTCGCCCGCAGGCCCGCGTCGGCCGACACCCTCGATCGCGCGCTGAGCCGCGTCCGCATCGCTCGTGATCAGCTCGATGCTGTAGCGCCGGTAGCCCCGCGGGCTCCGGATCGCCGCGATGATCTGCGAGTTCGGTACGTAGACAAGATCGCCGTTCAGCGACTGGAGCACGGTCGTTCGCAGCCCGAACTGCTCGACGATCCCGCTCGCCTTCGTGGGCTCGAGCATGAGGAAGTCGCCAACCGCATACCAGCGCTCGAACCCGATCAGGATCCCAGCGACGATGTCCATCAAAAAGCGCTGAGCGGCGAAACCGAGCACGATGGCTATGAAGGCCGAGCCGCCCAGGACCGCCACAGGCAGGATGATCGAGGCGAGCACGATCAGGACGACGATTGCGGTCGCGTACGGGATCGCGGTCGCGACGAGCACGATCGCCGTCTCGCGGGTGCGGAGTTGCTGCAACTCGTGCTCTTCGCTCGGCCGCCGTTCTCCGAGCCGGCCGGCGATCAGCTTCAGCGCCCGCCCGAGCACGACCGCGAGCAAGATCGCGAGAGCACCCCAGATCAGGCGGTCGGCGCGGCTCGAGAGAAGCCCAAGCATGCTCAGCGCGCGCAAACCTTCCACGGTCCCTGAAGGTCCGGGTCCGCGGCGTTGGCGCTCACGTTCGACTCCTCCCCGGGAAGCCGGAAGCTCAACCACACACACGTTAGGTCGTGCCCGGATCGGGTAGGTCCTTTTTTTACTCCTCGAAAGATTGGAGATCGTGATGGCAGCCGAGCAGCATCTCTGCCAACGGCACGGTCGCCCCGCTGTCGCCTCGCGCGTGCGGCTCCGCCCGGACGGGACGCAGGAGGTCGAGTATCTCTGTGAGATTGATCTAGCCGAGGAGCGCATGGGCAGGCTCGGCGGGCGAGGCAGCCTGTTCGACGAGTTCTTCTCAGACTTCTTCGACCGTGGTGCAGGTGCGGGCTCGGCCACGCCCGCGCAGGAGCGCCAGGTCGAACGGGTCGACGTGACCCAGTTCTTCAGCGACGCCACGCGGCAGCTGCTGCAACGCGCTGCGCAGACCGCACTCGAATGGGGCAGCCTCGACCTCGACAGCGACCACCTCCTCTACGCCGCGCTGCAGGACGACGTCGTCCGGCACGTGCTCTCCCAGGTCGACGCCGATCCGGAGGCGATCATGGCGCAGATCGAAGAGGAGGCCGAGAAGGCCGAGCGGACCGATGTCGCTCCCTCGCTCTCGCCGGACGCCAAGGCGGCGCTGCTGGCGGCCTACCAGGAGTCTCGCGAGCTCGACTCGTCGTACGTCGGGCCCGAGCACGTGCTGCTCGCGCTGGCCCGCGACGAGGAGTCGGCCGCCGGGGAGCTCATGCAGCGCTTCGGGCTCTCGCACACGAAGCTTCGCGGAGCGGTCATCCGCGGCGTCGAGGGCGGCGCGGCGCGGGAGGCCTCGAACACGCCGACGCTCGACCAGTTCGGCCGCGATCTGAGCCAGGACGCCCGCGAAGGAAAGCTCGACCCCGTGATCGGCCGCGCCGACGAGATCGAGCAGACGATCGAGATCCTCTCGCGGCGGACGAAGAACAACCCGGCGCTGATCGGCGATCCTGGGGTCGGCAAGACCGCGATCGTCGAAGGGATCGCGCAGCGGATCGTCAACGACGAGGTGCCGGAGACGCTCGCCGATCGCCGCGTCGTCCAGCTCGACCTCGCCGGCATGGTCGCGGGCTCCAAGTACCGCGGCGAGTTCGAGGAGCGGCTGAAGAAGGTGATCGACGAGATCACCGAGAACGAGGGCAGCATCATCCTCTTCGTCGACGAGCTGCACACGCTCGTCGGCGCCGGCGCCGCCGAGGGCGCGATGGACGCCGGCAACATGCTCAAGCCGGCGCTCGCGCGCGGAGAGCTGCACGTGATCGGCGCGACGACCCTCGACGAGTACCGCAAGGACGTCGAGGGTGACCCCGCGTTGGAACGCCGCTTCCAACCGGTGCTCGTCCGCGAGCCGACCGTCGACGAGACGATCGAGATCCTGCACGGGCTCAAGGACCGATACGAGGCCTTCCACCGCGTCCGGATCTCCGACGAGGCGATCCTCGCTGCGGCGGAGCTTTCCGACCGCTACATCCGCGACCGCTTCCTGCCGGACAAGGCGATCGACCTGATCGACCAGGCCGGCGCCCGCGTCCGCCTTCGCACGAAGACGAAGGACGACGAGACGAGAAGCCTCGAGGAGGATCTCCGCCGGCTCGCCCGCGAGCGCGACCAGGCCACTACGGCCGAGGACTACGACCGGGCCGGCTCGCTGCGGGACGAGCTCGACAGCCGTCAGGGCGAGCTCGAAGAACGCCGCCGCGGCCGACAGCGGGCACCGGAGGTGACTGCCGAGGACATCGCCGAGATCGTCTCGCGCGCGACCGGGATTCCGGTCTCGCAGCTGACCGCCGAGGAGCGCGAGCGGCTGCTCCGCCTCGAACAGCAGCTGCACGAGCGGATCGTCGGCCAGGACGAGGCGGTCTCCGCGGTCGCCGAGGCGATCCGGCGCTCACGAGCCGGGCTCGGCGACCCCAACCGGCCCGTCGGAAGCTTCCTCTTCCTCGGCCCGACCGGTGTCGGCAAGACCGAGCTGGCACGCGCGCTCGCCGAGGTCCTGTTCGGCGAAGAGAGCCTCATGGTCCGCTTCGACATGAGCGAGTTCCAGGAACGACACACGGTCTCGCGGCTCGTCGGCGCTCCGCCCGGCTACGTCGGCTACGAGGAGGCGGGCCAGCTCACCGAGCAGGTGCGGCGTCGCCCCTACTCCGTGCTCCTCTTCGACGAGATCGAGAAGGCGCACCCCGACGTCTTCAACATCCTGCTGCAGATCCTCGACGACGGCCGCCTGACCGACGCCCAGGGCCGGACGGTCGACTTCAAGCACGCGGTCGTGATCATGACCTCGAACCTCGGCGCCGACCGGATTCAGCAGTTCGCGCGGCAGGGCGGCGACTTCGAGGGCCTGAAGGAAGACCTGATGCAGGTCCTGCGCCAGAGCTTCAGGCCCGAGTTCATCAACCGGATCGACGAGATCATCGTCTTCCGCGCACTCGACGACCGTCAGCTCGCCGAGATCACGAGGCTGCTGCTCGACAAGCTCGCGAGGCGGCTGCGCGCGCAGCACATCGAGGTCGAGTTCACGGACGCGGCGGTCGAGCTGCTCGCGCACGAAGGCTTCGACCCCGAGTTCGGTGCTCGGCCGCTGCGACGGACGATCCAGCGCCTGGTCGAGAACGAGCTCTCACGGATGGTTCTCTCCGGAACCGTGAACGAGGGCGACCGGATCACCGTCGATGCCGCCGACGGCGAGTTGAGCTTCGATGTCGACTTCGGCGCAGTGGAGGACGCGGAGGCAAGAGAGCCGGCCGCGGCGACAGGCCGCTGATGGACCTCCGGAACCTGATCTGGATCTTCTTCCTGCTGGCGTCGCTGCAGCCGGTCGTGCAGCGCGGCCGATCGCTTGTCGACGTCGCGGAACGGCCCGGCAGGCACGACGACCAGACGCTCCGGACGAGGCGGACGCTGATGGACCTCTACCCACAGCCGAGAGGACGCGAGGCCGCAGTCGAATACGTTCCGGCCCGACCGGGAGAGCGCGCGCCGTCTCGCCACGGGCAGGGACGCCGCCGGCCGATTACGGCGCTACGCCGCTAGGAGGAGAGCCGATGGGAAAACAGATGGAGGGAGATAACCGCCAGCGCCGCAGGCTGGCTCGTCTGGCGCGAAAGCTCGGCAAACGGCCGAGCGAGCTGCAGGCGACGACCGGCGCGTCGAAGCAGCGCGAGCACGAAGAGCGCGACGAGGATCACGAGACGAAGCTCATGCGCCGGCGCCAGGGCAAGCAGGCATCCGCGCTGTGGCGGATCGGACGGCACTGAGCTAGTTCAAGGCCGCGAGACTCGCGAACTCGCGCTGCAAAGAGCGCATGGCGAGTTCGCGCTCGAGAAAAGCCTCGACTACGTCTGGGTCGAACTGCCCGCCCGCCTCCGCGACGATCAGCGTCGCGGCGTCTTCCCAGCTGCCGGCGGCCCGGTAGGGCCGGTCGTTGGTTAGCGCATCGAGCGTGTCAGCCACGGCAAACACGCGGGCGCCGATCGGAATCTCGTCTCCGACGAGCCGGTCGGGATAGCCGAGGCCGTCCCAGCGCTCATGATGGGAGCGGACGACTCTAAGCCCTTCTCCTCGCAGCAAGGCCACGTCGGAGAGCATCCGCTCGCCCATCAACGTGTGTGTCTGCATCAGCCGCCGCTCGTCCGGATCGAGCGGCCCCGGCTTGCGAAGTACGCTGTCCGGAATCCCGATCTTGCCGACGTCGTGGAGGAGGAACCCGTGCTCCGCGCTCGCGTCGCCGAGCAGTTCGGGCGCGACGGCATCGGCTAGCTCGAGCGCGTAGCGTTGGACGCGCTGCGAGTGAGCCCCTGTCCCGCTGTCCTTCGACTCGAGCGCGCGGGCAAGCGCGACGACGGTGTCTTCGTAGGCGTTCTGGAGCAGTAGCCGCTGACCGCGCTCGATCTCGAGGAGCCGGCGCAGGTTGTCGGCGGAGAGCTCCTCCTGTCCTTCAGGCGGAGGCTCGCCCGGCGAACTGCGGCGAAAGAGTGTGATCCCCATGCCTGTTGAGGGGCCGAAAGCTCGTCGAACCTGCGTCGGAATACTCGAAGGAGTGACGGGAGCTATTCCTGCTGGCCGGTAGTCGGGTTGGGCGCTGGCCTGGAAGACGCGGCCTGGCCGGAGGGTCATCGTGGCGGCATGCAACGCGAACCTCTCAGCCACGAAGCGGCGGTCGAGCACTTTGTCGACGCCGTGGTCGCCTTCTCGGACGACCCGGGACCGGCGAACCTCGAGCGCTACCTCAGGGCGAGTCGTTCGCTCGAAGAGTCACGGACCCCCACCGGGAGTCAGCGCAAGCGTGTCGCCGGCGCTCCCCGCAGGGTTGCCCAGCGCGGCGCAGCTCCCGCCTAGCCGGCCGGCGACCAGTCCACGTTCTTCCAGGGGAGCGCGGGCGGCGGGTCCGCTGCGGTCGGGGCTTGGGATCAACGGCGTCCTCTCGATAGGCTGGACGACCGAGTGCTGAGCGGCAACATCTCACTCGGCCGCATCGGCGGCGTCGAAGTTCGGGTCAACTGGAGCTGGCTCATCGTCCTCGCGCTGATCGTCTGGACGCTCGCAGACGGAGTCTTTCCCTCCCAGAACCCGAGGCTTTCCGGCAACACGCACCTCGCGATGGCGGTCGTCGCGGCTCTCTTGTTCTTCGCCTCGATCCTCCTGCACGAGCTCGGCCATGCCTGGGAGGCGCGGCGAGAGGGTCTGGAGGTCGACGGGATCACGCTCTGGCTGTTCGGGGGTGTGTCGCAGTTCAAGGGTGGATTCCCCAGCGCGGGCGCGGAGTTCCGGATCGCGATCGCAGGGCCGCTCGTGTCTCTCGTTCTCGGTGTCGTCTTCGTGTTGATCGCGATCGCCGGACTGCCGAGCGCCGTCGACGGCGTCGCCGCCTGGCTCGGCTACATCAACCTCGCCTTGCTGGTCTTCAACTTGATCCCGGCGCTGCCGCTCGACGGCGGCCGCGTGCTGCGGGCGGCGCTCTGGCAGAGCAAAGGCGACCTCGGCTGGGCAACGCGGGTGGGCACTGACATCGGGCGGGTCTTCGGCTACCTGTTCATCGGGCTGGGAGTCGCGATGTTCATCTTTCAGGGCTCGTTCAGCGGAGCGTGGCTTGCGTTCATCGGCTGGTTCCTGTTGCAGGCCGCAACGGCGGAGGCTCGATACATCGCGACCGAGGCCGCGCTTCACGGGTTGCGCGTACGCGATCTGATGGTGCGCGATCCGGTGACGGTCGACGGGGACCTCACCGTCGGTCAGTTCATGGACGAGGTGGCCCGGTCCCGTCGCTTCACGACGTATCCGGTCGTCGACGGAGGGCGGCCGATCGGCCTTCTCGCGTTCGGATCGGTCGCTGCGTTGCCGCGCTCGGAGTGGGACTCGCGACGCGTTCGAGAGGCGATGCTGCCGCTCGAGCGGGTGCCGCTGCTCACCGAGGACGAGACGGCGATCGACGCGCTGACGGCGCTCTCGTCGCCGACGTCGAACCGCGGTCTGGTCGTCGAGGACGGGCACCTGGCCGGGCTTCTATCGATCACGGATCTGACGCGGGCGCTCGAGCTGAGACGTTCGCGGCCCTCCACGGGCGAGTCGCGGCCGAAGCTGGGCGTCTAGGCGCCTAGCCCGTCGCTTCGGTCATGCCAAGCACGGCCGCGTGAAGCTGGCTACGCGAGGTGACGCCGAGTTTCGGGAAAATCCGGCGCAGGTGGTACGCCACCGTCCTGTGCGAGATGTAGAGCTGCTGCCCGATTTCACGGTTGGACAGACCCTCGGCCGCCAAGCCGGCGATCTGGAGCTCCTGGGGCGTCAGCTGATCTCGAGTCTCCGGGATCCGACGGCGGCTCGCGATGCCGGAGGCGCGGAGCTCCTGGCGTGCGCGCTCTCCCCAGGGACCGGCGCCGAGAGCATCGAATGCCTCGCGCGCGGCGCGTAACGGGACACGCGAATCGGCGACTCGCCGACGGCGGCGAAGCCAGCACCGTAGGAAAAGAGCCGCGCGCGCGTCGTCCTCTGCGAGCAGAGGCCGCGAATAGGCGAGAGCCGCTTGCAGATACGGAAACCCGGTGTCGGCCGCTACCCGCTCGAGCTCCACGACCAGAGCCCGCGCTTCCCTTACTGCCAGCAGCGGATGAACGGGTGGTAGGCGATATCGGTCGGGTCGAAGACACGCCGAAGCTGCCCGTAGACGTCGGGCATGGCGTCCGCCGGCCAAGTCGACGATGCCACGCGCTTGCTGAACGAGCGCCAGCATCCCCCCGCCGACATGCACCAAGACCGCTTCGGCCTTCGCCGCAAACGCTTCCGTCGATTCCTCGTTCCCACGTACCGCGTCGAGCGTTGCCCGTGAGAGATCCGCCCGCTCCTCTAACCCGAGCTCCTCTAACGATCGCTTCGTTGGCGTCGGCCGTAGATGCCCGACTGCATGCCGGCTACGCGATCGCCGACTGCGAGCCACCGCACCTGGTGCTCGACCGTAGAACCGCGCGAGCCGGGGTCGACCTGCCGGCACGGATGGGCCAATGCGTGATCGGTAGACGCCCCGGAACTCTTCGATCGCTACGAGGCGCCCCGGATTTACAGCGGACCCTCTCTACGGCAGACGGGCCTGGAAACTAAGAGCGTCGGCCGTGGTCGAGGTAGCCCGCGTTGCTGGACCGAGTCGGCCGGATCGTCGGGGCAGAAGTTCCGGTTGACCTTTCGTAGACGGCCCAGAACTCTGCCGCCTGCTCCATCGCCTCCTGGTGGCAGTGAGGCGCGCTGGAGCAGACGGTTAACCCGAACTCGGCCTCGTAACGCCCGGCGGAGATCAGGGCGACACCCGCACCCAGTCCACGAGCATCGACTGCGGCAGTGTCGTGTTGTCAACCGTGCCGCCATGGGAGCCGACCTGGAGATCGAGAATCAACTGCTCGGGGTTGGCGTCGAAGGGCCACATTTGACCCGAGGAGAGGTTCGCGGGCGTGACCGTGTGGACGACGTTGCCGTCGATCAGAAAGTCGATCTTTCCCAGTCGCAAGTCAGCGCCGTAGACGTGATAGTCGTTGCATAGAGGGCTAGAGGCGACATTCGAATAGTTGAGCTGCCAGGCGCCGCCTGCCGTCGTCGCGCCGTGGACCGTCTGCTGCGCGTTCAGCCCCGCGCCCCCATCCGTCCCTACTTCGAGATTGTCGATCTCGCCGCCGTTTGGCCAGGGCAGGCTCGCGGTCGAACCGCTCTGCCACCAGGCCGGCCACATCCCCGTTCCCGACTGACACGGCACCTTGATCCGCGCCTCGGCCTTGCCGAACAGGTAGTTGAAGAACGCCGTCCCCAGTGCCCCCGTGTGCATCCCGCCCGACTCGTACAAGCCGGACCCGTTCGTGCAGGGAACACCACCGGGATTGTAGGTCGCGGTCAGAACGAGGTTGCCGTTCCCGTCCTGGGCGATGTGGTTGGCATCGTTGACGAAGCACTCCAGGCCCCAGCGAGGAGGCTGCGAGCCGCCGTAGATCTGCCACTTGCTCGTATCCGGCGTTGTCCCTGCGGCACCGTTGAACTCGTCGTCGAACAGGGAGTTCGAAGGCGGAGGCGGAGACGGCGGAGGTGTGGAAGGAGGCGGGAGAAGAAGGCACTCCGCATCGAGGTCGCGCTCGCCGCACTGCCCAGGTAGTTGGTCGTCCCGAGCAGCTCCTCCGTCGTTCGCAGCAGCGAGTAGTGGGTGAAGCTGGTCGCCGACGTGGTACCAGCCGGTGTGTAAGGGCTGGCGACAATCGCCGGCACCTTGTTGCCGGCCGAGCCGTCGTTCTCGTCCCAGGTGATGAAGAGGGCGAGCTGGCCGGCCTGGTAGGCGGGGCTGGCGATGATCTTCGGCACCCACGACTTCAGCCACGCGTCTCCTGTCGCGATGCCGCAGTCGTGCATGTCGTTGCACATGTTCGGCGTCACGAAGCTGAACGCGGGCAGAGTGTTGTTCGTCAGGTCGTTCAGGAACGCGCCTGAGCTTGTTGAACCCATCGGCACGTCGTTCGCATTGCAGTCCGTTCGGATCGCCGTGTAATAGGCCTCCGGATTGTGCTTGACCGCGTAGTTGCCCGAGGTCGTCAGCGCGCAGTTCGAGGGCATCGACTCCTCGTAGCTTTTGCTCTGAACCTGGCCGAAGATGCTGGCGACGCCGAGCGGGTGACTCGAGGGCGGGTTGTCGTCGGTGATCCCCTGGGTCGAGCCGGAGGTGGCGGCGACGTAGTTCGGCAGCGAGGGATGGGCGACCCCCGCGTAGTTGGTGGCAAGCCCGCACTGGCCTGCGAGCTGGTTCAGGTAGGGCGCCGCGCTCGTGTTCCCGATGACGCTGCTGTACGTCTCGTTCTCCATCCAGATCCAGACCACGTGTTGAAGCGTCGCCGGGGTCGACGCGGCCGCGCTACCGCAGGGACCAGAGGCGACGCAGGTGTACGTCGCGGCGGTGACGGTCGTCGTCGACGAAAGGTTTCCGGCAGCGTCGTAGGCCGCGACTCCAAGCGTGTAGGTCGTTCCGCAGCTCAGCCCCTGGAACGTGTAGGTCGTCTGAGCGGTCGTGCCGACCTTCGTCCCGTTCAGATAGAGGGCGTAGCCGGTGACACCGATGTTGTCGGTCGAGGGGTTCCAAGCGACCGAGATGCCGCTCTGGGTCGTGGCTTTGACACTGAGACTTCCTGCCGCCGTCGGGGCCGTTTTGTCCGGGCAGGCGCTGGCCGCAGCAACCGTGCTCGCAGTCGACGAGAGGTTTCCGCCTCCGTCGTAGGCCGCGACTCCGAGCGTGTAGCTCGTTCCGCAGCTCAGCGCTGAGAAGGTGTAGGTCGTCTGAGTCGTCGTACCGACCTTCGTCCCGTTCACGTAGAGGGCGTAGCCGGTGACGCCGACGTTGTCGGTCGCGGCGCTCCAAGCGAGCGAGATGCCGGTCTGGGTTGTGCCGGTGACGCTGAGACTGCCGGGAACAGTCGGACGCGTCGTGTCAGAGCACGCGCTCGTCGTGGGGCGGCTTGTCGCAGTCGCCGAGACGTTGCCGGCGGCGTCGTACGCAGCAACCCCGAGCGTGTAGCTCGTTCCGCAGCTCAGGCCCGAGAAGCTGTAGCTCGTCTGCGCGGCGGTACCAACCTTCGTCCCGTTCAGATAGAGCGTGTAGCCGGTGACTCCGACGTTGTCGGTGGCGGCGTTCCAAGTGAGCGAGGCGCCGGTCTGCGTTATCCCGGTCAAGGCCAAACCGGTCGGTGTGGTCGGGGGGGTCGTGTCGGGGCAGCTCGACTTGCGCGGCCGGCATTGGGGCCTATTCGGCTTGGCGCTCGCCTGCAAAAAGCTGCTACGCGAGGTCGATCCCAAATGGCGTTTCCCAGCGGCGGAATCAGAACTTGCGAGCGAGAGGCCGACGATGCAGACAACCAAAGCTGCCGGCAGGACAGGCCTGATCAGGTCGAGGCGTTTCACGTTTCCCCCCTTTGGCGGGCACTTCGGGGTACCAACCGAAGTCCAAGCCGGTAATCCGCGAATCCAATCGCGATCAGCGGGGGCTCGAAGGCCCCCAGAAGGGAGTGGCACGCTGGGTGCGCGTTAACCCCCTCGGTCCGGGCGATCAGGCGGCGGCGGTTGTTGTTTGAGGACATATCTGCGGGTTCTTGCTCTTTTATGGAGAGCAACCTGGGCGGGGCCGCAGAACCTTGGTTTTCTTACCTCAATCCAATCGCGCCCACCTGCGCCGGGTCGTATCCCCAAAAAGGGGGATCTCGGTTGCTAGGTGACCAATTAGTCCGGAAAACGCGTGTTCTTCGGCGCCCAGGTTTACCTGGAGGAAGTCGCTTTTGGTCTTGGCCGAGTCGGAGGAGGTGGCCGCCCGTCAGCGGTGCAACACGAGTTTTGCGCTGACAATGGCGGGCCCATATCGCGTCTTCGTATTCGCGTGAAAGACCGGCCTGACGAGCCAGCGATAGCTGCCCGGCGCTCGGCTGAAGTGGCGACCCCCGTAGGTCCACGTTGACGGCAGCGTGAGTCGCGGTTGGCGGGGGCGGGCGGTGAAAACTCTCTTTGCCCCTCTGAAGAGCTCGAAGTCGTAGTAAGTCACGCCTCGAACGGCGACCCACGAAAAGACTGGCGTGGTCGGTCCGCCCACCTGTGGGGGGCTGGAGGGCGGCGTGCCGGGGTTGCCTGAGCTTGCGCTTCGTTTCTGTTGGAGGCCTGGCCGATTGGCCTTGCTTGCCCCCGGCCGAGCTCGCCGCCTCCGGTCGGCGCCCGCGCCCGACGCGGCGTGGGCTCGCTTTGCCGGCTTTCGTTGCAGCGCCTTTCCGGTGCTCTCGCTCGTCTCTTGCGGCCGCACGACCACACTCCCTCCCGGAAGGCTGCCTCGAGCGAACACACGACTCTTTTCCCCGGTGAGCTTCGCGGCGGTGAAGCCTGCCCCGGCTAGGCCAGTCATCACAGCAAGCGCAGCCAACACGACTCGCCCGCGCCGGCTCGTCGCTTTGGTGTCGCTTCGTGGAGCGACCCTGGATTTCGGCTCCGCGTCGACATCGGGAGCGCGGGGCGCAGGCTGATCGAACGAATCCAGCCGCGCGCGCGCTCGGCGCGCCAGTTCCGGGTCGACCAGAGCGAGCTCGGGGCTGATCGGATCATCGGCGTCGTGGCGCCGCTGGGGCGGGATCGCTCCAGTTCCGGTGCCCGATTGATGCGACGCAACTTGAAAGTTCACGAACCGGAGCCGTTTACTCGCGCGCCGGCCGAGAGGGGCAGCAATCCATCCTGGTAGGCGACTGCGACTGCGTGTGTGATGTTTCGCGCCGCAAGTTTCGCGGTCACGCTGCGCCGGTGATCCTGCACCGTTGCAGGTGCGATCACGAGGCGCTTTGCGATTTCCTTCGCGGTGAGCCCCTCGGCGGTCGCCGCCAACACCTCGGATTCACGTTCGCTCAGCGACTTCCCGTCGACCGAATCGTCTGGCGAGCGTGCCTCCTTGAGCAGCTGTCCGACCCGCGAGGGACTGACCCCGAGCATGCTGGCGATCTCCACCTGACGGTAACCCGCGGCAGCGCGGACGAGGACGAATCGGTGACGGCGCGTGAGCCTCCGATTGCTCGAAAGCAACTCGTCCGTTTCGAGACTCGTCTCCGCACTCGCTCGTGGGTCGGCAATGACCTCTGCGAGTGGCCGTTCGTCAACCGAGGAAGTGGGAGCGTCGAACGAGGCGACGACCGCGCTAGGGAGGCGCTCCGATCGGCGCAGCTCGTCGTACATGGCGCCCACAACGCGCTTCCTCGCGAACGCCGCAAAGCTGACTCCATAGTCCGGGTCGAACCGCTCCTCCGCCTCGAGCAGGCCGACCGTACCAGCTTGAACGAGGTCATCGAAATCGACAGCCCCGCTCTTTCTCGAGCGCAGGCTGATCCTGCGCGCGATCCGGCGTACGAAGGCGAGGTGTTCTTTGGCAGGCTCGTTCATCCGGCGCAACAAGGACCGTCTGAGAACCAGGGGCGGCGTCCTCGATCCGTGACGGCCGCAAGAATCACGCCACGAGGATCTGAGAGAACTTGACTGAGCCGAGAACGCTGGGCGGGTTCTCGCTGTCTGGCGAAGTTGACGAGGATAGGGCCCCGCGACGTGCCGCGCAAGTGACAACCGCGGCCGCGTCCGAAGCGGCGACAGCGCGGGGACCGGGTGCGCGGGCGCGGGCGGAACGGATGCACCGGAAGCGACCGTAGCCGGTGTTCCGGATGGAGCCGATCGTGTCGGTGCGATTGGCGCCGAAACGCTACGTAATGGCCGCTTCTGCGTAGGACGCGTGAGGGCCCCGATCCCTGGCAAGGCCTCACCGACCCGAGTCGAGAGTCGAGCGTGTGTGTGCGCTTGGGGCAACTGCCAAAGCGGGCATTCGTTCCGCGGCGCG
>MNDB01000003.1 GCA_001914705.1 Actinobacteria bacterium 13_2_20CM_68_14 | reverse complement strand
ACCCGTACGCGTCGCGGAACGGCCGTGAGACGCGGTCGGCCGCAACCTCGAAGGGGCGGAGCACTGTCGCACCCGCGCTCTGAACCTGGTGCAGCCCGCCGCCGGCCGATTCGCGGAAGTAGATCGTGATCAGCGCGATCGAGAGCAGCACGAGCACACCTGCCACGATCCGGCGCCTGACGGCGCTGGCTTTGCGTGACGAGTATGAAACCGGCCTCGAGCGCGGAACACCCGCCCCCAAGACCGCCAGCCGTGCTGAGCGGTTGCGAGGCACGAAGCGTTTTAGTTTAGGGAAGGTTTCGGAGAGCCGTTAGCGAAAGTGTCTTGTTGGGCTCAGTACGGCCGGTGGTTGTTGCGGCGGGCCTTCGAGGCGCTGCGGTGGATCGCCTCGAACTCCTCGAGGCTGCGGCCCGAGCCGACCGCGACGCAGGTGAGCGGGCTTTCGGCGAGATGCACTGGCATTTGCGTCTCGTAGCGCAGCCGCTCGTCGAGTCCGTGGAGGAGAGCGCCGCCGCCCGCAAGGACAATGCCGCGGTCCATGATGTCGGCCGCGAGCTCGGGCGGGGTCTTGTCAAGCGTCGACTTGATCGCGTCGACGATCTGGGTGACGGGGCCGTCCAGAGCCCTTCGGACTTCCTCTGAGCTGAGGATCACGGTCTTCGGCAGACCGGTGAGCATGTCGCGCCCTCGGACCTCGGCCTGAACCTCGTCTCGCAGGTCGAAGGCCGAGCCGACCTCGAGTTTGATCTCCTCTGCGGTCTGCTGGCCGACAAGCAGCTTGTACTCGGTCTTGATGTGGTGGATGATCGCCTCGTCCATCTCGTCGCCGCCGACGCGCATGCTTTGGCTGACGACGATGCCGCCGAGCGAGATGATCGCCACCTCCGTGGTGCCACCGCCGATGTCGACGATCATGTTCCCGGTCGGCTCGGAGACGGGCAGCCCCGCCCCGATCGCGGCGGCCATCGGCTCCTCGATCAGATAGGCCTGTCTCGCGCCGGCGGAGAGCGTCGCCTCCTCGACGGCACGCTTCTCGACACCGGTGACGCCGCTCGGGACGCAGACGACGACCCGCGGGTGCGCGAACCGGTGTTGGTGCACCTTCTCGATGAAGTGGCGGAGCATCTGCTCGGTGACGTCGAAGTCGGCGATCACGCCGTCCTTCAGCGGCCGGATCGCGGAGATCGTGCCCGGCGTGCGGCCGAGCATCCGCTTCGCCTCGACGCCGACGGCGTGCACCTCGCCCGACCGCTGGTCGATCGCGACCACGGACGGCTCGCTCAGCACGATGCCGCGGCCTCTGACGTAGACCAGCGTATTTGCGGTACCGAGGTCGACGGCCATGTCGCGGCCTCCGAACCCAGTCATAGAGGTAAAGATCCCCATTGCCCCGCGTCGAGTCTAGCTACCTGCTGGGGAAAAGTCGCTGCACGTCCCGTTGGGCTGCTTCGACCTCTTTGCGGACGAAGCAGCCAGCGAGGTGGTCGTTGACGACGCCGACGGCCTGCATGGTCGAGTAGACCGTCGTCGGGCCGACGAAGGCGAAACCCTGCCGCTTCAGCTCCTTGGCAAGTTGCTTTGACTCGTCCGTGAGGGAAGCCATGTCCGCGTAGGAGCGCGGCGCCGGACGCCGCGGCGGTAGGAAGCTCCAGACGAGCTCGGCAAGCGGCTTCTGGTCGCGCATCGCGACGGTTGCCTGGGCGTTTTGGACGATCGCTTCGAGCTTGCGACGGTTGCGGATCACTCGTGTGTCCTTCAGCAGGCCCTCGATCTGCTTACGTCCGAATGCTGCGACCGCGTCCGGGGAGAAGTCGGCGAAGGCGTCCCTGATCCCGTCGCGCTTCCGCAGGATCAGCGCCCACGAGAGCCCGCTCTGTAAGCACTCGAGGCAGAGCTTCTCGTAGAGGCCGCGCTCGTCGGCGACGGGTCGGCCCCACTCCCTGTCGTGGTAGTCGCGATACAGCTCGTCGGTCGACCCCCAGCGGCAGCGGGCCTTGCCGTCTTCGCCCTTGACGAGGTCGCTCACCGGCCGCACGCGAGCGTTCGGGTCACCTCGGCATGACTGCTGATCCCAGTTGCGAGACGAGGCACGATGAAGTCGAACCGCTTTCCGTCACTCGGAACCGTGTACGCGTTTACGAAGCCGAGGTCGTTCGTCAATGGTACGACCGGCTGCAGATAGCTCGAAGCGCCGCACGAGACCGACGCCGTGTACACGACCCGCTCGCGGACGAGTAGAGCCTTGGGGAGCCGGAAGCTCAGCTCGACTCGATGGTTGTCGTAGGCGGACCCGGGCCTGCGCGGCCACTCGACGACGACGAGTTGCTTGCCTGGCGCCGGCCGCAGGGGGCGACCGGGCGCCACCCGAATCGAGGAGGCGTGAGTCCGGATGCTCAGCGATCGGAGCCGCCCGCCCGACAAGTCGTGCGCCGCCGCCTCGACCTTCGAAGCCCCGGCCGGGAGCTCTGCGAGCAAGGGACCGAGGCACTCGAGCTCGTACGCCGTTCCTTTGGTGGGTACTCGCAGACGCAGGTGCACGAGCTGAGTCTGCGTCAGAAAAGCGGTCCCTGTCGCCTCACGCACCTTGTAGACGGCCGAAATCCTGCAGTCGTTCCGCACGATCTGCCCGGCGCGGCTCGTCGTACCGGCGATCCGATGGGGAGCCTGGACTGCTTCGAAGCTTTCCCGGACGACCATCGAGTCTCGGCCGGAGCCGCAGCCGGCGGCGAGCGTGGCCGTGGAGGCGACCAGGAGCGTCAAGGCCCTAGCCAAAACCGTAGACACCTGGAAAGCGCTCCGCGAGTAGTTCGACCAGGAGCGCCGTCGGCAGACCGACGACGTTCAGGTAGTCGCCATCGATTCGCTCGACGAGTGCCGCGCCCAGGCCCTGGATCGCATAGCCGCCGGCACGCTCCCGCCACTCTTCGCTGACGACGTAGAGGCCGAGCTCGCGCGGCGTCAGCGCCCGAAACGACACGCGCGTCACCGCGTGGCGCAGCTCCTCCCACGCCGGCGTCAGCAGGCAGAGTCCGGAGACGACCTCGTGCGTCTGGCCGGAAAGCTCATCCAGCATCGCCTCGGCTTCCCCTTCGTCCCCCGGCTTGCCGTAGACGCGGCCGTCGAGCACCACCTCGGTATCGACCCCTAGCACCGGCCGATCGCCGGCGATTCCGGCCACCGAGCGCGCCTTGCCCTGGGCATGACGCTCGACCTCCGCAACCGGATCCGCACCCGAGAGCTCCTCGTCGTACTGCGGGACAACCGCCTCGAATGGAATCGCCAGCTGCTCCAGGATCGCCCGCCGCTGCGGCGACCGCGACGCGAGCAGGAGCGGCGGGGCGGGCGGCGCGCTCACCCGCGTTTACGGGCGTGCCAGAGTTCCTCGTCCGGCCAACGCTTGGCCCAGTCGGCCGGAACCGTGTCGTAGTACTCGTGGTCGACGGCGTCCTCGGGGGCGAACAACTCCCGGAAGTCGAGCAGCTGGAACGCATTCTCCCGAAGCAGGGCGAACATCTCGCTCGTGCTCGGGTGGAACTCGACGGCCGGGTCGTTGTCGAACCACTCCAGCCGATACAGCCCCCTCTGCGGGCGCACGAGCCGTTCGACCACCGGCCCCTCCTCTGGGACACAGAGCATCTGCAGCGTCGAGCCGCGGAAGAAGATCAGCTCCCCGCCGGGCCGGAGCAGCCGGGCGGCCTCTGCGAGCCACAGCTTGGGATCACACCAGATCGATGCGCCGTACTCCGAGAAGACGATGTCGAACGACGAGCCCGGCAGGCTTGTCCGCTCCGCATTCTCCAGCAAGAACTCGAGACCGAGCCCGAACTCCTCGTTCATCCGCTGCGCCGTCTCGAGCTGGGCGGGCGTAACGTCGACACCGACCACGCGGCTCGCTCCGAGGCGCTTCAGCCAGGCACCGAAGTACCCGGTGCCGCAGCCGAGCTCGACGATCTCCTTGCCGGTTACCTCGGGCAGCGCCCGGACCTCGCTCTCGGGAAGGCTCCACTTGCCCCAGGTGATCTCGTTCTGAGCCCACGCCTCGCGAGCGCGGGCGTCCGTGTACTCCTTGTTGGCGCGCGTCCAGCCCTCGCGGTTGACCGCGACGTAATCCGGCTCAGTCACCGAACCAGAGCGCGATCTCGCGCTGCGCGGACTCAGGCGAGTCCGAGCCGTGAACGAGGTTGTTCGGCATCGCCAGCGCGAGATCGCCGCGGATCGTCCCGGGGGCCGCATCCGTGGGATTCGTCGCGCCCATTGTCGTTCGGACGACCGAGATCGCCGACTCACCCTCGAGTACGAGCGCGAGCGTCGGTGCCGAGGTGATGAACTCGACGAGCTCGCCGAAGAACGGCTTCTCCTTGTGCTCGGCGTAGTGCTCCTCCGCGAGCTCGCGATCAACAGTCAAGAGCTTTGCCGCGCGCAGCTCGAGCCCGCGTTGCTCGAAACGCTCGAGGATCTCGCCAGCGAGCTTGCGCCCGACAGCGTCCGGCTTGATCAGAACGAGTGTCGACTCCGCAGCCAAAGCCGCAGAAGTCTACTCAGCGCGTCGTCGCTCTCTGCGTGGCCGCGACGGCTCGAGCCACTTGGTCTTGCCGAGTTGCGGCGGCGCCGTCTCGACCGGCGTCTCGCAGAACGGACAAACCTGCCAGAGCGCCTCCAGGGGCGCCTTGCAGTTCACGCAGGCCTGCTTCAGCTTCGTCGTGCACACAGGGCAGACGAGGAACGTGGACTCCACCTGCGCCCGGCACACGGGACAGTGGAGGTTGCGGTTCGCGAGCCGGTCCTCCATCGCCCGGATCTCGAGCTCTCGCTCCCGCACCTCTTCGAGATATTCGGGCGGCCGCAGCAGGAGGTAGACGAGCGCGCCGATGAACGGCGGCACAAGCCCGATCAAGGTCGCCATCGCAACGAGCCACGGATCTTCGATCCGCCGCCGCGCATCCTTGTAGACCCACACCGCCACGGCCAGCCAGAAGACCGCGACGAAGAGGATGGCGAGGTTGCGGACGATCGTCCACGTGCCGGTGCTGAAGAAATCGAAGGCGCCGCTGGCGGTGAGCTGGTTGTGGATCACGTTCACGCCCCGATCAGAGAAGGAGCTTGCCGACGAGATAGCCGGCGCCGAACGCGAGCCCCACGACCATCACGATCACGATCAGGGCGACCGCGAACACGCTCAGCCTCTCGCCGAGCCCAGTCATCGTACGGTTTCCAGCCGACCGAAGAGGTCTCGGAGGAGATAGAGCGATCCGGTGACGAGCACGCCGCCGCCGGGTCGAGCACGCTGCCGGGCGCGGTCGAGTGCAGTTGTGGCATCTGGAACCGATTCGACGTCGGCGAAAAACTCCCTCGCGAGGTGCGCCAGCTCATCTGCTGCAAGTGTCCGTTCGGTTTCCGTCTGGGTGGCGACGAAACTGCTTCCAACGCGCCCGAGCGTTTCGACCATCGAGCGTGCGTCCTTGTCGGCGAGGATCGCGGCGCAGATCACGTAATCGTCGCGCGGTAGGCGGGCGACCAGCCACTCGACCCCTGCCGGGTTGTGCGCGCCCGCGAACGCGTCGTCGCCCGAGAACTCCAGCCGGCCGGGGAGGCCGGCCTCGACCTCGCCCCCGAGCTCTCGGCCGAGGAACGCCTCGGCCGCGGCGCGACCCACGTCGCCAGTGTGGATGATCTGCGCGGCGCCGCGTTCTCGCGCGAGCTCCTCCCATTCCGGCTCGGCGAGGACGACCGTCGCTCCGGGTGTGACGACCGCGAGCTTCTCCTTCGCGATCTGCTCGCGGGTGTCGCCGAGCACGTCGGTGTGGTCGAGCGAGATGTTCGTGAGCACCACGATGCGGGCGTCGAGCACATTCGTAGCGTCGAGCCGGCCGCCGAGGCCCGCCTCGACGACGGCGATGCCGACCCCGGCAGCCGCGAACTCGGCGAGCGCCGCGGCGGTCAGCGTCTCGAACTGCGTGGCGCCGATCCGCTCCGCGGCCGCGCGCACGCGGGCGATCGCCGTCTCGAAGTCGACATCTTCCTCGTCGACCTGGATCCGCTCGCTCCAACCCGAGACATGCGGCGAGGTGTAGGCGCCGACGGCGAGACCTTCTCGCGCCAGGAAGGCCGCTGCCCGTCGCGTCGCCGTCGACTTCCCGTTCGTGCCGACGACGTGGATTGCCGGGTAGGCGCGCTGCGGCTCGCCGAGCTCGGTCAGCAGCGCGCGAATCCGCCCCAGGCCAAACTCCTTCGGCCAGGGCGACAGTGATTCGATCCACTCAGCCTGAGAGGGCATCGAGCTCGCGCTGGTACTTGGCGAGCTTCTCGCGCTCGGCCTCGACGACGTCGGGCGCGGCGTTCTCGACGAAGCGTTCATTTGCGAGCATCTTCTCCGCCCGGTCGACCTCCTTGCGCAGTCGATCGATCTCGGCGGAGGCGTTCCCACCGTCGAGCCTCGCCCGCTCCGGCTTGACGACGGCGGCGAAGATCCGTTCCTTCTCGCCGGCAAGGGGCGTCAGCACCCCGCTCCGGCGGAACCGCTCGGCGGCCTCCTGAACGTCCTGCAGCGCTCCCGCCTCCGTGTCGTCGCCCGCCTCCGGCCAAGGAGCGACGATCAGACGCGTCTCTCGACCTGGCAGGTTCGACCAGATCTCCTCGGTCACGTGCGGCATCGCCGGATGCAGCAGCGTCAGGAGCCGCTCGAGCGCCGCGCCCGCGGTCGCGAGCGCATCCGCGTCGTCGTCGTAGAGCCGCGGCTTGATCGCCTCGAGATACCAGTCGCAGAAGTCGTCGAAGGTGAGGTGGTAGAGCTCCTGCACCAGGTGTGAGAAGTCGAACGCGTCCAGGTTCGCCTCGAACGCGCGCTGGGTCTGTGAGAGGCGGGCGAGAATCCACCGCTCCTCGAGCGACGACGGGCGCTCCTCGACCTCGGTCACGCCCGCCTGGAGCAGCAGCCGGCTCGCGTTCCAGAGCTTGTTCGCGAGCTTCCGGCCCTCCAGGATCGCGCCCTCGGAGAACGCCACGTCCTGGGAGGACGCCATCTTCATCAGGCCGTAGCGGGTCGCGTCGGCGCCGTGCGCCTCGATGTTCGCCATCGGGTTCATCCCGGTGCCGAGGCTCTTCGACATCCGTCCGCCGGCGGGGGCATGGAGCAGCGAGTGGATGACGACGTCCCTGAACGGCACCTCGCCCATCAGCTCGAGACCGGAGAAGATCATCCGGTTCTCCCAGAGGCGGATGATGTCCCGAGCGGTCGTGTTCAGGTCGCCCGGATAGAAGGTGCGCAGATCGGGCGTGTCGTCAGGCCAGCCGAGAGTCGCGAACGGCCACAGGGCCGACGAGAACCAGGTGTCGAGGACGTCCTCGCTCCGGGTCAGCTCGCGCGAGCCGCACTCGGCACACGCCTCGGGTTCGTCCTCCTGCACGGTCACGTGGCCGTCCGGGCACTGCCAGAGCGGCAGCTGATGCCCCCACCAGATCTGCCGAGAGATGTTCCAGTCGGGCGCCTCCTCGAGCGAGGCGATCGCGAACCGGTGTTGGGACTCGGGGTGGAATCGCACCCGTCCGTCGCGCAGCGCATCGAGCGCCGGCTGCTTCAGATCCCCCATCGCGCACCACCACTGCATCGAGATGCGCGGCTCGATTCGAGACTTGCAGCGGTCGCAGAGCGCGACCGTGTGCCGGTACGACTCGCGCTTTTCGAGCTGATCGTGCTCGCTGAGCCACTCGAGAATCCGCTCCTGCGCCTCCTCCTGCGTCAGGCCTGCCAGCTCCCCCGCCTCGTCGTTCATCCGCCCGTCGGGGCCGATCACGGTCAGCTCCGGAAGGCCGTGGTCGCGGCCGATCTCGTAGTCCTTCGCGTCGTGCCCGGGGGTGATCTTCAGCGCGCCTGTCCCGAAGTCCATCTCCACCCGCTCGTCGGCGATCACCGGGACCCGCCGTTCGACGAACGGGACGACGACCTCTTTGCCGACGAGCTCGCGGTAGCGCTCGTCGTCAGGGTGCACCGCGACGGCGACGTCGGCGAGGATCGTCGCCGGACGCACCGTGGCGATCGTGATGTGGCCCTCACCGTCAACCAGCGGGTAGCGCACGTAGGTGAGCGCGTCGTCGACCTCGACGTGGGCAAGCTCGAGATCCGAGAGCGAGGTCAGGTGAAACGGGCACCAGTTGACGATCCGGTTCGCGCGGTAGATCCAGCCCTTGTTCCAGAGGTGGACGAAGAACCGCATCACGGCGCGGACGTAGGCGTCGTCCATGGTGAAGCGCTCGCGCCGGTAGTCGAGTGAGGCGCCGATCCGCCGGAACTGGACCATGATCTTGCCGCCGTACTCGTGGAGCCACTCCCAGACGAGCGCCACAAACGCCTCGCGGCCGAGATCCTGGCGCGTCTTGCCCTGCTCGGCAAGATGCTTCTCGACGGCATTCTGGGTCGAGATACCGGCATGGTCGTAACCGGGCTGGAAGAGAACGTTGTATCCCTGCATCCGGCGCGTCCTCACGATCGTGTCCGCGAGCGAGAGCTGCAGCGCGTGGCCGAGGTGGAGGTCGCCCGTCACGTTCGGAGGCGGATGCGCGATCGCGAAGCTTTCGCGCGGATCGTCGGCCTCGGCGTTGTAGAGGCCTTCCGCCTCCCACGTCTGCTGCCAACGCTCCTCGACCCCGTCAGGGTTGTACAGCGACTCCATCAGGGCATCGTAGTGCTGCCGACGTCTCCCGTCGGGAGCGTAGATCCGGTGCAATCAGGCAGCGACTATGCGCTCAGTGTGGCTGCTCCGCGCCGTTTCTCGCAAGGCCGAAGGTGTCACGATCTCGACGCAGATTCGTCGCCATTCGCAAAGTGATGTAGGTGTACACCTACATCGGATGAGCCGGAGAACGCAGGTCACGTTGAGCGATCGCCAGCACGCGTATCTGGTCGGCGAGTCGGCCCGTACGGGCCTTTCGCTCGCCGAGCTCGTCCGCCGGGCTGTCGACGGGACGTACCGTCCGCACTTCCGCCCGCGGGTGAGCGGCTTCGAGCTCAGCGTTGGGCTGTGGAACCGGCCGGACGCGGCCGTCGTCGGCCGCCGCCGCTCCAAACGGCTTCTCTAGGCCGGCTCAACAGGGCGGGGCTTAGGCCGACTCTTCGGCGAGCTCTTCGGGCTCGTCGTCGGCCGCGGCGCCGCTCGTCACGAGTGTCGGCTTCAACTCGCGCGCAATCGTTTCCTTCGTGATCGCGCACTTGACGACGTCGTTCCGGGAGGGCAACTCGAACATGACGTCGAGCAGCGCGGCCTCGATGATCGATCGCAGCCCGCGCGCGCCGGTCTCTCGTGCGAGCGCCTTGTCCGAGATCTCCCAGAGCGCGTCCTCGGTGAAAACGAGCTCGATGTTGTCGTAGCCAAAGAAGCGCTGGTACTGCTTGGTCAGCGCGTTCTTGGGCTCGGTCAAGATCTGGACCAGGTCCTCGCGCTGGAGCTGGTGCACCGCGGACACGACCGGCAGGCGCCCGATGAACTCCGGGATCAGACCGTACGAGAGCAGATCCTCCGGCATCACTTCCGAGAGCAGCTCGGCTGCCTCGGTCGAGTTCTTCGAGCGGATGTCGGCGGCGAAGCCGACGGCGTTCTTGCCGATCCGCTTGGCGATGATCTTGTCGAGGTCGGCGAACGCGCCGCCGCAGATGAAGAGGATGTTCGTCGTGTCGATCGAGAGGAACTCCTGGTGCGGGTGCTTGCGCCCACCCTGCGGAGGCACCGAGGCGATAGTCCCTTCGAGGATCTTCAGCAGCGCCTGCTGGACACCCTCGCCGGAGACGTCGCGCGTGATCGACGGGTTGTCCGCCTTGCGCGCGATCTTGTCGACCTCGTCG
>MNDB01000006.1:4633-20068 GCA_001914705.1 Actinobacteria bacterium 13_2_20CM_68_14 | reverse complement strand
GGCGAGCAGGCCGTCACGCGTGAGGCCCGCGTTGTTGACGAGGATGTCGAGCTCACCCGTCTCGGCGACGAGCTGCGCTGCCTGCTCGGCGTTCGAGAGATCTGCCTGAAGCGCCCGGCCCCCACACTCGCCAGCCACGCCCTCGGCCTCCTCCTTGCCCGAGTGGTAGCCGACAACGACTGCAGCCCCGGCCCGCGCCAGCTCCAGCGCGATCGCGCGCCCGATCCCTCGCGACCCCCCAGTGACGAGCGCGTTCTTGCCTTCCAGCGAAGCGAACTCGGCCACTCAGGTGGTCGCGAGCTCGTCCTCGAGCTTGGCCAGACTGGCCAGGTTGTTGACCGGGATCGCCTTGGCGGTGCTGTCGATCCGTCGCAGTAAACCGGAGAGCACGTTGCCGGGCCCGACCTCGACGAAGGTCCTCACGCCCTCCCGCGCGAGCTCGCTTGCGGCCTGCGTGAACTTGACCGGCGCGGTCAGCTGCTCGACGAGCAGGCCGGCCATGCGGTGGGCCGGCTCGATCTTCGCCGTCACCGTGGACATGAACGGCGCGGAGGGGTCGTTGAACTTGATCCGATCGACGGCAGGCTTGATGCGCTCGGCAGCGTGGGCGACGAGCGGGCTGTGGAACGCGCCGGAGACCCGCAGCTTGACGGCGCGCCGCGCGCCCTCGTCCACCGCCTGATCGCAGCACTCGTCCACGGCCGGGTTCTCGCCCGAGACCACGATCTGGCCGGGGCAGTTGTAGTTGGCAGGCCAGACTCCGATGATCTGACGGCAGAGCCTCTCGACGACCGGATCCTCGAGCCCGAGGATTGCGGCCATCGAGCCGGGGCGCTCGCGGGCCGCCTCCGCCATCGCGAGCCCGCGCTCGCGGACGAGGGCCAGCGCTTCTTCGGTCGAGAGCGCGTTCGCCGCCGCCAGCGCTGCGAACTCGCCGACGGAGTGCCCGACGACGTAGTCCGGCTCGATCCCGCGCGCCTTCAGCGCGGCGAGCACCGCGAGGCTGGTCGCAACGAGCGCCGGCTGCTGCACAGCGGTATCGACGAGCTCGTCCTCGTGCCCTTCGAAGCAGAGATGCTGAAGATCGAGGCCGGAGGCCTCGCTGCCGATGCGGAAGACCTCCATCGCCTCCGGGAACGCCTCCGCGATCTCACGGCCCATTCCGGCTTCGAGGGAGCCTTGTCCCGGGAAACAAAAGGCTATGGGGCCTCTCATCTCAATTCCTCCCGTTCGTCGTCCATTCGATCAAACCAGAGCCCCACGTGAGACCGGCACCCATACCGGTCATCAGCACGAGCGCGCCCTCTTGTAGGCGTCCTTCCGCCTGCGCGTCCACGAGCGCGAGCGGAATCGAGCCGGAGGACGTGTTGCCGTACCGTTCGACGTTGACCACGATTTTCTCCTTCGGGATACCCAGCTTCTCGGCGGCGTGGTCGATGATCCGGACGTTCGCCTGGTGGGGGATGTAGACGTCGACGTCGTCGATCGTCTTGCCGCATTCGGCGAGCACCTTCTCCGCCGAGCTGACAAGCACGCGGGTCGCGAACTTGAAGACCTCGCGCCCGTTCATCTGCACGTAGTGCTTGTGCTCGGCGACCGTCTCCGCCGTCGCGGGAGACCGTGAGCCGCCGGCCGGCAGATAGAGCTGGGGCCCGCCCGAGCCGTCGGCGCCGAGCTCGAAGCCGAGGAAGCCGCCCTCGGAGACGCGCTCGAGCACGACCGCACCGGCGCCGTCGCCGAAGAGGACGGCGGTGCCCCGGTCGCTCCAGTCGAGGATCCGGGAGAGGACATCGCCCCCGACGACCAGCGCGTGGCTCGCCAGCCCGGCGGCAACCATCCCGTAGCCCTGGGCTACCGCGTACATGAACCCTGTGCACCCCGCGGACAGGTCGTAGGCCGCTGCATCGGGCGCGCCGAGCTCGTCCGCAATGATCGCCCCGGCGGAGGGAAAGGCCATGTCGGGCGTGACTGTCGCGACGATCACGAGGTCGATCGTCTCGGGATCGACGCCGGCCTGAGCCAGCGCGTCGCGTGCCGCCGGCAGCGCCAAGTCGGAGAGCGCCTGGTCGTCCGCCGCGATCCGCCGCTCGTGGATGCCTGTGCGCTCGACGATCCACTCGTCCGAGGTGTCCATCATCTTCGACAGGTCGTCGTTCGTGATCACGTGCTCGGGCGCGTAGGCGCCGATGCCCGTGATCGAGATCGCCCCGTTTGCGGTTCCGATCACGACTGCTCCACCGCAAAGGTCAGCGTCCCGCGGGCGGCGAGCTGCCCGTCGACCGTCGCCCGCGCCTTGCCCTTGCCGATCGGGCCGCGCACCTGCTCGAGCGTGCACTCGAGCTGAAGCTCGTCGCCCGGCTCGACGATCCGCTTGAAGCGCGTGTCGTCGATGCCCGCGAAGAGGGCGATCCGGCCGCGGTTTTCCTCCTCCGAGAGGACGGCAACAGCGCCCGTCTGAGCCATCGCCTCGACGATCAGCACGCCGGGCATCACCGGCCGGCCGGGAAAGTGGCCGCGGAAGAACCACTCGTCCCCCCGCACGCGCTTGAGGGCGACCACGCGCTCGCCGGGCTCTAGCTCGAGCACCTCGTCGATCAGGAGGAAGGGCTCGCGGTGCGGCAGGATCGCCTCGATGGCGGCGCGGTCGAGGGGTAGCGCTGTCGTCACGCCACGTCGCGCTTCAGCCGTGTGCGCAACCCTGCACGCGCGCGATGCGCGTAGCACTTCGCCGTCCCGACCGGCATGTCAACGGCCTCGGCGATCTCCGCGAAGGAGAAGTCGAGCGCGTCCTTCAGCACGACGACCTTGGCCTGGTCGGGCGAGATTCCGGCGAGACCCGCATTGAGCTCCGAGCGGAGCTCGGCGAGACCTGCCTCGCGAGCGGGATCGGCGTCCTCAGCGACTCGCTCGTCCTCGTGCAGCGGCTCGCAACGGCGCACGCGCTGGCGCGCGGCGACGTCCCGGCAGGTGTTGACCACGAGCCGGTGGAGCCAGGTCGAGAACTGCGATTCGCCACGGAACTGGCCGATCCGCACGCACAGCTTGGCGAGTGCCTCCTGAGCAGCGTCGCGGGCGTCCTCGGGGTCGGAGAGCATGTGACCGGCGAGGCGTTCGACCTTCGCCGCGTGGCGCTCGCAGAGCGCCTCGAGCGCCCGCTTGTCACCGTCTTTTGCTCGCTTGACCAGGATCGCATCGCTCAGCTTCTCGTAGACGAGCGGTCGCTCGGACCGCGTTGTCTGCGGAATCTGACGGCGCTTGCGCAGGGAGGGTTGCACGGCGGCGTTAGTCTAGTTGTCGGTGGAGGACACGCCGACGCGCGAGGCGGTCGTTCCGCGACTGCGAGGCCGCTTCGGACGCGAGTACACGTACGTCGAGAGCTGTCCCTCGACGCAGCGCTTGCTGGCTCCGGACGCGCCGGAGGGAGCGGTTGCCGTCGCCGACGAGCAGACCGAAGGGCGCGGTCGCCTCGGCCGGCGCTGGGAAGCGGCCGCAGGCACGAGCGTCCTCTGCTCCGTACAGCTTCGCCCGGCGGTCGATGCCGCACAGTTCCCCGGGCTGACGGTCGTCGGCGCCGAGGCCTGCGCCGAGGCGATCCGCACAGTGACCGGACTCGAGCCGACCTTGAAGCACCCGAACGACGTCCTGGTCGGAGGCCGCAAGGTGGCGGGCATCCTCGGCGAGGCCGGCGAGGGCCGCGTCGTCCTCGGCACCGGCATCAACGTGAACGTCGCGGCAGACGAGTTGCCGGTCGACGTCCGAATCCCGGCAACGTCCCTGCTCGCCGAGACGGGAGGACCGGTCGACCGCATCGAGCTGCTGGTCGAGCTCTTGGCCGCGCTGGAGCGCCGCTACGACTCGTGGCTGGCGACCAAGTGACTAGCCGCGAAGCGCCGGCGTCTTGTTGCCGACCGCGTCGGTCGCGGTCACCGAGAAGTGCTTCGCGCCGCGCATGGAGGGCACGCTGAAGTAACCGGCCTTCACGCGCTTGGTCACGCGCCGAGTACCCCAGGTCGCCGTCAGCGTCGCCGGCTCGTTCGTCCAGAATTGCATCCGCGCCCGCGAGACGAGCCGTAAGCGCGGCGCCGTCGTGTCGACCACGACGGGCAGCTTCTGCGTCACGGTCGTCACCGAGTCCTTCGCCTTGAGCATGAGGTCGTAGCTCCCGTCCGCGACGCGCTTGCCGCCGACGGTTCCGTCCCAAACGACCTGCCCCGGCCCAACGCCGAGGGCCTGCGCCAGCAGCGTCCCAACGAGCTTTTGCGCGCGCCAGAGCTCAACGCGGACGGTTGCGGCGGCGTTGAGCTGAAAGGAGACCGCTGTCGAGTCGAAGAGCCCGTCGCCATTCGGGGACAACGCCGGTGCGGAAAGCTTCGGCTTCGCAAGCGTCCGATCGACGTAGAAAGTCGTCTTGGCCGTGACACGCTTGCCCGTCGGGGAGCCGGCCGTGATCGTGATCGAATACTTGCCATCGGGAATGCCGATCGGATTCCAGGCAAACGAGTGCGCGCCCTGGTCGACGATGCCACTGAACAGCGTCGCGAGCTGATGCCCAGCCGCGTCCGAAAGCGTGAGGGTGATCGGGGCGGACGCACTCAGGAAGTAGAGGATCCGTGCCGTGTCCCCGACCCCGTCCCCGTTCGGGCTGATGACGGAGGGATCCACCCGAAGCTGTGACACGGCCACGGTCGGCAACGTTGTTCCGATCGTGCCCGTCACCGGTCGAGCCGCCGCGGTACCCAGGCCGCCGGCCGCGATCGTGTACCTGTAGGCACCGGGCGCGGTCAGGGTGGCGTCCCACGTCCAGTCGATGCTGGTACTCGTCCCGGTCCCCGTCGCGACGGTCCTGTTGAGCGAGTCGACGACGGTGACCGTCCACGGAACCGCCGAGGAGAGCCTGGCCGTGAAGCGCTCAGTGCCGCCGACCCCGCCGATCACGATCGGTGAGTAGATTTTCGGCAGCCCCGTCGAAGCGATCTGGCGGGTGATCGAAGGAAGCTGGGCATAGACGCTGTTGCCCGGGCAGCTTGTGTTGTAGGTGTCGCGGTGGCCCGAGACCGCGCGCAACGAGACGGACGTCCCCTTGCTGTACTCGGGATTTCCCGCCGAGACGCGCGTCACCTTGGAGAGCGGGTCGAGATGGGCGAGGTCGAGCCGCCAGGCCAGAAGCTTGACGAGCGACGCGCGTTCGGCCGCCGTCAGGCCCACGCCGTTGTAGTTACCGAGCAACGCCACACCGACAGAGCCGAAGTTGAAGCCCATCGCGTGGGCGCCGACGACCGCCCTCTCCATTCCGCCGTATCGGCCCTCGAAGACCTGGCCGTACTTGTCGACGAGGAAGTTGTAGCCGATGTCGTCCCAGCCGTTTCCCCGCACGTGGTAGAGCTCGATCCCGCGGACGATCGCGGCCGACTGCGAGCGCGAGTAGTTGTTCGTGCCGGCCGTGTGGTGGACGATCGCGAGGTGCACGTTGTCGGCGAACTTCGGGCCTTTTTTCAGGTTCCTCCGGATCGCCTCGTTGGCCCCCCATTGCGCCCGCGTGATGATCGTCGGCGCGTTCGCGGCGAACGGCTTCACGTGCTGCGGCGTCCCGCCGAGCAACGGAGTGCGGACGAAGAAGGCCCGGAGCCGTGTCACCCTGTTGCCGACGCGGTACTGAATCCGTTCAGAGCGCCCGACCCAGAAGGGGTTGCCGAGATGCCAGCCGCGGCCTCGCTTCGCCTCGGCAGTGTTGCGGTCGGGGAGATCGTCGCCCTCCGGCGCCGAGAGGCGCCATTTGCTCCAGGCCCCGTCGGCGCGCTGCGTCCGGAAGCGGACGACTCCGGATCCCTTCCAGTGCAGACCGACGAGATCGAATGCGTTTGGCGCCTGGGCGACGAGGCCGCTTCGAACAGACAGGTCGCGGGCGACGACGCTCGGCGCCGCCACCGCAACTGCAGGCGCGGCAAAAAAGACGGCGAGTGCGGCAAGAAGACACTTCACGCGCGGGCGACCCGCTCCCGAGAGTGGCAGAGCCCTGGCTGGGGCGCAAGGCCGGAGCGGGTCACCTTGCTAAAGTCTTTACAGTCGTGAAAGGGCGCGTTCTGCGGGCATTTCTCGGCTCGCTGGCCGTGGCTCTCGTGTTCGCTGCCTCGGCCAACGCAGCTTCGAGGCCGCGCGTCCTGGCGATTCACTTCGCGCTCGATATCAACCCGGTCACGCAGGACTACGTCAACCACCAGCTCGACCGGGCGCAGAAGGACCACTACGACGCCGCCGTGATCCTGCTCGACACCCCGGGCGGACTCTCGAGCTCGATGGAGGCGATCTACAAGAAAGAGCTCGCGTCGAAGATCCCGGTGATCGTCTACGTTGCACCGAAAGGTGCGGCGGCCGCGTCGGCCGGCGTCTTCGTCGCGCAGGCCGCCGACGTGCTCGCGATGGCGCCCGACACCAACATCGGCTCCTCGACGCCGATCGACCAGAGCGGCGGCAACCTCGGCTCCGATCTGAGGCGCAAGGTGATCAACGCCAGGCCTCCAACCTGACCGAGCAGGAGGCGCTACGGATGAACGTGATCGACGTGGTCGCCCCCGACCTGCCGACGCTGCTGAACAAGATCGACGGCCGGGTCACGATCCCGAACCACTACAAGCTGCACACTGCGAACGCGCAGATCACCTATACAAGCCCCTCGTTCTTCACCCGCCTGCTGAACACGCTGATCGACCCGAATCTGATCACGCTGCTGTTCCTCGCGGGGATCGTGGGAATCGGCTACGAGATCTTCCACCCTGGGGTCGTGTTACCGGGAGCGCTCGGCGCCGTCGCCCTGGTGACCGCGCTCTTCGGCTTCTCGGTGCTCCCGATCAGCTGGGCCGGGGTCGCGCTGCTGCTGCTCGGGATCGCCTTACTCGTGATCGACGCTCACGTGACGAGCCACGGCGCGCTGACGGTCTCGGGCCTGATCGCCTTCGTGATCGGGTCGTTGCTGCTGTTCCGGAACGCGCCCTCGCCGTACCACGCGAACTCGTGGTTGATCGCCTCGATCGCGATCGTCCTTGGCTCCGCGTGGCTCTTCGCAATGACGAAAGCGGTCCAGATACGCCGCAGCCCGGTCTCGGTCGGGCCGCAGACGATCGTCGGTGAGATCGGCGAGTTCCGCGGCGACGGCCAGGTCTTCGTCCACGGCGAGCTCTGGCGCGCGAACACCCCCGAAGGTCTCTCCCTCAAGCGCGGCCAGAAGGTGCGCGTCGACGGCATCGAGCCGGGACTTGTCCTCGACGTCGAGCCGCTCGAGCCCACGGAAGAGGCCGCCGTCTCTTAGGAAAAAGGTTGCAGAAAGCATCTCTCATAGTGCCTCCGCTAACCGGGATTGGACGGACGCCCCGGCAAAGCCGGGACATCCTCCACGTCGGCGTCGCAAGCGAACGCCTTAGGATCGTGTTCCTCCCCGCGAAAGGAAGCCCATGGCCGCTGCGCTGATCATCATCATCGTTCTCGCCTTTCTGCTGGTCATCTTTCTGATCTCGGCGATCAAGGTCGCGCGGGAGTACGAACGCGGCATCATCTTCCGGCTCGGCCGGCTGCTGCCCGAACCGAAAGGCCCCGGGCTCTTCATCCTGATCCCAATCGTCGACCGAATGGTCAGGGTCGACCTGCGAACGATCACGCTCAACATCCCGCCACAGGAAGTGATCACGAAGGACAACGTGCCGGTCCGCGTGAACGCGGTCGCGTACTTCCGGATCGTCGAGCCGAAGGCCGCGATCGTCCAGGTCGAGAACTTCATGGTCGCGACCTCTCAGATCGCGCAGACGACGCTGCGCTCGGTGCTGGGCCAGCACCAGCTCGACGAGTTGCTCGCCGAGCGCGAGAAGATCAACGCCATCCTGCAGGGGATCATCGACGAGGCGACCTCGCCCTGGGGGATCAAGGTCTCGATCGTCGAGGTCAAGGACGTGGAGATCCCGTCGGGAATGCAGCGCGCGATGGCGCGCCAGGCCGAGGCCGAGCGCGAGCGGCGCGCGAAGGTGATCAACGCTGAGGGCGAGTTCCAGGCCTCCGAGCGCCTGAAGGATGCGGCGGTCGTGATCGCCGACCACCCAATCGCCCTGCAGCTCCGCTACCTGCAGACGCTGCTCGAGCTGGGCGGCTCCCAGTCGACGACGATCGTCTTCCCGGCGCCAATCGACCTGCTCAGTCCCTTCCTCGAGAAGAAGAACGGCGGCGGAGCTTCGAGCTGACGGAAGGGGGGCGACGAGAGCTCCGGCAGGACCCGGTCACCCGCCAGTGGGTCGTCGTCGCGCCGGGCCGGGCCCAGCGGCCGGGAGCCGGCGCGCGGGCAGACCTCGACCTGCCGACCGAGGAGGAGCTCAGCTCGTGCCCGTTCTGCGAGGGCCGGGAGGACCGGACGCCGCCCGAGACCTTTGCGATCCGCCCAGGTGGCGGCGAGCCGGACACGCCCGGCTGGACGGTCCGGGTCGTTCCGAACCTCTACCCGGTTTTCGAGCATCACGAAGTCGTCGTCTCGACACCGCGGCACGTCCGCTCGTTCTCGGAGCTGAGTGAGGACGAGATCGCCGGAGTCGCGATCGCCTGGCGCGAGCGGGCGCGAGCCGCGCGCGAGGCGGGCTTTCCGTACGTGCATTCGCTCCTGAACGAGGGGCGCGAAGCCGGCGCCAGCCTTCCGCACAGCCACACCCAGCTGGTCTGGCTCGCCGAGCCGCCGCCGGCCGTCCGGGCCGAGGAGGACGGCGGCGAGTGCGCGGTCTGCCGTCACCTCGAGGCGGAGCTGGCGTCGGGCGACCGGCTCGTGCTCGAGCGCGACGGCCTGGTCCTGCTCGCCGCCTACGGCGGGCGGCTGCCCTACGAGCTCCTGATCGCGCCGCGCGAACACCCGGGCGGGAACGCATTCGAGAGCGAGTTGCTCGCGCCGGCGCTCGGTGTGCTCTCGGAAGCGCTCCGCCGGCTCCATGCGCTCGAGGGCCCCGCGCCGGTCAACGCCTGGGTGCACGACACCGGCCACTGGCACGTCGAGGTGCTGCCGCGTCTGACCGTCTTCGCCGGCATCGAGCTCGGCGCGGGCATCTACGTCAACTCGCTCGCGCCGGAGGACGCGGCCGCGGCCTTGCGAGACGCCCGAGGGACTGTCCCCGTCAGGGGACTGTCCCCGAAACGGTCACAGCCCTAGAGCCATTTTAGGAACAGTCCCCTGCGGGGACAGTCCCTACGCCGACCCTAGGCTGGGGTCTTGACTCCAGCCTCGCGAAAACGCCGGGCGGCATCGATCGCGGCACCAAGGTTGAGACCCTTGTCCTTGGCCTGCTTGATCAGCATCACGGTCTCGAGCGCGTCGATGTCGTAGATCCGCTGCTTCTTGCCCTTGGTCGGGATCTGCGCCTTGTTCGTCCAGTAGTCGAGCTGCATCTTGGAGATGCCGGCGATCTGGCAGACCTGGCCGAGGTAGAGCTCAACCTTGTCGAGATGTTCGGAGAGGTCGATCGGCTCGAGGAGTTCCACGTTCTTGCTGTAGTCCATGACCACCTCTCCTTGCGGCTCGCCGCTTTTTTGCAGCTGGTTTCCTACTTTGAACAAATAGCGCCCCGCTTCCAATTTGGAAGGGGCCGTAATAGGAAACTATTGCAAAATCCGCGTGCTTCTACCAGAACCTACTCTTCAGGCGCAACAGAAACGACTTCTGAAGCAGATTCTTCGGGCACAGCCTCGACCTCGTCGGACTCGACGACCGGGGCCAGCGCAGAGACGCGTTCATCGTCGGTCTTGAAGCGCATCACGATCACGCCCTGGGTGGAGCGCCCCGAGCGCTTGATGTCGTCCACCGGCATCTTGATCACGGTGCCGCCGGTCGAGATCAGCATCACCTGGTAGCCCTCGCGGACAACGCGAGCGCCCACGAGCCGGCCCTTGCCTTCGACGAGCTGGGCCGTCTTGACGCCAAGCCCGCCGCGGCCCTTGCGCGGGTAGTCGGCCAGCTTCGTCCGCTTGCCGTATCCGTTCTCGGTCACGACGAGCAGGTCGCCCTCGTTGACGCCGATGACATCGGCGGAGATCACCTCGTCGCCCTTGCGCAGGCCCATGCCTTTGACGCCGCCGGTGTCGCGGCCCATCGGGCGCGCCTGCTTCTCGCTGAAGCGGATCGCCTGCCCCATGCGCGAGACCATCAGGATGTCGTCGTCGCCCGTGGAGTGCTGGACGGAGACGAGCTCGTCGTCGTCGCGCATCTTGATCGCGATGATCCCGTCGGCCTTGAGCGGCGTGTTGTACGCGGCGAGCTCAGTCTTCTTGACGATCCCGTCCTTCGTCGCGAAGACGAGGTACTTCGACTCCTCGAAGTCGCGCGTCTGAATCACGGCGCGCACCTGCTCGCCCTGACGGAAGGGCAGCAGGTTCTGAATCGCGCGGCCCTTCGACTGCCGGGAACCGAGCGGCAGCTCGTGCACCTTCAGCCGGTAGACCTTCCCGACGTTGGTGAAGAAGAGGACGTAGTCGTGCGTCGAGGCGACGAACAGGTGCTCGATGTAGTCGTCGTCCTTCAGGTCCATCCCCATCACGCCCTGGCCGCCGCGCTTCTGCTCGCGATAGGTCGTGACCGGAAGGCGCTTGATGTAATTCGAGCGCGTGATCGCGATCACCATGTCCTCTTCCGCGATCAGGTCCTCGAGCTCGAGCTCGTCTTCGGCAGCGACGATCTCTGTGCGCCTGCTGTCATTCTTGCCGTAGATCTGCTTGATCTCGAGCAGTTCTTCCTTGATCAGACCGTCGATCCGGGACTGGTCGCCGAGAATGGCGCGCAGCTCTGCGATTCGCTCTTGCAGGTCGGCGAACTCATCCTCGACCTCCTTCCGCGCGAGCCCGGTCAGTCGGGCAAGTCGCAGGTCGAGAATCGCCTGGGCCTGGATCTCGGAGAGATCGAACTCCTCCATCAGGCCCTCCCGCGCGGTATCGCTGTCCGCCGAGCCGCGGATCAGAGCGATCACCGCGTCGAGATTGTCGAGGGCGATCAGGTAGCCCTGGAGAACGTGCGCACGATTCTCGGCCTTGCGCAGCTCGTACTTCGACCGCCGGGTGACGACCTCGCGCTGGAAATCCAGGTAGTGGCGGATCAGCTCGAGCAGCGAAAGTGTCTTCGGAACGCCGCCGACCAGCGCGACCGCGTTGTAACCGAAGGAGGTCTGCAACGGCGTGTGCTTGAAGAGCTTGTTCAGCGCCACCTGAGGCACCGCTTCGCGCTTCAGCTCGATGTAGATCCGCATTCCGTCCTTGTCCGAGTGATCCGCGAGCGCGTCATCGGTCATCGGGATCTCGTTCAAGACCTTGCTCTCGACGAGCTCGGCGATCTTCTCGATCACCCCGCCTTCGCCGCCCTTCTTCACGCCGTAGGGCAGCTCGGTGACAATGATCGCGCTCTTGCCGCCACGCAGCTCCTCGATGTGGGCGCGCGCGCGCATGACGATCCGGCCCCGCCCCGAGCGGTATGCGTCGCGGATGCCCGAGCGCCCGACGATGTAGCCGCCGGTCGGAAAATCCGGTCCCTTGATGTGCCGCGACAGCCGTTCGACGTCGATGCTCGGGTCGTCGATCATCGCGACGATCCCGTCGATCACCTCGCCGAGGTTGTGCGGCGGGATGTTCGTAGCCATCCCAACGGCGATCCCGGCTGATCCGTTGACGAGCAGGTTCGGAAAGCGCGAAGGAAGAACGCTCGGCTGCCGGCGTGACTCGTCGTAGTTCGGCTCGAAGTCGACGGTGTCGGCATCGATGTCACGCAGCAACTCGGTGGCCATGCGCGAGAGCCGCGCTTCTGAGTAGCGCATCGCGGCCGCTGGATCGCCGTCGATCGAGCCGAAGTTGCCCTGACCGTCAACGAGCGGGTAGCGCAGCGAGAACGGCTGCGCCATCCGGACGAGCGTGTCGTAGATCGCGGAGTCGCCGTGCGGGTGATAGCGGCTCATGACCGTCCCGACCGTCGCAGCGGACTTCTTGTAGGGCCGGCCGGGCTGGAGTCCGTCCTCGTGCATCGCATAGAGGACGCGCCGGTGAACCGGCTTCAGGCCGTCCCGGACATCCGGGAGCGCGCGGCTGACGATGACCGACATCGCGTAGTCGAGGAAGCTCGACCGCATCTCCTGGTCGAGCTCGCGCGATTCGACGCGTCCGCCGGAAAGTGGATTGTCCGGAAGCAGGTCAGACATCCAGGAATCGCACGTCGGTCGCGTTCTGCTCGATGAAGTCGCGTCGGGGCTCGACCTGGTCCCCCATCAAGCGTGAGAACCAGAGATCTGCAGCAGAGGCGTCCTCGACGTCGACGCGAACGAGGACGCGCCGGGCTGGATCCATCGTCGTCTCCCAGAGCTGGCCGTGATTCATCTCGCCGAGACCCTTGAAGCGGCTGATCTGAACGCCTTCCTTGGCGAGGTTGATCGCTTCGTCGCGCAGCTCTTCGAACGTCTCCGCTTCGGCGCGCTTCTTACCCAGACCCAACGTGAACGGCGGCAGCCCTCCTGCGATCTCAGCCAGCCGACCATAGGTGCGGCGAACGTGGTCGTAGATCGGCGAGGCGAGGAGCTCCTTGGGGACCGCGACGTCTGTCGCAGCGCTCGTCTCGACCTCGACCATCTTCACGTGCACGCGATCGGCGTCCGAAGAGAGGATCGAGAAGGCGTAGCCGTTGTCCGGCGCCTTCTCGAGCAGCTCGGCCACGTCGTTCGGCACCGCTGCGTCCGTCTCGACAAGGCGATGCGCGATCACGAAGTCGGCCGGCTGCACGCCGAAGTCGGAACGTAGCCGGGCCGACCAGCCCTCGAACTCGGTCAGCGCGCGCTGGAAGCGGCCGTAACGTGACTCCGTCAGCTTGACCGGTGTGCCCTCGCGCGAGCGAATCTCGAGCTCGGGGAACTTCTCACGTACCAGCAGCTCTTCAAGCTGGACGTCCTTGATCAGGTAGCTCTCCCGGCCGGCGACCTTCGCGAGATAAAGCGGCGGCACGGCGATGTAGACGTGGCCGCGGTCGAACAGCTCAGGCATGTGCCGGTAGAGGAAGGTGAGGATCAGCGTCCGGATATGCGCGCCGTCCACGTCTGCGTCGGTCATGACGATGATGCGGTTGTAGCGAAGCTTCGAGATGTCGAACTCCTCGCCGATCCCCGTCCCGATCACCTGGACGAGCGACTGAATTTCGTTGTTCGAGAGGACCTTGCCGATCCGGTTCTTCTCGCTGTTGATGATCTTCCCGCGCAGGGGCAGGATCGCCTGGTTCGACTTGTCGCGTGCCTGCTTGGCGGAGCCGCCGGCGGAATCGCCCTCGACAATGAAGAGCTCCGTCAGCTCCGGATCACGGATCTGACAGTCGGCGAACTTCTTCGCCATCCCGCCACCGAACGCGCCCTTGCGCCGGGTGAGCTCACGCGCCTTGCGAGCCGCCTGGCGAGCACGGGCAGCGGAGATCGCCTTCAGGATGATCTGCTTCGCGTCTGTCGGGTTTTCCTCGAGGAACTCGGCGAGGCGCGCGTTGACGGTCTGCTCGACGAAGCCCCTGACCCAAGGGTTGCCGAGCTTCGTCTTCGTCTGGCCTTCGAACTGCGGGTCCTGGAGCTTCACCGAGATCACGGCTGCAAGGCCCTCGCGAACGTCCTCGCCCTCAAGGTTGTCGTCCTTTTCCTTCAGCAGTGCCTTGTCGCGGGCGTACTTGTTCAGCGTTCGCGTCAAGGCAGCGTTGAACCCGGAGAGATGCGAGCCGCCCTCGTGCGTGTTGATGTTGTTAGCGAATGAGAAAACGGACTCGATGTATTTGGTGTTCCACTGCATCGCGATCTCGACCTGGCCATCGTCGTTGGCTCCCTCGAAATAGACGATGTGCTTGTGGACGGGGTCCTTGGACTCGTTGATGTAGCCGACAAAGTCGCGGATGCCGCCCTGGTAGAGGAACTCCTGACTAGCGCCGCCGGCGCGCTCATCGGTGAGGACGATGCGCAGTCCGCGAGTGAGGAACGCTGTTTCGCGAAGGCGTTGCACCAGCGTGTCCGTAGACAGCTCAAGCTCCTCGAAGACCTCAGCGTCCGGCATGTACGAGATCGTCGTCCCGGACTCGCCCTTCGGAACCTTGCCGACGACTTCCAGGTCGGTGGTCGGGACGCCGCGTGCAAATTCCTGGCGATAGATCTTGCCGTCGCGGCGGACTTCCGCATGCAGCCACTCCGAGAGGGCGTTGACAACCGAGACACCGACGCCGTGCAGTCCGCCGGACACCTTGTAGCCGTTGCCGCCGAACTTCCCGCCGGCGTGCAGCTTCGTCAAAACGACCGTCAACGCCGGCTGTCCCTGCTCAGGCATGACATCCACCGGGATCCCTGACCCCTGATCTTTGACCGTCACCGAGTTGTCCGGATGGAGAATTACCTCGAGGTTGTCGTTGCGACCGGCGAGCGCCTCGTCGACAGCGTTGTCGACGACTTCGTAGACGAGATGATGGAGCCCCCGTGAGCCCGTCGAGCCGATGTACATGCCCGGGCGCAGCCGGACCGGCTCGAGGCCCTCGAGGACAGTAATGTCTTTAGCGGTATAGGAAGCTTCAGTCAATAAAAAAGCCCTGCAAACGGGCCACGTTGGACGTACCCACAGTCTACCAGACGGAGCGGTCGGAAATGCCCTTTGCAAGGCTCGCCGCGGCCGCTCGTGCAACGATTTTGCGCAGATTTTCGTCCTCGATTCCGGCGGCCAGCCGTGCCCCCTCTTGGCGAAGGCTCTCGGAGGGCTCCGGCGGTCTCGATTCGGCCTCTTTCGCGTCCGGTTCATCGGCCTCGGGAAGGCGTCCGGGGGCGAAACGAATGCGCTCGACCCCGACCCGCGTGGCAATTTCTTTGGAGCGGCTCGTCAGCTCGAAGGCCCAGATCGAGTCGACCGTATTGACGTGCAGCGTGCCGTCGCGGGCAACGCGCGCAGGCCACGCATTCCGGGCGATCGTCTCGCCGACCGCAGCCGGCCACGCCTCGACGAGCTCGCCGATGCCGCCTTCCGGCCCGAAGCGGCCGAGCTCGCGCTTGACCTCGTCGCCGAGGTGCTTCACCGCACCACCGTCCCGGCTTCCCCGGCCTCGACCTCGACCAGTTGGTTCGGCTCGACCGGCAGCGCGGCTGCGCTCGTGGTGGTGATCAGCGCCTGCCCGTATTCCGGCAGCCGTTCGGCCAGGATGCGGCGTCGGTCGGGGTCGAGCTCGGAAAGAACGTCGTCAAGCAGGAGCAGCGGTGGCACGCCGCGCCGTTCCCGTACGAGTTCCGCCTCGGCGAGCAGCAAGGCCAGCACTGCGAGGCGCTGCTCGCCCTGGGAGCCGAAGGCCCGGAGGTCGCGGGTGCCGGCGAGGATCTCGATGTCGTCGAGATGCGGCCCCGCACCGGTGGCGCCGCGGTCGAGATCGCGGTCGAGGCGAGTCTCCAACGACTC
>MNDB01000006.1:0-4612 GCA_001914705.1 Actinobacteria bacterium 13_2_20CM_68_14 | reverse complement strand
CGCGCGGCAACGAGCTGCGCTCCAAGGTCGGCGACCCGCTCTGTCCACGGCCGCAGTGCCTCGCGGGTGCTGTAGCCGAGTGAGATCCCGCGCAACGCCGCGTTGCGCTGCGCGAGTGCGGCCCCGTATTCAGCCGGCAGGGCAGCCTGCGTCGGCGCCCCGCGGCCGAGCGCGCGATCGAAGTACGCCCGCCTCGCCGCAGGCCCACCCTTGACGACGACGAGCCGGTCGGGCGTAAAAACGAGCGTCGCCACCTCACCGCGGAGCTGCTCGGCAGTCTGCAGCCGGGCGCCGTTCAGGCTGGCCCGCTTGGCGGTACCGACCTGGAGGACGACGTTCAGCTCGACCGGCGAGCCGGCGCGGTCGCCGTGCAACGCGATCCGGGCGCCTTCGCGGCCGAAGCGGATCAGGCTCGCGTCGTTGCGAGTCCGCGGGGAGAACCCCTGAGTACCGACGTGCAGCGACTCGAGCAGGTTCGTCTTGCCGGCCCCGTTCGGGCCGACCACGAGCACGAGCCCGGGCTCCAGCCCGAGCTCGAGCCGAGCGTACGAGCGGAAATCTCTCAGCGAAACCCTGTCGACGATCAGCCCGCTAGGCGGATAGGCATGATCAGGTACAGGAAGTCGTCGCTTCCGTCGGCCTGGAGCACGCAGGGCCGCAGCGGGCTGATCAACCGGAAGCGCACGGTCTCGCCGGCCACCGACTCGATCCCATCGCGGAGAAACTCGGCGTTGAAGCCGATCTCGAGCGGCTCGCCGGTAAAGGAAACCGGTAGCGACTCCTGGGCCTCGCCGACGTCCTGCGTGCGGGCCGACACGGTCAGCTCGCCTTCGGCGAAGCGGAGCCGAAGCGGCGAGTTGCGCTGCGCCATCACCGCGATCCGGCGAACGACGTCGAGCACCTCGTCCCGCGGCAGCGGCACCTCGTACTCAAAGGCCTCCGGGATCAGCTGCTTGTAGTTCGGGAACTGCCCGTCGATGCGGCGGGTCGTCAGCCAGATGCCGTCGACACCGAAGACGACCTGGTTCTCGTGCACACCGAGCTCGATCTGTTCGGCGCCCTGCCCGATGCGCGCGAGCTCCGTGAGAGCGCGCGCCGGCACGATCGCCTCCAGCTCCGGCACCGTCCCTTCGAGAGCCGTCTCCTTGACCGAGAGCCGGTAGGAGTCGGTCGCAGCCATCACCAGCTTGCCGGGCTCGAAGCGTACGAGGATCCCGGTGAGGACCGGGCGCGACTCGTCACGCGATGCCGAGCGGCCGACCCGGGCGATCGTCTCGAGCAGCGCGTCTCGATCGACGGTGTGGCGCTCGAGGCCCTCGGCGTCCGGCAGCCGTGGGAAGTCTTCCGCCGTATAGGTGTTGAGCCGCGACTCGAAGGAGCCACTCGTGATGTGAATCACGCCCTCGTCGGCGCGCTGCTCGATTGACACCTCTGTGTCGGGCAGCAGCCGCGCGAGCTCGACCAGCAGCCGACCCGGCACGACGACCGCACCGTCGCCTTCGACCCGAGCCTCGAGCGAGGCGCGCAACGAGAGCTCCATGTCCGTGGCCGCCAGCATCAGCTGCCCGCCTTCCGCGTTGAGAAGGATGCCCCCGAGGATCTGCACGGCGGTTCGCGTCGAGACGCCGCGTGAGACGACAGCGAGCTTCTGGGTCAGCTCTTCGCGCGAACAGGCGACCTTCATCGTCCCGGAACCAACCACGGTTTCTGCATCAAGCATTTAAATAAATCCTCTCGTAGAAGTCATAGGGAGTGTGGATGACGGGGACGACGCTGCCGAACCGCATGGTTGCACGGTTTCGGACGGGGACGGCTGTTGGGGAGAACGAGCGGTTTTCGACACGGTTGACAGCTGGATCGTCACACTTCCACACTTCTACCGGACTTGCTTGATGCGTGCGGTCAACTCTTGCACGAGGTTGTACACAGACCGGTCCTCGCGAATCATGCGTGCGATCTTGGAGGTCGCGTGAATGACGGTCGTGTGGTCGCGGCCGCCGAACTGCTTGCCGATCTTCGGCAGCGAGGAATCGGTCAGCTCGCGGGAGAGGTACATCGCCACCTGTCGCGGGTAGACGATGTTCTGCGAGCGCCGGTCGCCGCAGAGCTCGTCGAGCGAGAGCCCGAAGCGGTCGGAGATGATCTCCTGGATCCGCTCGATCGTCACCTGGGGTAGGTCCCCTTGGGGGAAGACGTCCTTCAAGACGTCCTGCGCGAGCTCCTCGTTCATCGGCCGGCCGGTCAGCGAGCAGAACGCGACCACCCGGGTGAGCGCACCCTCGAGCTCGCGGATGTTGGTCGTGACCCGGCTGGCGATGAAGGTCAGCACCTGCGGGTCGGGCACATTGATGTTGTCAGTCTTGACCCGCTTACGGAGGATGGCGATGCGCGTCTCGAGGTCAGGCGGCTGGATGTCCGTGATCAGACCCCACTCGAAGCGGGAGCGGAGCCGCTCCTCGAGCGTCGCGATGTCGCGTGGCGGCCGATCGGACGACATCACGATCTGGCTGCCGCTCTCGTAGAGCGAATTGAAGGTGTGGAAGAACTCCTCCTGGATCCGCTCCTTGTGCTCGAAGAACTGGACGTCGTCGACGAGCAGCAGGTCGTAGGTGCGGTAGCGCTGCTTGAAGCCCTCGATCCGTTTGTCGCGCAGCGAGTTGATGAAGTCGTTCATGAACGTCTCGCTGGTGACGTAGCGAACCGAGAGGCTCCCGGGGTGCTCGCCGACGTATTGGGAGATCGCCTGCAGGAGATGCGTCTTGCCGAGCCCGGTGCCTCCGTAGATGAAGAGCGGGTTGTAGGCCTGCGCCGGCGCCTCTGCGACCGCGAGCGCGGCCGCGTGTGCAAAGCGGTTTGAGGAGCCGATCACGAACGAGTCGAACGTGTATTTCGCGTTGATGCTGACCCCCGGGCGGTGCGCCTGCTCGCGGAGCTTCGGCTCGGCCTGCTCGGCCTTCGGAGAGCGCTCGGCGATCTGAAGCTTGACCGAACGCTCGCCGGCGACCTCCGCCAGGGCGGCCTCGATCAGACCGAGGAAATGCCCCTCGATCCACTCGCGCGTGAAGTCGTTCGGAACGCTGAGAACGAACTCGCCGTCAGTGATCCCGACGGCTTCGACCTCGGCGAACCAGGTCGAGAAAGTGTTCTCGTTGAGCGCCTCCCGGAGCCGACCCGAAATCTCGTTCCAGACGCCGTCCGCAGTCAGCTCGATTGGCTTCTCCACCCCGCCGGAACGCTCCCTTGCTCGACCGAAAAGAAGGGCGAGCATAGCAACGTCCGCCTCGGTACTCAACGCCCCCCTCCGGGGGGATTGGGGGTGAGGGAAAAGTGCCGTTTTTGCAGGCGATTAGTGAGTGCCCCACATAGATATCCACACCTGTGGATTTGTGCCTGAACGGGCGACGCAAAGTGCCATGGTTTGGCTCAGCCGCGCCGCTTGGCGTTCACCTGGCCGACACAATTATCTGTGGACAAGCCACCCTGAGTCGCTCGTCTATACTGGCCCGCAGCGCGTGAGCCAGGCGCGCTCTTTTTGGCCCTTTCAACCTCTCGTGAAGCGGACCTACCAGCCCAACGTTCGCCGCCGGAAGCGCAAGCACGGTTTTCGCGCCCGGATGTCGACGCGTGCCGGTCGCGCGATCCTGAAGCGTCGCCGCGCCCGTGGCCGCAAGCGTCTCTCGGCATAGGCGCGCCGCCGAAGTGCAGCGCCGCCACCGCCTCTCGCGATCGCGGGACTTCGATGCCGTCTACCGACACGGACGCTCGGTTTCGACCCGCTTCCTGACGCTCTACTGGTTCGCGCGCGAGGAAGGCGGCGAGCCGAGGCTCGGGCTCTCGGTGCCGAAGAAGGCGGTCGCGGGAGCGGTTGCACGGAACCGGATCAAGCGCCGGCTGCGTGAGCTCTGGCGCGCTCGGCTCGAGGCACTTCCTCCGGGCCGGGACTACGTGCTGATCGTCAGGCCCGGCCTGACCGAGGCGGCCGAGGAGCGCGGCGCCGAGTGGCTCGGCGAGCGCGTCGACGAAGTGCTCGGGAAGGCTGCAGCATGACCTCCGCGAAAAATGCTGCGCGTTTTCCGCGGGACCGGCATGTCCCATCGCTTCGCTCGGGAGGCATGAACTTGCTCAGTCGGATCTGGCGTTCTCCGCGGTACGCGGCAATTGCTCTGATTTGGACGTACCGCTGGACCGTGAGCCCGCTGCTCGGCAACCGCTGCAAGTACCACCCCTCCTGCTCGCAGTACGCGCTCGATGCGCTCCGTGAGTACGGGTTCGTGAAGGGCTCGATCCTCGCCGGCTGGCGGCTGCTTCGCTGCAATCCCTGGAGCCACGGCGGCGTCGATTACGCCAAGGACCAGAGGCTCTTCGCATGATGGTCTTCAGCCCGCTCACGCCGATCGAGCACCTGCTCCGCGACGTGCTCGACTGGATCCACGGGACGATCGGACTCCCGTGGGCCTGGTCGATCGTGGCGCTGACGATTCTCGTGCGTGTCGTCCTCGTGCCGTTGACGGTGCGGCAGATCCACTCGATGCAGTCGATGCAGGCGCACATGCCCGAGATGAAGGCGATCCAGCAGAAGTACAAGACGGACAAGAAGCGCCAGCAGGAAGAG
>MNDB01000073.1 GCA_001914705.1 Actinobacteria bacterium 13_2_20CM_68_14 | reverse complement strand
GTCGAAAACGTCGTCGATCATCGGCAGCGTCTCCCGCGCGTCGCCTTCCATGAGCTCCGCCGTCTCCTCGAGCCCTGCGTCGGCGATGTTGCGGCGCCAGTCGGCGATGCATTCGTGGTCTCGTTCCAACGAGAGCACGCGGCCGCCGAGATTGCGCACGCCCGCGGCCAACCAGATCGTCGAGTAGCCGTGCCCGCCGCCGATCTCGAGCACCTCGCAGTCCGCCTGCGGCGCGCAGACCGAGAAGAGAAACTGTCCGGTCGTCGGCTCGACCGGAACTCCTGGCGGGCGAGGCTCCTCGGCCTCGATCCGCGCGAGCACCGAGCGGACGCGGTCGTCTAGCACTAAGTCACCTGGACCTTGACGATCCCGTCCTCGACGTGGACGGGAAAGGTCTCAACCGGAAAGACCGCCGGCAACGTCAGCGGCCTGCCGCTCCGGATGTCGATGTGGGCTCCGTGCCGGGGGCAGATCGCGTAGCCCTCCTCGGGATCGAAATCCCCTTCGCAGAGTGGCCCGTCGTCGTGCGAGCAGCGATCCTCAATCGCGTAGAACTCTCCGTCCAGGTTGTAGACCCCGACCGCGATCGACCCTGCGACGACGATCTTGACCGACCCGGGCGGCAGCTCCTCGACCGGGCCGACATCGAGCTCGGCCAAGCTACTTCAGCTCGAGCTCGTCGAGCCCGGCCCACTCCTGCGGGAGCGGCGTGCCCTTCGCGCGATGCAGTGCGACCTTCAGCACGCCGAGCCCCAGCAGGGCGCACTTGAGCCGGATCGGCGTCAACGGGATGCCGATCTCCTCGAGCAGCTCGTCCTTCGGCATCTGCGCGAGGTCCGTTGCCTTGCGACCCTTCGCCATGTCGACCAGCATCGAGGTCGCGGCCTGGCTGATCGCGCAGCCGCGCCCCGAGAACTTGACGTCCTCGATCGTCTCGCCGTCCTCGGCGAACGAGACGTAGATCGAGACTTCGTCGCCGCAGAGTGGGTTGAACCCCTCGGCCTCGGCGTCGGCGTCCTCGATCACCCCGTGCCCGCGCGGGTTCTTGTAGTGATCGAGGATCACCTCTCTGTACATCTGGTCGCTCATCGGCTCTAAGAGAGGATCTTACGGACCTTGTGCAGCCCGGCGACGAGCCGGTCGATCTCCTCGGTGACCGTGTAGAGATAGAAGCTGGCCCGGTTCGTCGCGGCCACGCCCAGCTTGGCCATCAGCGGCTGGCAGCAGTGGTGGCCGGCGCGGATCGCCACGCCCTCGCCATCCAGGATCTGGGCCACGTCGTGCGGGTGGATGCCGTCGACATTGAAGGAGATGATCCCGGCCCGGCGGTCGGTGGGCGGCCCATACGTCTTGACCCACGGCAGCTCGGCGAGGCGGTCGAGCCCGTAGCCGGCCAACTCGTGCTCGTGCTGCTCGATCGCGTCGAGGCCGACCTCGGTGATGTAGTCGATTGCGGCGCCAAAGCCGACGGCCTCGGCGATCGCCTGCGTCCCGGCCTCGAACTTCGCCGGCACCTCGCCCCAGCTCGTGTCCTCGAAGGTGACGCGGCTGATCATGTGGCCGCCGAGATTGAACGGCTCCATCGCTTCCAGCAGCTCCATCCGGCCCCAGAGCGCGCCGATCCCGCTCGGCCCGCAAAGCTTGTGCGCGGTGACGGCGACGAAGTCGGCTCCGAGCGCCTGGACGTCGACGACCCGGTGCGGGGCTCCCTGAGCGGCGTCGCAGACCATGATCGCGCCGCGCTCGTGCGCCCAGGCGGCGAGCTTCTCGACCGGATTCACGCTCCCGAGCGAGTTCGAGACCATGCCCGCAGCGACCACCTTCACCCGGCCCGCACCTGCGAGCTCGTCGAGTGCGTCGAGCCTCAGCCCCCCTTCGTCGTCGAGCGGAAGCATCCGAAAGTCGGCGCCGGTCCTATGTGCGATGTACTGCCAGGGCACGAAGTTGGAGTGGTGCTCGAGCTCGGTCACGAGCACGACGTCGCCGGGTCCAAGGTTGTTCAGCCCCCACGCGTAGGCGACAACGTTGATCGCTTCGGTCGCGTTCCTGGTGAAGACGACCTCGCGAGGCGAGGGCGCATTCAGGAAGCGCCCGACCGTCTCACGCGCACCCTCGTAGCCGGCCGTCGCGCGCTCTGCGAGCTCGTAGACCCCGCGGTGAACGTTCGCGTAGGAGGTCTCGTAGAAGTGCTGCATCGCGTCGAGCACCTGGCGCGGCTTCTGCGAGCTCGCCGCGGAGTCGAGAAACGACAGCGGCTTACCGTGAATCAGCTCGTTGAAGATCGGGAAGTCGGCGCGCTGCTTCTGCGCGTCGAGCTTTGGACGTGCCGTTACGGCCACGTGGCCATCCTAGCCCTGAAGCTAAGGCACGCGGAAAGAGGTGGCCACGTAGCCCGCCTTCGTCACCCTCGCGAGCGCGTGCCGCTTGAAACCCTTCAGCGAGGCGAGGCCCTTGGCATTCGTGTGCCCGACCTTGCCTCCGCCGCGGATGGTCGCTCCCTTGACCGGTGCGGTGTCGTCTCTGACCTTCACCGTTGGCTTCGGCTTCAGCGACGCGTGCGCGGCGAGGCCGGGTATCAGGTGCGTGCGCCAGAGCGTGTTCCCCGGTGTGCCGCTGACGTTGACAACCGCCTGGACCTGGCCGGCCAGGCCGACCGCCTCCAGCGCGTACGGTGTCCTCCCGCTCGGGAGCAGCGTCTTGACCACGATCGGCGCCGCGCCGTGGGCGGCATCGCGCAGCCGCGTTGCCCAGAGGTACTTCCCCTGCGTCCAGACGACCCAGAGCTTTGCGCCGTCGGGCTCGACGGCAAGCGCGAGCTGATTCGGGGCGCCGGCGGTCGCGATCGCGATCTTGCGCCCCACCTTCCCGGCAGCCAGAGCGGCGATCGTCACGTGGTTCGTCCCGGGCCAGGCCATAAAGGTGTTCCCACGGCCGTCCGCGACGAGCGGCACTCGATTGGTTCCCGGCAACGCCTGCGCATCGGTGCCTGCGGCAAGATTCACCGGCGCCGCGGTCGCGCCACCTGTGGCATCGAGGGCCTCGTACATGTAGCCCGACTTGCCGGTCGCGTTCGACCAGAAGGCAAGCTGAGCGAGACCCTTGGTGTCGACGGCCAGCGACTCGCCGTAGCCGCAACAGAGGTTGAAGTCGTTGTGCAGCGTGCTGCCGTTGTCGCCCTGGTAGATGTTGACGAAGCCGGTGCCGTCCTGAGAGAACAGCGGCGTTCCGTCGGGGCGAAGGGCAGCGGCCTGAACGTCGCCGATCGTCGACGCCGGGTTCGTCTTGAGGGGCCCGCTCCAGGTGGCGCCGCCGTCGATTGACGCAAAGCGGAGCGCGCCCTGCGTCTTCAGGTCGGGAGTCGACCCACCGAAGTAGAGAAAGATCGTCCCGTCTGACTTGCGCAGGAGCTGCGGATCCGAGACCGCCGGCCAGCCGCTCACGACGGTGTGCGTCGCTCCGCTGGGGTCGACGACATTTATGGAGCCTTTGGACTCGACCTCATAGGCGACGAAGGCGCCGCCCGTCACCCGCAGAAGCGAGGGATCGGCATGGTTGGAAAGCTCGTCCGGGGTCAGAAAGAGGCTCCCGCCGGCACCAGCCGCTGGAACTAGAGCAACCGCGACAAGGAGGGGCACGAGCAGTCGCATCGCCCGGAAATTAGCGACCCGATCGGCCGTCGATGCCCCTACCCTGTGCGAGATGCGCAAGACGGCACTCGCGCTGCTCGCATCGACCGTGCTCCTGGCGGGATGCGGCGGCGGCGGCGGCAAGAGCGCGACGAACGCGTCGGGCGCGAAGGTTTTCGCCTCAGCCGGCTGCGGCGGCTGCCACACCCTGTCGGCGGCGAATTCGAACGGCCAGACGGGCCCGAACCTCGACCAGCTGACGCCGAGCTACGGCACTGTCGTGCGCCAGGTCTCCAGCGGCGGCGGCGGGATGCCCTCGTTCTCCGGCAAGCTCAGCAAGAGCCAGATCCGGGACGTCGCGAGCTTCGTCGTCGACTCGACGAAGAACCACTCGGCCGCGTTGACCGCGTTTGAGCCGAATCACGAGCAGCTCGCCGACTGCCACAGCGACTACGCCTGTTACAAGCAGGCGTTCGGGAACATCGCCTACTACGACGGACCCGAAACGGCGCTTTCGCGCCTGGCCACCTACATGAGGACGAACCAGGAGGTCAACAGCGGCTGCCACCAGATCGCGCACTCGATCGGGCACGCCGGCTACGCGCACTTTCACGACAACGCCGCGCAGGCACTCGCGCACGGTTCGATGACCTGCTGGTCGGGCTATTACCACGGGGTCGTCGAGCGGGCTTTCGCAGGCGTGCCGCGCTCGAAGGTCGCCTCGCTCGCCCGCAAGATGTGCACCGGCAGCGAGATCAACAAGACGTACTTCCTGCTCTACCAGTGCGTCCACGGCCTCGGACACGGGCTGATGATCTACAGCCTCAACGACCTGCCCTATTCGCTCAAGGTCTGCGACCGGCTCGCGACGGCATGGGATCGAACCTCCTGCACGGGCGGTGTCTTCATGCAGAACTTCCTGCCCGGGCCGATGCAGATCGCGCCGACGAAGTGGCTGAGCAAGAAGGACCTGCTCTACCCGTGCGACAAGGTCGCGGCGGCAGACAAGCTCTACTGCTACCTGATGGTGACGTCGCGGATCCTGCCAGTCGTCCATTACGACTTCCGCAAGGCGGCCGCATGGTGCCGGAAGGCCGAGACGGGCTGGGTTGCGACGTGCTTCCAATCGTTCGGCCGCGACGCCTCCGGGTACAGCGTCCAGAACCCGGGCAAGATCGTCCAACTCTGCAAGCTCGCGGAATCGATGGAGCGCGAGTGCATTTACGGCGGCTCACGCGATCTGACCTCCAACGACGCCGGCCCGGCCCGGGCGATCCGAATGTGCCTGCTGGCGCCGGCGGCAACGCGCTCGTATTGCTTCTACGGGATCGGCACGATCCTCGGCGGTTTCGCCAATGGAGGCACCGCTCGGCGCGCGAAATGCAACCCGGTGCCCGGGGCGTATCGCCGCGACTGCTACCGCGGCGCTGGAGTCTGAGCCGCCGGCCGGCGGATGGGAGTTCTAGGCTTGCGGAATCCGGGCCTCGAGGGCCTCGGTGACGGCCTCGCGGACGGGCTCCAGCTCGATCCGGTTGAGAACGTCGGTGAAGAAGCCGCGCACGATTAGGCGCTCGGCCTCGCCGCGGGAGATGCCGCGGGCCATCGCGTAGAAGAGCTCGTCGCGGTTGACGGGGCTGATCGTGGCGCCGTGGGTGCAGCGAACGTCGTTGGCCTCGATCTCGAGGCCGGGGATCGAGTCGGCGTGCGCCTGCTCGGAGAGGATCAGGTTGCGGTTCTCCTGGTAGGCGTTCGTCTTCTGCGCGTCCTTCTCGACCTTGATCATCCCGCGCCAGACCGCCGTCGCATGGTCGCGGAGGGCGCCCTTGAAGGCGAAGTCGGAGGTCGTGTTCGGGGCGATGTGCTCCTGGAAGGTGTCGTAGTCGAGGTGCTGATCGCCGTCGGCGAAGTAGGCCCCGGTAACGCGAGAGGTCGCGCCCGCGCCCGCGAGGTCGTTCTGGATCCGCGTCTTGCCCTTCTTGGAGCCGAAGCCGCCGGCGACCCAATCGAGCTCGGCGTCGCGATCGACCCGCGCGCGGTGGGAGGCGAAGTGCCAGGTCTCGGCGGAGAGGTTCTGCAGCGAGACGTACTCGACCTTCGCGCCCTGGCCGACGAAGAGCTCGGAGACGGCGTTCGAGTAACCCGCGAGATCCGGCCGAGCGGACGCGTACTCCTCGACAACGCTAAAGCGGCTCTCCGGCTCGGCGACGACGAGGAGACGCCAGAACAGCGCGCCGCCGTCCCGAATGTTCGAAATTCGAACGTAGAGCGGCTTTTCGAGGACGAGTCCCTTCGGAACCTGGACGAGCAGGCCGTGCTCCCAGAGCGCCGCGTTGTGGGCGGCGAACTTCTCGTCGGCGCCGACGAGCGTGCCGAGCAGCTCGTGGTCGCGCAGCGGCTCGAAGGTGATGCCCTCCGGCGCGCGCTCGATCTCGATTCCGTCTTCGCTGACCGTGGCCACGGCGGCCACGTCGAGGTCGAGCATCGTCGCCGCGGGGCTTGCCCCGGGACCAGGTCCCGCGACATGGCCGTTGGAGACAAAGGCGTCCGGGTCGAAGCCCTTCAGGTCGGTGAAGCGCCACGGCTCGTCCGTCGTCGTCGGGAACGGCAGCGCCCGGTAGCGCTCGAGCAGCTCGGGCCGGCTCACGGGACGTACCTCCGGTGCAAGATCAGTGAGTTCCCGTCGGGGTCCTCGAAGAAGGCCATGTTGCAGATGCCCGAATCCCGCTCGCCCACGAACTCGACGCCTTTCGCCTCGAGCTCGGCGCGTGCGCGTGCGACGTCCGCGACGCGAAGAGCGATCCCGTGGCTCGCGCCGGTCACGAATTCGACGTCCTGGTCCTCGGGTTTCCAGAGTGCGAGTGTCACGTTCCCCGCTTCGAACTCGGTCGGCTCACGCGGGTTCTGCTGGAGCTCGAGCACGTCACGGTAGAAGGCCACCGCCCGCTCGATGTCCCTCGTCGGGACGTCGACGAAATCGACCCGCTCGATTCGCATTACGGCGTCGAGCCGTCGGCGTACGGTGCGTAGCGGCGGTGTAACTGAAGCCGATTGCCGTCTGGATCCGAAAAGCTCGCGAGGTGGCAAACACCGGAATCGATCGTCTCGTGCAGGAACTCGACGCCCGCGGCCTCGAGCCTCGCCCGTGCCGCCTCGACGTCGGGGACACGCAGCCCGATCGGCATCTGGTGGCCCTCGGCCTTGAACTCTGGGCCCATCGCCTCCGGGGAGACGAGCGCCAGCGTCACGTTTCCGAGCTCGTACTCGACCCAGCGGTCGCTCGAGTTCGGGTTCCGGTTCAGGCCGAGCGTCTGGCCGTAGAAGTCGTCCGCCCGCTTCAAATCCTGGACGGGAACGGCCACGAAATCGGCTCGCTCCACGCCGAGATCAGCCAACCGATCCTTCCATTTGCAATAGCACGGGGGAAACCATGTTTCCCCCGTGAGCCCCCTTCTTCGCGGCATTGCCGCCGTGAGCCCGGGCTCCCGCCGGGCCAAGCCCGGCTTCGCCCACGATGCGCGGCTTAACCAACAGACCCCTCCATCTGGAGCTGAATTAGCCTGTTCATTTCGACGGCGTACTCGAGCGGCAGCTCCTTCGTGATCGGTTCGACGAAGCCGGAGACGATCATCGCCGCCGCCTCGGCCTCGGAAAGGCCTCGCGACATCAGGTAGAAGAGCTGCTCCTCGCCGATCTTCGAGACGGTCGCCTCGTGGCCGATGTCGACGTTGTTCTCGTCGATGCTGATGTACGGGTAGGTATCGGTGCGCGAGTCCTCGTCGAGGATCAGCGCGTCGCAGACGACCTTCGACTTGGCGCCCTCGGCGCCCTTGGCGACCTCGAGCAGCCCGCGGTAAGAGGCGCGGCCGCCGTTCTTCGAGATCGACTTCGAGGTGATCGTCGAGGTTGTCTTCGGCGCCACGTGCACGGCCTTGCCGCCGGCGTCCTGGTGCTGCCCCTCGTTCGCGAACGCGATCGAGAGCACCTCGCCGTGAGCCCGCTCGCCGAGCAGCCAGATCGCGGGGTACTTCATCGTCAGCTTCGAGCCAAGGTTCCCGTCGACCCACTCCATCGTCGCGTCCTTGTAGGCGACGGCCCGCTTGGTGACGAGGTTGTAGACGTTGGTCGACCAGTTCTGGATCGTCGTGTAGCGGCAGCGCCCGCCTTCCTTGACGATGATCTCGACGACCGCGGAATGGAGCGAGTCGGTCGTGTAGATCGGCGCCGTGCAGCCCTCGACGTAGTGCACGTAGGCGCCCTCGTCGACGATGATCAGTGTGCGCTCGAACTGGCCCATGTTCTCCGCGTTGATTCGGAAGTAGGCCTGGAGCGGCATCTCGATCGAAACACCGGGCGGCACGTAGATGAACGAGCCGCCCGACCAGACGGCGGAGTTCAGGGCCGCGAACTTGTTGTCGTTCTGCGGGATGATCGTCCCGAAGTACTGCTTGACGAGCTCCTCGTGGTCGCGCAGGCCGGAGTCCATGTCCTTGAAGATCACGCCCTGCGACTCCAGCTTCTCCTGGAGCTTGTGGTAGACGACCTCGGACTCGTACTGGGCGCCGACGCCGGCGAGGAAGTTCCGCTCCGCCTCGGGGATGCCGAGCCGGTCCCAGGTGTTCTTGATGTCCGGGGGCAGGTCTTCCCAGGTGTTCGCCTGCTCCGCGGTCGGCTTGATGTAGTAGTAGATGTTGTCGAAGTCGATCTGGCTCAGGTCGCCGCCCCACTCCGGCAGCGGGCGCGCCATGAAGTACTCGAGCGACTTGAGGCGGAACTTCCGCATCCAGTCCGGCTCGTTCTTGCGCTCCGAGATGGCGGCGACCACCTCTGCCGAAAGGCCGCGCTCCGACTTGAAGACGTAGTTCTCCTCGTCGTGGAAGCCGTACTTGTAGTCGTTTCCGATCCCAGCGACGATCTCGGTCTCAGGAGTCGCTGCCATCATTCACCACCTCCTGCGGCGAGGGCCGGCGTGAACGCCTCGTAGCCCTCGGCCTCCAGCTTGTGTGCGAGCTCGGGCCCGCCTTCCTCGACGATACGCCCGTCGACGAAGACGTGCACGTAGTCGGGGTCGATGTAGTTGAGGATTCGCTGGTAGTGCGTGATCACGATTGCACCCATGTTAGGCCCCACGAGGTCCTTGACGCCGCCGGCGACGATCTTCAGCGCGTCGATGTCGAGCCCTGAGTCGGTCTCGTCAAGCACCGCGATCCGCGGCTTCAGCATCGCCATCTGAAGGATCTCGACCCGCTTCTTCTCGCCGCCGGAGAAGCCCTCGTTCAGATAGCGGCTCGCCATCTCGCGCGGGACCTTCAGCTGCTCCATCGCAGCCATCAGCTCCTGGCGGAACTCGGGGATCGGAATCGGGTCGTCCTCGCCCGCCTTGGCCTTGCGGACTGCGTTGATCGCCGAGCGCATGAAGCTCGTCACCGTCACGCCTGGAACAGCGTGCGGATACTGGAACGCGAGGAAGAGGCCGTTCTGCGCCCGCCGGTCGGCCTCCATCTGGGTCAGGTCCTCGCCGTCGAGCAGGAGCTCGCCCTCGGTGATCTCATAGGCCGGGTGGCCCATGAGCGCGTAGGCGAGCGTCGACTTGCCCGAGCCGTTCGGACCCATGACCGCATGGGTCTCGTTCGTGTTCACGGCGAGATCGACACCCTTGACGATCTCGGTGCCGTCCTCGAGCGCGACATGCAGATTTTTCAGTTCGAGTAGTGCCATGATCAGGATGCGGGCGCCGGTCGGCGTGCCCACACGACCATGCTAGCGGGTCTGTGCGGCTCCCCGAACGAGGGATGCAGAGTCCGCGCAAAAGCGCCGAAACACGGTGAGAACAACTGCATGGCGGACGGCCACGCCGAAGGAGGAACGATGGCCGACGTCAGACAGCCAACCTTTCGAACCTCACTGATCGCGGTGCTCGCCGGCGGCGCGATCAGCTCCGGGATCTCCGCCGCTTTTGTCGGCATCGCGCCGGCAACCAGCATCGAGGCCTGGGCGATCCTGACGAGCATCTGCGGCGCGGTCGGAGTCAAGGTTGTGCTGCGCTTCTTGAAGTACGACGTGCCGATTGCCTTCGCCGCCGGAGCGCTGATGGCCGGTCGCCTCGTCAGCCTCGCGCTCGTCCAGGCGATGCCTGACTTCGGCGGTCACGCGATTCCGGGGTTCCCGGCCTACGGGCTCTTCTCGAGCTTCCCGAGCCTCGTCCTCTCGGCCTGGCTCGTCCAGATCAGCACGGGACGCATCCGAGCCCTGACGTACTGAAAGCACTTTTCGGCATCGCCGGTTCATACCCCGTCGCGTAAGCGCTACGCTTGGGGCATGCCTGAGATAGGCATCGCCGGGCTCATCGTGATTCTCATCGTCGCGTTGCTGGTCTTCGGGCCGAAGCGGCTACCGGAGATCGGGCGCTCACTCGGGAAGGGCATGCGCGAGTTCAAGGACTCGATCAGCGGCGAGGACGAGAAGTCGAAGCCAGAGCTGCCGCCCCGCTCCGGGGACAAGTCCCCGCCTCCCTCCGCTTCTTAGCTCGATGGCCCGGCTCCCGCGGCGCCTTCGCCACGGCGAGGAAGCCACGCTCGTCGAGCACCTGGGCGAGCTCCGTGCGCGACTGATCATCTCGCTCGCGGCGATCGCGATCGCCTTTGCTGTCACCTACGGATTTCACGGCCAGCTGCTCGACTGGCTGAACCGGCCGCTGCCGGAGCGGTTGAGGAAGCCGGTGACCTTCAGCCCGATCGAGCCGTTCACGACCTCGATCATGGTCACCCTCTACGCGTCTTTCCTGCTCTCCCTGCCGGTCGTCCTCTGGCAGTTCTGGGCCTTCCTCGCCCCGGCTATTGAGGAGCACCGCCAGCGCTCGATCGCCCTGGCCGTCGCGTTCGCGACGGCGCTCGGCGTGGGGGGCGTCGCCTTTGGCTACTGGGTGATCCTCCCGCCGGCGCTCCACTTCCTTACGAACTACGACTCGAGCCATTTCGACATCCTGGTCCGGGCGCGCGACTACTACCGGTTCGTGACCTTCGTCCTGCTTGGGGTGGCGCTCGCCTTCGAAGTCCCGGTGTTCGTGCTCGCCCTCGTCCGGCTGCGCATCCTCACGGCCGCGAAGTTGCGCAGCACCTGGCGGGTCGGGGTCTTCGCCATGACCGTGGTGGGAGTCCTACTGCCGGGCGTCGATCCCGTCTCGACCATCCTCTCTGTGATTCCGCTCGTCTCGCTGTACGTCCTCTCGATTGGCCTTGCTTCGTTCCTCGAGCCGCGCTGGCGGTCCGACGCGAGCGCCGCGCCGTTGCCCGAGTGACCTACCCGAAGATCGAGCTCCACGTCCACCTCGAGGGGACGGTGCGGCCCGAGACGCTGCTCGAGATCGCGCGGCGGAACGGCTACGCGCTTCCGGCCGATTCCGTCGAAGGCGTTCGCGCCCTCTATGAGTACCGCGACTTCGCGCACTTCATCGAGATTTTCATGCTCACGTCAGCCGCGCTCGAGCGCGAGGACGACTTCCGGCAGATCACGGTCGAGTATGCGGAGGAGGCCGCCCGGCACGGCGCCGTCTACCTGGAGGCGATCTTCGCGCTAGGCCTCTGGCGCGGCCTCGACAGCGACATCGTCTTCAGCGGCGTCTGCGACGGCGCCGCGGAGGCGCGCGACCGCTACGGGATCGAGATCCGCCTGACGCCGGACATCGCGCGCGTGTACAGCCTCGACGAGGCGTTCCAGGTCGTGCGCTACGCGCTCAAGTACCGCGACCGCGGAGTGGTCGGCGTGGGTCTCGGCGGACCGGAGGCCGAGCATCCGCCGGAGCCGTACGCGCCCGCCTTCGACCTGGCTCGCTCTGAAGGCCTCGCCTCCGTTCCTCACGCGGGCGAGCACGCCGGGCCGAGCTCGATCCGGGGCGCGCTCGACGCGCTCGGCGCCCATCGCATCCGGCACGGGATCAGAGCGATCGACGATCCGGAGCTGGTGCGAGAGCTGGCCGACAGGCGCGTCGTCCTCGACGTTTGCCCGATCTCGAACGTCCGCACCCGCGCTGTTCCCTCTCTGAGGAGGCACCCGCTGCCGGAGCTCGTCGCCGCGGGCGTTGTCTGCTCGCTCTCGACCGACGACCCGGCGATGTTCGGGACCGACCTTTCCACCGAATACGCCGCAGCGTCCGAGCTCGGGCTCGAGCCCCGGAGCTTCTACGAGGCCGGCCTCGAGGGCGCCCTCTGCGACGAGCCGACGCGATCCAGGCTGCGTGAGCTCGGCGAGACCTTCGACTGGGCGGTCGTCCCCTCGGCCGGGGTCGAGGTACCCTAAGGCTTCATGGCACGAGGAGCTGCACAGGCGCGGCGCAAGGGCGCGAAGTCGCAACCCGGTACGCGGAAGCAAACCGCCGCTCGCCGTCCGCCGACGATCGAGCAGACGATGTTCTTCCCTCGCCTGCGGCGGCAGGCGAAGTGGGTGTTCCTCCTACTCGCCGTCATCTTCGCCGGCGGATTTGTCTTCTTCGGCGTCGGCTCGGGCTCGACGGGCCTCGGCGACCTGCTGCGCGGCAACTTCAATATCTTCGGCAGCAACAGCGGCTCGACCAACAGCTCCGCGGTGAAGTCCGCGCTCAAGAAGACGCAAGCCCATCCGAAGGACCCGAACGCCTGGAACGACCTCGCGACCGCCTACCAGACCGACGGGAAGCTGACAGAGGCGAACGCGGCGCTGGAGCACGTGCTCAAGCTGAAGCCGAACGACATCGGCGCGCTGCAGCGGGTCGCCGGCTTCTATGAGACGAAGGCGCAGAACAAGGAGACCGAGGCGCAGAATCTGCAGGCGCAGGCTCCGCTCTCGCTCGCGGGCGTGCTCGGCGTGTCGAGCGCCAGCCCGATTGGCCAGGCTTTGAGCAACGACCCGACCAGCCAGCAGCTGACGCAGAAGGCCCAGGCCGCCTTCACGGAGGCAAACACCGCGCTCCAGAAGGACACGGGCCTCTACAAGCGGATCGCGAAGCTGCAGCCGAACGACGTCAACACCCAATTCCACTACGCGCAGCTCGCCGATATCACCGGCGATACAACCGCGGCTATCAAGGCTTACAAGCAGGTGGTCAAGCTGGCGCCGACCGACCCGAGCGCCCAGCAGGCGAAGCAACGGATCGCCGTGCTAAGTCTCGCGAAGCCTCGATAGACTCAGCCGTCCTGACTGTCGCGTCCACGAACCCGGGGGATCGGATGAACTTCGACATCAAGACGGAGCAGGTCGACGGTGCGTACGTGATCGCCCTTGCCGGCGAGGTCGACCTCTATACCGCGCCCGAGTTCAAGCAGCAGCTGCTGGACGTGATCGCCAAGGGCGGCAAAGAGGTGATCGTCGATTTCTCGGACACCACGTTCATCGACTCCACCACGCTCGGAGTTCTTGTCGGCGGCGTTAAGCGGCTGCGGACGAACGACGGCCAGCTCTCGCTCGTCTGCAACGACCGGAACATCACCAAGATCTTCGAGATCACCGGCCTCGACCGCGTCTTCACGATCTACCCGACGCGGGACGAGGCGCTCTTGCAGGTCGGAACCTCGAGCCAGCCTCCCGCGTAGGAGGGTTTGGTGGAATACCGCTCGTCGTCGGGGTGCGATGCTCGTTCCCTGGGGAGGACGCAGGGAGCGTCCATATCCGTAGATATGGGCGCGACTGAGGACGGTGCCAGGGGGCGAGCAGCGCGGCCCGGCGGCACAGACTGTATTTCGCCAAACCCTCCTCGCCCTGTGCGCCTCTTCGCCGCGGGACTGCTCTTGCTGGGAGTCGCCGCGCTCTCTGCCGGCTGCGGGACCAAGCAGACGGGAATCGCCAAGGGAGGAGACGTCGGGCAGGGGAAGACGCTCTTCGTCGCCAAGTGCGGGAGTTGCCACCGTCTCGCGGACGCTGGGTCGACCGGGACGATCGGTCCAGATCTCGACGGCGCCTTCGCCGGCGCTAGGGCTCAGCATTTCAAGGTCAGCACGATCAAACAGGTCGTCTACGACCAGATCTACCACCCCGCACCCGCCGGCCTGATGCCGGCCAAGATCGTGACCGGCGCGAATGCGGCTTCGGTGGCCGCTTACGTTGCCTCGGTGGCCGGAACGGGCGCGGCGAGCAACGGTGCCCCGCCGACGATCACGAGCGCACCCGCCGCCGGCGGCGGAGGGGGTCTCGCCGCGACGGGCGCGAAGCTCTACGAGAGCCTCGGCTGCTCGGCCTGCCACTCGATCAGCGGCGCAAAGGGCGTCGGCCCGACCTTCAAGGGCGTCTACAACTCGAAGGTCCAGCTCTCGACCGGCCAGACCGTCACCGCGAACGACGCCTACCTGCTCGAATCGATCCGCGACCCTGACAAACAGATCGTGAGGGGCTTCCCGAAGGGCGTCATGAGCGCCACGATCCCGCCAGGCTCAGTCTCCATCGCCAACGCGAAAGCCCTGATCGCCTTCATCACGTCCAAGAAGTAGCCGTCGCTAACGGCCAATGTCCGGGGTCTGGGCCCTGGACCGGCCTGCGCTAGGGACTGTCCCCGAAGGGGGCTGTCCCCAAAAAACGCCACACGAAGCGCCACCGGTTTGAGGGACAGTCCCCGTTCGGGGACAGTCCCTGGACCGGCCCCTTCGCTAGGGACTGACCCCAGACGGGCGGTTGGGCCAAGGGCGTTGGTCTCGGGCGCGAACTTCTCGGCCACCGACGCGGGTGTCTGTCCGTGCCGGCCCTAGCGAACCTCTTCGCTCTCGCGTTCCAGGTCGACGACGACGTGTGTGATCGGGACCGCGAAACGCTCTCGGGCGCCGCTGACGACCCCCTTTTCCAGCCAGTTCGACCGGCCTTCGGGATGGGTCGAGATGATGACCTCGTCGGCGCCGAAGGTGCGGAGGGCGTCCTCGATCGCCTGCAGCGGCTCGCCGTCGCCGATCTCGCCGCGAGCCTCGATGCCCGCGTCGTTCAGACGCGCGAGGCTGCGCTCGAGGCGCCCCTGCGCAGCGTCCCGCGCCTGGTCGTCGTCCGAGACCCAGTGCTTGAGCGGGGTGTTCAGTGCGGGCGTCACGACAAGCACGTGGGCTCGCCAGCCTTCGCTTCGCTGGCGAATCGTCTCGCGCAGGGTCTCGCCCCCGACGGTCTCGTTCGCGATTACGAGGATCCGCCGTTCGTCCTCGGCAGTACGCGCCCTGGTGGGCGCGAGAACCCTCGTCTGCCGTTCGCCGCGGCGGAAGTAGAAGAAGAGCACGACCGCGCTGAGCACGATGAAGACCGCCAGCCCGAGCCACTTGTTGATCACGGCGCCGGCGACGATCAGCCCGAAGTAGCCGATCGTCAGCCAGACGAACCGATACGCCTCGGCCTCGCTGCGAAACGGGTTCAGCGCCATGGAGCTGTTAGAGGACGTACACCGTTGTGAAGACGATGATCCACATCACGTCGACGAAATGCCAGTAGATGCCGCCGATCTCGACGCCATTGTGAGCCTCCGGCGAGAAGTGGCCACGGTAGGCGCGGGTCGTCATCGCCGCGAGGATCGTCAGTCCGACGAGGACGTGTGCCCCGTGCAGGCCCGTGAGGGAGAAGAAGATCGTCCCGAACGCCCCGTCGTGCGGGGTGAAGCCGATTCGCGCGTACTCGAGCAGCTGCGTCAGCAGGAACGTCACCCCCATCAGGAACGTCAGCGTCAGGCCCGCCTGCAGACCCACGCGGTTTCCGCGCTTGATCGACTGGAGCGCCCAGTGCATCGTGAAGCTCGAGGTCACCAGGATGGCGGTGTTCACGAACGCGACGAACACCGGTAGGTGGAACTGAGGAGGCGGCCACGGCTCGTGGTTGACAACCCGGATGAAGAAGTACGCCGTGAAGAACGAACCGAAGAGCATCACCTCGGATGCGATGAACAGGAACATCCCGAGCGTGCCCGCGTCGACGCGCGAGCTCCGGTGCGCTACGGGCGGATGCGCCGCGCGCTGGGCTTCAGCACCCGCGGTCATGTGACCGCCGCCTCCTCCTGAAGCACGACGTGCTCGACCGGCAGGTTCGTCGCCTTGTGGAGCCGCTGGATCAGGTCGCGGCGGAGCCACGGCGACTTCGACGGCGCGAAGGTCGAGACGATGATCTCGTCGATCCGTTCGTCTTGGACGGCCTGGGTCGCGGCCGTGAAGGGATCGGGATGCGCGACTTG
>MNDB01000091.1 GCA_001914705.1 Actinobacteria bacterium 13_2_20CM_68_14 | reverse complement strand
GCGACAGCAGCGCCTACGGCGCCTTTGCCGCCCAGGTCAAGCAGTTCTGCGGCATCTTCGAGAGCGATCCGATCGAGGTCGCACTGGAGAAGTTGCATGCAGAGACGACAAAGCTGCTCGGACCCTCGGAGTCGCAAGAAGTGGCCGGCCATCTCGCGATCATGCTCGGTCTCGATCGGGAGGCCTCAGTCGCCGACCGTGAGACGCTGTTCTTCTCGGTCAGGGTCTTCATCGAAGCCGTCGCTCGCGACGGGCCAACGATGCTCGTCTTCGAGGACGTGCACTGGGCCGACCGGAGCCTCCTCGACCTGATCGAGCTGCTGGCCGCGAGGCTCCGCGACCTGCCGATCCTGCTGCTCGCTCTCGCCCGCCCTGAGCTCCTCGACGCCAGGCCCAGCTGGGGAGGGGGGCTGCCGGCCTACACGGCGCTTCCGCTTGACCAGCTGAAGGAATCTGAGGCGCGCGAGCTCGCGATCCAACTGCTCGGCAAGCTGGAGGATCGCGGCCGTGCCGAGCGGGCGGCGCTGCTCGCCGAGACCGGCGAGGGAAATCCGCTCTTCATCGAGCAGCTTGTCGCGGCCCTGACCGAGACGCCGGGTAACGACTCCGCACTGCCGACGACGATCCGGGGGATTGTGGCGGCGCGCCTCGACGGGCTTCCCGCAGCCGAGCGGGCCCTCCTTCTCGATGCCGCGGTCGGCGGCAAAGTATTCTGGCGCGGCGCGCTCGAGCGAATGAGCGACGATCCCGGCCGGCTCCCTGCGCTGCTCGGCGCGCTCGAGGGGCGCGACTTGATCCGGCGGCAGACCGTCTCGGCGATCGAAGGCGACCAGCAGTTCATGTTCAAGCATGTGCTGATCCGGGATGTCGCGTATGACCTGCTGCCGCGGGCCCGGAAGCGCGAGCGGCACGCCCAGGTTGCGGAGTTCCTCCAGGAAGCGACGTCAGAGACCGGCGAGGCTGCCGCTGCGCTTGCTCGCCACTGGCGCGACGCCGGCGAGAGCGAGCGCGCGATCGAACACCTGATGGCAGCGGCGCAGGAGGCCGAGCGTGGCTGGGCAAAGGATCGGGCGGTTGCCTTCTACCGCGAGGCGCTGGAGCTCCTGCCCGAGGACGACGGCGACCGACGGAACGACGTCAAACGGCGTTTGGCGATCGCCCACACGGCGGCGTATCACGCCGTGGACGCGCGCCTCCTCCAGCTCGAAAGCGACTAGGCGGCCGGCAAAGGGGGGAAATCAGCAGGCGTCACATCGCCCGCGATCTCCCAGACGTCTTCGATGGTGTGCTGTCCGAGGCGTTCGCCGTGCTTCCTGACAGTCTCCACGTCGGGGGCTTCGTAGACGCAGTACGTCCTGACGGTGCCGGTATCGCCGACGATGACGTGGCTGTGCTCCCAGGTGATCTCGGGGAACTCCTGTTCTACAACCTCTCGCGAGCGCCGGCCGACGGTCGGCATCGCATCCTCGTTTACTTCGAACTTTCTGACGATCAGGTATCTCGGCATGCGGGCCATTCTATGGGGATAGCCTGAGCTAATGGAAGTGCGGCGGCTGGCGGTGGTCGGCACGGGCCTGATCGGCGCGTCGGTTGCGCTTGCCGCCAAGCGCGCGGGCCTCAGGGAGGTGGTCGGCTACGACCCCGACCCGCAGGCACTCGACGCTGCTGTTGAGCGGGGCGCCGTCGACTCCGGGGCGGAGTCGCTGGCCGACGCGGTCGCGGGCACGCAGCTGGCGGTCGTCGCGGCCCCGGTGGCGCAGCTCGCGCCCCAGGTGCGAGCCGTGCTCGAGGCCAGCGAGGAGGACTGCACGGTGACGGACGTCGGCTCGACCAAGGTGGGAGTCTGCTCGGCCGCGCTCGGCACAGGCCGGTTCGTCGGCGGTCATCCCGTCTGTGGCTCGGAGGCTCGCGGGGCCGAGCATGCGAGCGCGGAGCTTTTCGACGGCGCGACGTGGTTTCTGACCCCGCTTGCGGCGACCGATCCGGAGCGCTACCGGCTCGTTCACGGCTTCGTCTCGTCTCTCGGTGCCACCCCGGTCGCAGTCGACCCGGTCGCGCACGACCAGCTCGTCGCTCTGACGAGCCACCTGCCGCACGCGCTTGCGAACCTGCTCGTCAACCAGGCCGGAGCGAACCGGATCGACGGGCACGACCCTGTGGCCGCGGCGGGCGGCTCGCTGCGCGACATGACGCGCGTCGCCGGCGCCAATCCGCGGATCTGGATCGACATCTTCCTCGACAACGCGGGGCCGGTCCGCGAGGCGCTCGGCGACCACCGCAAGCAGCTCGACCGCCTCGAGCAGGCGCTCGAGACCGGGGACGCAGGCTTTCTGGCCAAATGGATCGGCGAGGCGGCCGGCAACCGGCAGCGGATGCTGGCGGATGCGTATCCGGATCCCGGCGCCCTCCAGCAGCTGCGCGTCCACGTGCCCGACCGGCCCGGCGTGCTCGCCGGGATCACCCAGGCGCTCGGGGCCGAGCGGATCAACATCGAGGACTTCGAGCTGCACCACATGTCGCCGGACCGGGGCGGCACGCTGACGCTGCTGATCACCGGCGAGGCCGAGGCGCGCCGCGCCGCCGAGCTGCTGGGCGCGCAGGGTTACGGCGTCGTGGTCGCCCCGGCGCTCGGCGAGTAGTGACGCGGGTCGAGCCCGCAGCTGCCCTGGTCGGCGACATCGCGGTGCCGGCCGTGAAGGGCATCTGCCAGCGCGGCGCGCTGCTCGCGGCGATCGCGGACGGCGAGAGCGAACTGCGGAACTTCGGCCATGCGGCGGACACGGACTCGGCGCTCGCGGCCGTGGCCGCGCTTGGAGCGGAGGTGGCCGAGCCCGAGCTGGGAACGGTTCGGATCGGAGGGCGCGGCCTGCGGGGCCTCGTTCCGCCTGCCACCCCAATCGACTGCGGCAACGCCGGGACCGTGCTCCGACTCCTGAGCGGGATCCTGGCGGGCCAGGACGGACGCTTCGAGCTCGTCGGCGACGAGTCGCTCTCGTCGCGCCCCGTTCGCGTGGACGTGCCGCTGCGGCAAATGGGTGCGCGCGTCGAGACGAACGAGGGCCGGCCGCCGGTGACGATTGAAGGCGCCCGGTTGCAGCCGATCCGCTACGAGTTGCCGGTTGCGAGCGCGCAGCTGAAGTCCGCGGTTTTGCTCGCGGGGTTGCTGGCCGAGGACGGCCCGACGACGGTGGTCGAGCGCACGCCTTCCCGCGACCACACGGAACGGCTGCTGCGGTCGCTCGGCCTGCAGCTGACGCGCGCGGGCATGGAGATTCGCGTCTGGCCGGCGGAGCGGATCCCGCCGTTCTCGCTCGACATCCCCGGCGATTTCTCCTCGGCTGCGCCGTTCGTCGTGGCCGCAACCCTGCTTTCGGGCTCCAACCTCCGCATCCACGACGTCGACGTGAACCCGACCCGCACCGGCCTGCTCGACGTGCTCGGACGGATGGGCGGCCGGATCGCGGTCTTCAACCGCCGCAGCTCGAACGGGGAGCCGGTCGCCGACCTCGAGGTGCGCTCGGCGCCGCTGCTCGCGACCGCGATCGAGGCCGAGGAGGTGCCGCGGCTGGTCGACGAGCTGCCGCTGTTCGCGCTCCTGGCCTCTCAGGCGCGCGGCGAGAGCGTCGTCAAGGGCGCACAGGAGCTGCGCGTGAAGGAAACGGACCGCATCGAAACCGTGACGAATTCGCTGCGCGCCCTGGGCGTCCGCATCTCGGCGAGCGATGATGGCTTCCGGATTCGTGGTGTTCCCACCCGCCCCCGAGGGGGAGCAATGGCCTCGAGCGGCGACCACAGGCTTGCGATGCTCGGGGCTGTAGCAGGCGCTGTTTCGAAGGAGGGAGTGGAGATCGAAGACGCGGAGGCCGTCGCTGTAAGCTTCCCCGGGTTTTTCGAGCTGCTGGAGTCGGTTACACAGCGATGATCGTTGCCATCGACGGGCCTGCGGGAGCGGGCAAAAGCACGGTCGCCCGCCGGCTCGCGGAGCGGCTGGGCTACCGCTACCTCGATACCGGCGCGATGTACCGGGCTCTGACCTGGCTGGCGATGACGCGCGACATCGATCTCAGCGCGGGCGAGAAGCTCGGCGCCCTGGCCGAGGAGAATCCGATCACGCTTGACGAAGGCCGCGTCTGGATCGACGACACCGACGTCACCGCGGCGATCCGGAAATCACGGATCGACCGCGTGGTGCCGGTCGTCGCTCGTCATCCCGAGGTCCGGGCGATCATGCGGACCCGTCAGCGCGAGCTCGCGGACGTCGGTGACGCGGTGATCGAGGGCCGCGACATCGGCACGGTCGTCTGCCCCGGTGCCGACGTGAAGATCTACCTGAACGCCGAGCGCCAGACCCGGGCCGAGCGCCTGAACGCCGAGCGCCAGACCCGGGCCGAGCGCCGGCTCGCCGAGCGCCCCGAGATCGGGGCCGACGCGCTCGCAACCGACCTCCGCATCCGCGACCAGAGCGACGCCGAGCGGATGATGCCCGCGGCCGACGCGGTGCAGATCGACACGACCGAGCTCGACGTCGAGGACGTCGTCAGCCGGATCGAGCAGCTCGTTCGAGAACGACAACCGGCATGAGCGAGGAAAACGGAGCAGGGTCCGGGGACGAGCTCCTCGGCACCGTCGCGATCGTCGGCTTCCCGAACGTCGGCAAGTCGACGCTGGTCAACCGCCTGACCGAGTCGCGCGCCGCCGTTGTGCACGAGACGCCGGGCGTCACGCGCGACCGGAAGGAGCTCGTCTGCGAATGGAACGGCAAGCGGTTCCTGCTGATCGACACGGGCGGCGTCGACATCGCCGGCACCGATCCGATCACGCGCTCGATCGCCGAGCAGGCGAAAGCGGCCGTCGCCGAGGCCGACCTCGTCCTCTTCCTGACCGACGCGCGGGCGGGCATCACGCCCGGCGACGAGGAGCTCGCTCAGATCCTGCGGGCGGCGCACAAGCCGGTGGTGCTCGTCGCGAACAAGATCGACGACCCCGATCAGGACGCGCTCGCGTTCGAGTTTCACCGGCTCGGGCTCGGCGATCCGTTTCCGCTCTCGGCGGCTCACGGCCACGGCACCGGCGATCTGCTCGACTCGATCGTCGCCCGGCTGCCGGGTCGCGGCCGGCCCGCAGTCACGGACGCGGCGATCCGCGTCGCGATCCTCGGCCGTCCGAACGTCGGCAAGTCGAGCCTGCTGAACGCGCTGCTCGGCGAGGAGCGCGTGATCGTCTCCGACCAGCCGGGCACGACGCGTGATGCGATCGACACCGTCTTTCGCCGCGGCGAGCGGGAGTTCGTCTTCATCGACACCGCCGGCCTTCGCCGCAAGCGCCGGCAGCGCCAGGGGATCGAGTACTACTCGGAGCTGCGCGCGCTCGCTGCCGCCGAGCGCGCGGACGTTGCGCTCGTGCTCGTCGATTCGAGCGAGGGCGTCGTCGACCACGACCTGACGGTCGCGGACGTGGCGCGCAAGGCCCAGTGCTCGACGATCGCCGTCCTCTCCAAGTGGGACCTCTCGGAGGTCGAGATCGAGGACGTGAGGGCTAGGCTCAGCGAACGCTTGCGCCAGCGGCCGCCGGTGCTGACCGTGTCGGCGAAGACCGGGCGCGGGATCGCCCGCCTGCTCGACCGGATCGAGACGCAGTTCGACAAGCATTCCGCGCGGATCCCGACGGCCGAGCTGAACCGCTTCCTCGCCGAGCTGCGCGAGGCGCGCGAGTCGCCGGCGCGCAACGGCCGCCGGCTCAACCTGCTCTACGGCACGCAGGTGCACGCCAGGCCGCCGCGCTTCCGCTTCTTCGTCAACGACCCGAGCTTGGTTACACGCGACTATGGCTACTGGGTCGAGAACCAGCTTCGCGACCGCTTCGAGCTGCAGGGCGTGCCGGTCGCGATTGATTTCGTACGGCGGAGTTGAGCGTCCACGCCCTGGGTCGGACGGGCCTGCCGGTCACCCGGCTCGGTCTCGGTCTCGCGGCGCTCGGCCGCCCGGGCTACATCAACCTCGGTCATGGCGACGACCTCGGCCCGCAGAAGGACGTCGCCACGCTCGAGCAGGAGGCGCACGCGGTCCTCGACGCCGCGTACGACGGTGGCATCCGCTACTTCGACGCCGCCCGCTCGTACGGCAAAGCGGAGGAGTTCCTCGCCTCCTGGCTCCAACGCCGCGGCCTCGAGCCGGGAGCGGTGACGGTCGGCTCCAAGTGGGGCTACACCTACACGGCCGACTGGCGCGTCGACGCCGAGGTGCACGAGGTCAAGGATCTCTCGCTCGCCACACTGCGGCGGCAGGTTGCCGAGAGCCTCGCGTTGCTCGGGCGCTATCTCCGGGTCTACCAGATCCATTCGGCCACGCTCGAGAGCGGGGTTCTCGATGACCGAGAGGTGCTCGGTGAACTCGCGCGGCTCCGCGAAACGGGGCTGGCAATCGGGCTGACCGCCACCGGACCGAACCAGCGCGAGACGATCGAGCGCGCCCTCGAGGTGGAGGGCTTCGACACGGTGCAGGCGACCTGGAACCTGCTCGAGCGCTCGGCCGGCCCGGCGCTCGAGGCCGCGCACGCAGCCGGCCTCGGCGTGATCGTCAAGGAGGCGCTCGCCAACGGGCGGCTGACGGCGCGCGGCGACGTCAGGCCGTTGCAAGAGCTGGCGGAACGCTGCTGAGAAGCAACCTCGCCGCGCTCGAGCTCGACGTCGACCCGGATCTCGAGCAGCTCGCCGAGGACCCGGCCGTCTACTGGGAAGAGCGCGCAGCCCTCCCCTGGAATTAGTGGCCTGACCGGCAACGTGGCCATGCTCCCTGGCCCGCGATCACGCTGCACCAGAGTCCACGCTCGCCCTTGTCAAGGCTGCAAGCCTTGCCTGCCGGCGATCGCGGCCTCTGGCTTGGTGCTCGCGACCCAGGAAGCGGGCAAGGTCACCGGCCAGACCACTGGCCGCTAAGCCCCGCCGCGGGCCTTGGAGGTCCGCCGCAGCTCGAACCGGTTCTCGCTGCGGCTGAGCAGCCGGGCGATGTTGGCCCGGTGGAGGACGAAGATCGCCACCGCCGCCCCGGCGGCGAAGGCGACGACGAGCCAGGAAGCGCCGAAGAGCACGGCGAACAGCGGCAACGTCACCGCCGAGACCATCGAGGCCACCGAGGTGTAACGGGTCGCGAGGAAGGCGCAGATCCAAACGGCGGCCGCCGCAAGCGTCGCCAGCGGCACCAGCGCCAGGGCGACACCGCCGGTCGTCGCGACGATCTTGCCGCCGCGGCTGAAGCCGATGAACAGCGGCCGCCAGTGCCCGACCAACGCGGCGATGCCGGCCAAAAGGCCGACGAGCTCGCCGCCAAACCAGAGTCCGAGCGCCGCCGCGGCAAAGCCCTTGGCGATGTCGAGCAGCGCCACACCGAGTCCGATCTTGAAACCGAGCGTGCGCCAGACGTTCGCCGCGCCGGTGCTGCCACTACCGACCTTGCGGATGTTGACGCCCTTGAGAATCCGCGGCAGCCAATAGCCCCAGGGCATGCTGCCAAGGAGGTAACCCGTCAGGATCAGGAGAACGTCCGTCATTCAGAAAGCCAGCCTCCGCGATTCTACGAAGTGGTCTCCTCGTGTGGCTTGGGCGCCGGGACGAGGCCCTGCTCGACCCACCAGTCGATCGTCCGGCGAAGCGTCTCCTCAATCGGCGTGTATTGCAAGCCGAGCTCGTGTGCGGCCTTCGAGCCGTCGTACGCGTGACCGTGCGTGAGCGTTCGCGCCAGCTCCCGGCAGACGCGCGGCGGCTTGCGCCGAACCCACGCGACACCCTCGACCACCGTCGCCAGCGTCATCACGAATGAGGGGCGCAGGGCGCGCACCGGCCGCTCGACGCCGGACAGACGGCCCAGCAGCTCGAGCCCTTCGCGAACGGACAGCGTCGCGCCGCTGAGGACGTAGCGCTCGCCGGGTTTCCCGTTGGCCGCGGCCAGGAGATGGCCCGTCGTGCAGTCTGCGATGTCGATCAGGCTCAGGGTCGAGTCGACCACCGCCTTGAGCCGCCCGTTCAGGTAGTCGAGCAGCAGCTGGGTCGATCCAGTCGCTCGCCCGGGGCCCTGCACGGAGGCGGGGTTCAAGCAGATCACCTCGACCCCGGTCTCGTCCGCCGCTGCGAGCACCGCGCGCTCGGCCTCGAACTTCGAGCGCTCGTAGTCGGAGAGGAAGCGGCCGCGGTGGGGGGACTGCTCGGATCCGACCGTTCCCTTCCGCTCTCCGAGAACCGCCGCCGACGACGTGTAGACGACTCGCTTGACCTCGGCACGCGCCGCCGCCCGGACGACGTTCTCCGATCCCCGAACGTTGACCTCGAACATCGGCGAGGGATCGCGGACGCAGAAGGCGTTCGCGCCGGCGGCGTGGTAGACGAGGCCGCAGCCGCGCATCGCCGTGGTCAGCGCCTCGGGATCGAGCACGTCGCCGCGCACCGGCTCGGCGCCGAGCTCGCCGAGCGCGCCCGCCGAGTCCTCTGACCGGGCCAGCGCCTTGACTCGCTCGTCGTCCGCGAGCAGCCGCTCGACGATCGCCCGGCCGAGAAACCCCGTTCCCCCGGTCACGAGGACGGGGCCGCCCGGGCTAATTGACGCCCTCCCTGAGCGCCGAGGAAAAACGGGCGATGTACTCGACCGCCGAGACGACCGTGATCACGGCCGCGGCCAGCAGCGCCCATTCGTCGAGCCGCAGCGGGCCGATGTCGTTCCCCCACTGGACGATCGCCAGGAAGATGGCGATGAACTGGACGTTCGTCTTCAGCTTGCCCCAGATCGACGGCGGGAAGACGGTGCCGTCCGCGGCGACCACGCCGCGCAAGCCCAGGATCAGCAGCTCGCGGCCGACGATGATCGCGGCGATCCAGGCTGACGCGCGGCCGACGTCGACCAGCGCGATCAGCGCTCCCGAGACGAGCAGCTTGTCCGCCGTCGTATCCAGAAAGGAGCCGAGCTTGACGATCGCGGCGGCCGTGTAGGCGGAGGCATGGTCCGGGCCGGCCAGGATCAGAGCCATCACCGCGGGCACGGCCAGGATGCGCGCGCACGTGAGCGCGGGGAGGAGTGATCGCGGGGCCGCCGCCCGGGCGATCAAGACGCGGGACTCCGCGACGGGACCGCCGCCTCATCTGCGACGAGCTGCCGCACCTCGGCCGCAGAGGAGAGCTCGAGTGCCTGCTCGGCCAGGTCGCGAGCGGCCTCGCCGTCTAGCCCGCGGACGGCCTGCTTGACAGCCGGGATCGCCGGGGCGTTCGCGCTCAGCTCGGCGATCCCGAGGCCGACGAGCACGGGGAC
>MNDB01000047.1 GCA_001914705.1 Actinobacteria bacterium 13_2_20CM_68_14 | reverse complement strand
CTGCAGGGACAGTCCCCTTTCGGGGACACTCCCTTGCGTCTCGGACGGCGGTCTCTCCCTAGACTGGCGCGAATGCGGCGTTTTGCTGCGCTCCTTCTGCTCCTGCCGCTGGTCGCCGGCTGCTCGTCTTCGGGCTCGAAGAAGATCGTGATCCAGCCGGCGAAGATGTATCGGCTGGCCGGCTTCCAGCCCGCCGGGTCGATTACGCCGGGGAGGCCGACGACCGTCGCCTTCACGGTCAACCAGCCCTCTGGCTCGCCGCTCACCGCCTATCGCACCGGCGCCGGCCCGCACACCGGCATCCACCTGATCATCGTCAGCGACGACCTCTCGACGATCATCCACCGACACCCGCCGATGCAGCCGGGCGGGCGTTTCCGGCAGCAGGTCGCTTTCCCGGCGCCGGGCCGCTACCGCGTGATCGTCGATGTGTACCCGAAGCAGCAGCGGCCGCTCCCGAACTTCCAGCTCTTCAAGGACGTCCAGGTTCGTGGCGTGCCAAGGCCGCAACCGCTCGGCAGCTACCACGCCGTTCAACACATCGGCGGCTTCACATTCACGGCGCCGCGGCGGCCGAACGTTCGAGCGATCCAGGCGACGCTGATGACGGTGCACGTCACGGACGCGGCGGGCAAGCCGGCGCGGTTCGTGCCCTGGTACGGCGCGCTTGCGCACGCGATCTTCTTCCACGTCGGCACGCTCGACTACTTCCACACTCACGTCTGCGCCCCGGGCGCGAGCGGCTGCACCTCGCTAATCGCGGGCGCAAGAGTGACCGGACGCAGCTCGGCGCCCGGAAAGCTGACGATCGGCATCCTGCTGCCGACCGCAGGGACGTGGAAGCTGTTCCTGCAATCCAAGCCGAACGGCAAGCTCGTGACCGTTGCCTACGTGCTAGAGGCCCGATGAAGCGCTCGCTAGGCTCGCTCGCCGCGCTCGCGCTCGTCGTTCTCGGCTCGCGAACGATCGCCTACGCGCTCTCGCCCTCGCCGCTGGCCGCCGAGCTCTCGCACCAAGCGGGCGGCCCGACCCTGCCGGTGATCGCCGTCGTCGCAGTCTTGCTCGCCGTGGCCTTCTCGGCCGCGATCGTCTGGCTCGCGGCACTCGGCGTTCGCGAGCGGCGCTTGCTCGAGACGAGACCGCTGGTGGCGGAGCCGCGGCTCCGGCTCGGCCTGCTGGCGGCGCGGGCGCTCGCGCTCTGGCTGGTCGCGATGCCGGCCTTCGCTTTGCTCGAGTCGACCATCCACTGGCGCGAAGGTCTCGGCTGGCACGGGCTGCACTGCCTCACGGGGCCGGTTCATCGCAACGCGATCCCGATCCTCGGCGCGCTCTCGCTCGTGGCCGCGGCGCTCGCGGCGGCGCTCGAGCACGTCTTCGCCTGGATGCGCCGGGCGCTTGCCTCGATCGCCGGGCCCACGAGGATTGCCGGGATCGTCCTTGTCGCCCGGCCGCCTGCGGCCGAGTTCGTGCCTGCGGCCGCGTTCGCGTCCCCGCTCGGCGCACGCGGTCCTCCCCGCCTCTCCTGACGCCGCCGCGGCAACCGCCTCGGCTTCCCTGACAAAAGGAGAGAAAGAGCATGCATCGTAATCGCGTGCGCGCACGCGCACTCGCCGGCACGGCGGTCGCCGCCCTCGGCCTCACGGTCGTCTCAAGCGCGTGGGCGCACGCCGAGATCAGTCCGCCGGAGACCAAATCGAAGACCTTGCAGCTGTTCACGCTCGCCGTCCCGACCGAAAAGGAGAGCCTGACCACCACGAAGATCGAGCTGACGCCGCCGAGCGGCTTCGGCATCGACTCGTTCGTCTCCGAGGTGGGCTGGAAGCGCCAGCTCCAGGAGACGGGCTCGGGCGAGAACGCCGTGATCCAGAAGATCACGTGGACCGGCGGCAGCGTTCCGACCGGCGAGGATGCGATCTTCCAGTTCCTCGCCAGTCCCGACTCGAACAAGACCTACACATTCGCGGTGCGGCAGACGTACTCGGACGGCTCCGTGGTCGACTGGAGCGGACCCGAGTCGTCGGACACGCCGGCGCCGGTGATCGAGGCGAAGTCCTCGCTCGACGGCGGCGGCAGCTCGACCTTGGCGATCATCGCGCTTGTCGTTGGCGGGATCGGCGTCCTGCTCGGCGGCGTCGCGCTGGCAACTCGCGGAGGGAGCCGGCCGGTGGCATGAGACGCATCGTCCTGATTGCCCTCGCCGCGGCCGCAGCTTCTCTGGCGCTGCCGGCCGCGGCGTGGGCGCATGCGGCGCTCCTGCAGACGACGCCGGTGGCGAGCCGGATCGTCAACACGCAGCCGAAGCAGGTGCTGCTGCGCTACAGCGAGCCGGTGGAGCCCCGGTTCGCGATCGTCTCGGTGACGAACGCGGCGGGCGACAAGCAAACTGCCGGAGTCCCCAGCCGGTCGCCGGAAAACGCCGACACCCTGGTCGTACCGCTGAAGAAGCTCTCCGAGGGCTGGTACCTCGTCTACTGGCGGGTGATCTCCGTCGACGGCCACCCGGTTCGCGGCGCGTTCACGTTCGCCGTCGGACCGAACGCGGGGCCCGCACCGCAGTTCGTGATCCCGTCGGTCTCGGAGACTGCCGCGACGCCGCGGCTCGTGACCGCGCGCTGGCTGGCGTTCCTCTCGCTGATGGCGGCGATCGGGCTCTTCGTCCTGCGGATCGTCGTCGCGAGGCCGGTCGTGGCACGGGTGCCGGGAACGCGTTTGCGGTCCGTGACGATTGCCTTCGGCGCCGCGTCGGTGCTGGCGCTCCTCGCGATCCCGGTCTACGCCCTGCTCTCGACGGCGGAGTTTGCGCTCCGTTCCTTCTGGAGCTTCGGCGCCCTCTTTCCGCTCGTCCGCGTTTCGGCCTTCGGCCGCGGCTGGCTCGACCTCGAGCTCGTGTTCGCGCTCTTCGTCGGGGCCGCCGCGATTGCGATCTGGCTCGACCGGCCCGAGCGGCGTCAGCGCTCGCTTGCAGCCCTGATCGCGCTCGCCGGCGCCCTCGGCGCAGCGGCCGCTTGCCTGCTGGTGCCGGGCCTCGCCGGGCACGCCGCTCAGACTTCGCCCCGCGGCCTCTCGCTGGCTTTCGACTGGTTCCACCTCGTCGCGGGATCTGTCTGGGTCGGCGGACTGATCGGGCTGGTCGTACTCGCGGCGAGCCTGCCGGCCGCGCGCCGGATCGCGGGCCTGGTGGTCTGCGTTCCGCGCTTCTCGAACGTTGCATTCGTGTCCGTGCTCGTCCTGATCGGCGCGGGCACCGGCTCGGCAGTGCAGCACATGCCGACCCTCGCCTCGTTCTGGCAGACCTCCTACGGGAAGTCGTTGCTGGTCAAGATCGCGCTGCTCGCGGCGGCGCTCCTGCTTGCCGCGGTCAACCTGCTGCGGAACGTGCCGCGCTTCAAGGCCTTCGGGACCCGCCCCGAGCTCGGCGCTCCAGCCGCGAGCCTGCTACGGCGGCTCGTCGCCGGCGAGACACTGCTCGTCTCGGGCGCCGTCCTCGCGGCCGCCGTGCTCTCGAGCCTGCCGCCGCCCTCGAAAGCGCTCGCCTCGATCGGCGGCGCCAAGGCGCACGTCGGCCCGGGCGCCGTCAACGAGGTCGTCAGCGAGAACGGCTACCGGCTCGCGATCCGCGTCTCACCGAACCGCGCCGCGGTCCCGAACTCGTTCCAGGTCGCGATCTCGCGCGGCGGCGAGCCCATCCGCAACGCCGACGTGACCGTCGACTTTGCGATGCTCGACATGGAGATGGGGCAGCAGGCCTACCACCTCTCGGAAACCGCTCCGGGCACGTACGGCCACGCCGCGCCGGCGCTCGTGATGGTCGGCCACTGGGGACTGTCGTTCCAGATCGCGCCACCGGGACAGAAGCCGTTCACCGTGCTGCTCGTCGACAAGGCGAACGGATGAGCCGCGCCATTTTGATCCGGCTCTTCCTCGCGCTCGCCGCGCTCGGCGCCGGTGCCGCCGCGATCGTGGTCGTCGCGCTCCTCCTCCGCGACACGATCGGCTAGCGCATGATGCCTGGGTGAGATTCGGCGTCGCGCTTCTGCTTGCCGCCGTCGCGGCAGGGCATGTGGCCGGCGACGCCCGGGCCAACGGCGATCCCGCCAGCGACGTGCTGCCGTTCTCGAACGTCTTCCTCTCGATCAATGACCCGAGAACCTCAACCGCGGGGCGCGACCTCCTCGCCCAGACTCAGGCGGCGGCGAAGCTGAAGCGCCCGGTCAAGGTGGCGGTGATCTCGCAGCCGAGCGATCTCGGTCTGATCCAGAGTCTCTGGCAAAAACCCCAGACCTACGCGGAGTTCCTTGGCAAGGAGTTGCTCCAGTTCGGGAGCTACAAAGGCACGTTGGTCGTCTCGATGCCGAACGGCTTCGGCGTCAACGGACCGGACGCCGCCAAGGGAAAGGCCGCTCTCGCGCGGCTGGTGAAGCCGAACACGAACGACCTCGAGCAACTCGGTCAGCACACGACGGTCGCCGTCAGGCGAGTCGCGGCCGCTAACGGCTACATCCTCCCCGCCTCGTCCGGCGGCGGCTCCGGCGACTCCGCCTGGGTGATCATCCTGGCCGCGCTCGGCGGCGCCGCCGTGATCGCGGGAGGTCTGTTCTTGGCGCTCCGGCGGTGGCTGCTCCAGCCCTGATCACGGGCTCACTTCAAGAAAACAAGCCGCGGCCGATGTTACGGTCGGAGGCGTGATCTTCAGGCAGTTCGTCGACGACGACCTCGGCTGCGCGTCGTATCTCGTCGGCGATTCGGAGACGCATGAGGCGGTCGTCGTCGATCCCGCCTACGCGATCGAGCAATATCTCGCAGCGGCGGAACAGGAGGGCGTGCGAATCGTGCGCACGCTCGAGACGCACACGCACGCCGACCACGTCTCCGGTCACGGGCGCCTGGCGCTCGAGCACGGGGTCCCGGTCTCAATCCATCCGGCCGCGGAAGCCGCCTATGAGCACGACCTGCTCGAGGACGGACAGGAGATCGTGCTCGGCGACGTGGCTCTGCGCGTGCTCCACACTCCTGGCCACCGGCCCGAGCACTGCTGCTTCGCGATCCTCGACCGGACGCGGGCCGAAGAGCCCTGGCTCGTCCTCACCGGCGACTCGCTCTTCGTCGGCGATGCCGCCCGGCCGGACCTGGCGGTCGAGGCCGTGGAAGGAGCGCGGGAACTCTACGAGAGCTTGCAACGGCTACTGGAACTAACGGACGGGGTCGAAGTCTTCCCCGGTCACGTCGCGGGCTCGCTCTGCGGCGCGTCGATGAGCTCGAAGGCCTCGACGACGATCGGCTTCGAGCGCCGGTTCAACCCGATGCTCACCGTCGGCAGCGAGGACGAGTTCGTGACCGAGTCGGCGCTGACGCGCTCGCCGCGGCCTCCGAACCTCGAGCGGATCGTCGAGCTCAACCGCGGTCCCTTCCTCGGCGCGCCCGAGCCGCTCGAGGAGCGGGACGTGCTCGAGCCGCCGATCCTCGATGTCCGGCAGGCGGAGCTTTTCGGAGCAGGCCATGCCGTCGGCGCGATCAACGTTCCGCTCGAGCGCAAGGGCTTCGCGACGAGGGCTGCGTTCGTGCTGCTCGAGGACGAGAGGCCGCTGATCCTCGCGACTTCCCGCGAGCAGGCAGAGGACGCCGCCCGCCGCTTGCGCGCCGTCGGTTTCGGCGAGCTGTGCGGCTACGTGCTCCACGGGCCCGAGACCGAGACCCTGCCCGCCGTCGAGGTGGACGAGCTCGAGCGCCTGCTCGCCGATGACGCGGTAGAGGTGATCGACGTACGCGAGCTCCACGAGCGCGACGACGGGTTCATCCCGGGCAGCCGCAACATCCCCTACCGCCTCGTACGGGAGTACGGCGACGAGCTGAGGGAGGGGCGGCCGGTAGTGACGATCTGCGAAAGCGGTGCGCGCGCGGCCGTCGCCGCCAGCGTGCTCGCGGCCTCCGGTGTCGACGCGCGGCCCGTTCTGCACGGCGGCATGCGAGCCTGGGAGGAGCGCGGCGGCTCCACCGTCGGCTTCCGCCGCTGCGGCTCTTAGTTACCCCAGCCGCTGGAGCGTGTAGCCGTGCTCGGCCATCGCGGCGAGCAGCTGCCGGCAGTGCTCCTCGTCGCGGGTCACGAGCGTCAGCTCGACCTCGGTCGCGCTGACCGGGATATCCATCCCCTCGCGGTGGTGCTCGACCGCGATCACGTTGCCGCGCTCTTCAGCCACGAGGGACAGCAGCTTGATCAGCTCGCCCGGCCGGTCCGCGAGTTGCGTGCGGACGACGAGGTAGCGGCCCGCGGCAGTAAGGCCGTGGCGCATCACCGAGATCAGCATCGTCGGATCGATGTTCCCGCCTGAAAGCAGCGCGACAGCCGGGCCTGAACCGCCCGCGCGCCCGGCGATCAGCGCGGCAACCCCAACCGCCCCGGCGCCTTCGACGACGAATTTCGAGCGCTCGAGCAGGAGCACGATCGCCTCGCTGATCTCCTCGTCGGAGACGGTGATCATCTCGTCGAGAACGCTGTCGAGGATCGCCGAGGTGAGCTCGCCAGGTTGCTTGACCGCGATTCCGTCGGCGATCGTGTATCGGTCGCGCCGGATCTCGACGCCGACGACGCGGACCCCCGGCTTCATCGCCCGCAGCGCCAGCGCGATGCCGGATGCGAGCCCGCCGCCGCCCACGGGTACCAGCACCGTCTCCGCCTGCGGAACCTGTTCGGCGAGCTCGAGCCCGATCGTGCCCTGACCGGCGATCACCGCCTCGTCTTCGTAGGGATGGACGAAGGTCGCGCCGGTCTCCTCCGCGTACCCGAGCGCCGCGGCCAGCGCCTCCTCGAAGGTCAGCCCGGCCAGCTCCGTGTCTGCCGAGTAGTTGCGGCAGGCCTCCACCTTCGCCATCGGCGCGTCCTGCGGGACGAAGATCGCCGCCGGGATCCCGGCCTCGCGAGCCGCCCACGCAACCGCCTGGCCGTGGTTGCCCGCACTCGCCGCGACGACTCCGGCGGCGCGTTGCGATTCGGTCAGGGTGGCGATCCGCGTAACGGCGCCTCGAACCTTGAACGAGCCGGTCCGCTGCAGGTTCTCGGCCTTGAGGACGACCTCACGCCCCGCAAGCCGCGAGAATGTGTCCGACGCGTAGACCGGCGTCGCGCGCGCGACGTTGGCGAGACCGCGCCGAGCGGTCTCGATCTCAGTGAGTGTCGGGCCTGTGGTTTCCGTCGCCAAGGTGGAACACCTTGTCAATGATCTCTCGAACCGCCGTGAGCGGGTCGAGCTCTCGACTCTGCACCTCGTCGAGCAACCGGCGCAGCTCGGGATCCCCGGCGACGGCGCGCTCGAGATACACCTTCGCGCGCGCCGATGCGACTGCGAACACCTCGGCGGCGAGATGCTCGCGGCGCCGCTGCTCCAGGAGCCCCTCGTCGACGAGGAAGGCGTGGTGCGCTTCGATGTGCTCCCAGAGCTTCGGCACATTCTCCCCGCGCGTCGCGTCGGTCAGGACGATCGGAGGCCGCCACGCACGGTCCTTGTCGAGGGAGAGGATCGACCGCACCTCGCTCTGCATCGTCTTGGCCGCTGGGTGATCCATCTTGTTGATCGCGATCACGTCCGGGATCTCCATGATCCCAGCCTTCAGCGCCTGGATCGAGTCGCCCGAGCCGGGCATCAGCACGAGCACGACGGTATCGGCGATCCCGATCACCTCGACCTCGCTTTGGCCGGCCCCGACCGTCTCGAGAAAGACGAGCTCCTTGCCGGCGGCGTCGAGTACGAGCAGCGCCTGCAGCGTCGCTTCCGCGAGGCCGCCGAGGTGTCCGCGGGTCCCCATTGAGCGGATGAACACCTCGGGATCGAGGAAATGGTCGGAGAGACGGATCCGGTCGCCCAGCAGCGCCCCCTGCGAGAAGGGGCTCGAGGGGTCGACGGAGATGACGCCGACCGTCTTGCCGTCCTCGCGGACGTGTCGGACGAGCGACGAGATCAGGCTCGACTTGCCGACGCCGGGAGGGCCCGTGATCCCGACCGCGTAGGCGCGCCCCGTTTCCGGGTAGACGTCGCGAACGAGCTCGTACGCGAGCGGGTCCGAGTTCTCGACGAGCGTGATCGCGCGCGCGAGAGCGCGCTTGTCGCCCGCTCGGACACCCGCAGCGAGCGACTCCCGCGTGAAGTCGCGGCGGGCAGCCATATCCCGAATGCTAGACCGCGCGCTGGCGCGCACCGCCGTGCGCCTCGATGGCGGTCTCCGGCTCGAGCGGTGGTGTCTGAGGCGGCTCGGCGGCCTGGCGTGGCGCTTTCGCCGCGCCGCGGGCGAGCGTGAAGCCGACAACTGCGGCGACCGTCGAGAGGATCGCGGCGCCGCCCCAGACCCAGCGCGGGCCGAACGCCTCGGTCAGCCAGCCGGCGAGCACCATGCCGAGCGCGAGAAACGTCACGTTCGAGCTCATCAGGACCGTGAACGCTCTCCCGCGGAATCGGTCCGGCGCCCCGCGCTGGACGAGCAGCGCGTTACAGACGATCGCGGCTCCGTTGCCGGCCCCCGAGACGATCACGCAGACCGCCGCGACCCAGACGTTGGGCGACGCGGCGGCGCCGGCGACGCCGAGCGCCATCAGGCCGAGCGAGACGCCATAGATGTTCGCGAGCCCACGCGCGTCGATCCACGAGCCCGCGAGGTACGCCCCGGCCGCGAGCCCGATCCCCGCGGACCCCATCATCAGGCCGAGGCCGAAGCTGCCGGCGGAGAAGGAGTCCGTGGCGAGAAACGGCTCGCCGACGTTGACGAAGGCGTTGGCGACCATGCCGACGTTCCATGCGATCAAGACCGTCAGCAGCGCCCGCGAGCGGCGCACGAGCACCAGGCCGTCGGCGAGATCGCGCCAGTGGCCGCGTGTCTCCGCCCTGGCCTCCTGAAGCAACCGCCGCGGAATCTGCGCCAGCAGGCTGGCGGACACGAGGAAGGTGGCTGCGTTGATCCAGTAGGCGAGGTCCGGCCCCTGCGCTGCGACGAGGGCGCCGCCGACGAGGGAGCCGATTGCCCAAGTCGAGTTGTCGATCATCTGGAGCAGCGAGTTCGCCCGCGGCAGGTCCTCGTCCGCGACGAGGTTCGGCAGGCCCGCGTAGACCGCGGGCCGGAAGAAGCCGGTCGCGATTCCGATCACGGCCGCCAGCCCAACGATCGTGGTCGCATTCGGCGCGAAGGGCAGCGCGCAGAAGACGCCGAAGCGGACGAGGTCGGCGCCGATCATCAAGCCGCGGCGAGAGAGGCGGTCGACAAGCGGCGCCGCCAGGATCCCGACGAGCAGCGTTGGCAGGATGTCCGCGATCAGCAGCGCGCTCATCCACAGCGGCGAATGGGTTCGCCTGAGCACGTCGATCTGCAGCGCAACGAGGGCGAGCCAGGTCCCGAGCCCCGAGCCGAGCGTGGCCAGGAACAGCGCGCGGAAGCCCGGCTCTCGCCCGAGTAGCCCGAGGCGGCGGCCGATCAGGTGGCGGCTCACGGCCTCCGAAACGGTAACAGGGTGGTGTCGACCCGAAAGGGGGGTTTTTCGGACAAGGCGGTTTCCGCCAAGTCCACTAGCCGGCTTTGGCGGCCATCGCTGAAACCCGGTCGAGCGCCTGGGCGAGAAAGGCGTTCTCCTCGGCGGTGCCGACCGTCACCCGGATCGCCGTCGGGCCGCCGAAGCCGTGTGTCGGTCGGACGATCACCCCCTCGCGCAGCAGCTGCTCGAACAAGGGCCGCGAGTTCTCGCCCAGGTCGCAATAGAGGAAGTTCGCGACAGCCGGCCCGGCCGGCTCGAGTCCGTGTTCGCGCAGGATTCGCTCGACCTCCGTTCTCTGCTCGGCGTTCTCGAGGCGGCGGCGTCGGACTTCCTGCGCGTCGCCGAGGCTCGCGAGCGCGGCTTCCTGTGCGGGGGTCGTGATGTCGAAGGCGCGGCGCACCTTGCCGAGCGCTGTGACGACGGCGGGCGGCGCGAGCGCGTAGCCGACGCGAAGGCCGGCAAGCCCGAAGATCTTCGAGAACGTCCGCAGCACGACGATCCGGCGCCCCGCCTTCAGGTACTCCGCGATCCCGTCGGCGTAGTCCGGGTCGTCGATGTACTCGAAGTACGCCTGGTCGAGGACGGTGAGGACGTGGTCGGGAATGCCGTCGAAGTAGGCGTCGAGCTCGGCGCGGGTGTTCATCGTCCCCGTTGGGTTGTTCGGGTGACAGACGTAGACGAGCTTCGTCCGCGGCGTGATCGCGCCGAGCATCGCCTCGAGGTCGTAGCGGTCGTCACGCAGCGGCACTGTCGTCGGAACCGCGCCGAGCTTGCGCGCGTCGATGCCGTAGCTCGGGAACGACGGCCAGCCGCAGACGATCTCGTCCCCGGGGTCGAGGGCGATCTGAGACAGGCCGTCGACGAGCCCGTCGGAGCCCGCGCCGACGGCGACCGCCTCGAAACGGAGATCGTGGAGCTCGGCCAGCGCGGTCCGGAGGCGGTAGGCACCGCCGTCGGGGTAACGGTTCAGCTCGGGGGCAGAACGCGCGATCGCCTCGAGCGCGGCCGGAAAGGGGCCGAACGGCCCCTCGTTCGAGGCGAGCTTGACGACCCGGTCGAGCCCGAGCTCGCGCTGGACCTCCTCCACAGGCTTACCCGGCTCGTACGGGACGAGATCGCGAACCGCGGGTCGGAAGAAGCTGTCGGCGATCTCGGCGAGGCGCTGTTCGCTCGTGCCGGCCACAGCCCGCAATTTACTGCGGCTCGCGTTCGGTTCCTTTGTTGAGGTGCGCCCTGCCCCCCTCCGCCCTAGGGGTGCGCTCCGGCACGCACACGCCCTCGAAGCCGCGAGAGCGGGTTGAGCGGTCGCGCCGCCATGTCGGCACGACCTCTTCTGGTCGGCGTCGCAAGCGACGCCTCGGGTCGAGCTTATTCCGGTTCGGCGTACGGGTGGGTGACGCCTTCGCGCCGGTTGTGCGACGGCCGCTTCCGGGCGCGGCTTTAGAGTTGCCTGCGGATGAAGGTCGGGGTTCCTCGCGAGACGGCTGCCGGCGAACGGCGCGTGGCGCTCGTTCCCGAAACGGTCAAGCGGCTCGCCGGGGGAGGCTTCGAGGTCGCGGTCGAGCGCGGCGCCGGTGAAGCGGCGAGCTTTCCGGATCCCGACTACGAGCAGGCGGGTGCGGCACTCGTCGACAATGCGTACTCGGCCGAGGCCGTGGTCAAGGTGCAGTCCCCCTCGGCGGACGAGGCGGCCCGGCTCCGAGACAGCCAGATCCTGATCGGCTTCCTGCAGCCGCTGACCGATCGCGAGGGCATCGACCGTCTGAGCGAGCGCGGAGTCGTGGCCTTTGCGATGGAATCGATCCCCAGGATCACCCGGGCGCAGGCGATGGACGCGCTGTCCTCGCAGGCGACGGTGTCCGGCTACAAGGCGGCAGTCCTCGCCGCCGACCGCTTGCCGAAGTTCTTCCCGATGCTGATGACGGCCGCCGGCACGGTCGCCCCGGCCAAGGTGCTCGTGCTCGGCGCCGGCGTCGCCGGACTCCAGGCAATCGCGACTTCGCGGCGGCTCGGCGCGGTCGTCTCCGGGTTCGACGTGCGGCCGATCGTGCGCGAGCAGGTCGAGAGTCTTGGGGCCACCTTCCTCGACCTAGGCGTAACCGGCGAAGAAACGGCCGGCGGCTACGCACGGGAGTTGACGGAGGAGGAGCAGCAACGGCAGCAAAAGGCGCTCGAGGCGCGGCTGCCGGAGTTCGACGCCGTGATCACGACCGCGCTCGTGCCCGGGCGACCGGCGCCCCGGCTGATCCCGGCGTCCGCGGTCGCGGCGATGCGCCCGGGATCGGTGATCGTCGACCTCGCCGCCGAGGCCGGCGGAAACTGCGAGCTGACCGAGCCCGGCGAGGCCGTCGTCCGGGAAAGCGTGACGATCCTGGGCTACACGAACCTGCCGAGCACGATGCCGTTTCACGCGAGCCAGCTCT
>MNDB01000061.1:6554-8597 GCA_001914705.1 Actinobacteria bacterium 13_2_20CM_68_14 | reverse complement strand
CCAGCAGCGACGCGCCGACCACACCGAGGAATGGAGCAAGCGTGTCCCTGCCGAGGTGGAGGCTGAGGCCTCGTCCGCTGTACCAGAGCTCGGAGATCACCAGGGTGGCCGCATCAGCTAGGACGGCGAGCACGAAGACAACGAGCAGCGCGCCGCCGAGCTTCGCCACGAGCAGCCGCAGCCGTACCGGCACGGCGAGGAAGCTCTGGTTGATCGTTCCGTGGGCGTACTCGGCGGTGACGAGGATCGCGCCGACCAGGACCGCGACAATCGCGGCAATCCCGCCGAAAGCGAACGTCGAGCGCTGGCGCGAGAGCTCGCCCAGGACGCCGGGGTCTTCGGAGCCGATGTGGATCGAGAGGACGAGCAAGAGGAACGCAAGCAGCCCCAGCCCGAACCACAGCAGCAGCCGGGTCGTTGCCGCCTTCAGGAGCTCCGCCCGTAGGGCGCTCACCCCTCAGGCTCCGCGGTCAGCTCGAGAAACGCTTCCTCGAGCGAACCTGTGTCGGCCACGAGCTCGTGCAGCGGAATCCCGGCCTCGGCGGCGAGGTCGCCGACCCGTTCGGGCGGCGCATGGACGGCGAGCCGCTCACCGTCCGCCTCGGCGTCGATCCCGGCGGCCCGTAGCCGCTCCAGGAGGGCCGCGGCCTGCGGCGAGCGAACTCGCGTGGCCCCGGCCGCCTGCGCGATCAGCTCGACGACCGGCTGATGCGCGACCAGCTTCCCCCGGTGGATGATCACGACCTCGTCCGCGAGCTGCGAGACCTCTGCGAGCACGTGGCTCGAGACGAAGACGGTTCCGCCGCCGTCGGCGAACGAACGCAGGAAGTTCCGCAGCCAGCGAATCCCCTCCGGATCGAGTCCGTTCGCGGGCTCGTCGAGAACGAGCAGCTCGGGCTCGCCGAGCAGAGCGGCCGCCACGCTCAGACGCTGCCGCATCCCGAGCGAGTAGCCGCCGACCCTGCGCCTGGCCGCGTCCGACAGCTCCACCTCGGCCAGGACCTGATCGACGCGAGCGTTTGCGATCCCGGCCGCCGCAGTGAGAACCCGGAGGTGGTTCCGACCGGTGCGGGCCGGGTGATAGTTCGAGGCCTCGAGCACGGCGCCGACGGTCTTGAGCGGCGCGTCGAGCTCGCGGTAGCGCTTTCCGGCGACGGACGCCCGGCCGCTCGTCGGCAGCGCGAGGCCGAGCAGGACGCGAAGGGTCGTCGTCTTGCCGGCGCCGTTCGGCCCGAGGAAACCGGTGATCCGGCCGCGCGGGACGCTGAAGCTGAGGTCGTCGACCGCGGTCGCGCTACGAAAGCGCTTGGTCAGGTGCTCGACTTCGATCATGAGGCGTCGCTTGCGATGCCGGCTAAAAGGTCGCGCGATTCACTCGCGCGACCGCTAAACCCGGCCGATAGAGATGCTCCGACTTGAAATGCTGCTTGCATCAGTCTTGCCTGCGCCACCAGGACTACGGAGAGCGGCTCTCGACGAGCCCGTAGACGCTCCGCGGCTGCGGCACGAAGGTGATCTCGAGCGGCCCCGCGATCAGCGTCCCGTAGCCGAGGAGCCTGCCGACCAGGCTCTGGTCGACCTCCACCGCGCCGACTCGCTCCAGACGTACCGCCGCGGTCCGGCGCCGAAGCGTGCCGCGCACGAGGGCGAGCTGGTCGTCGGTCATGACCACGTGGGTTCGCTCCCACCTCCAGACGGCGCGGAGCGCGAGCAGCGCCGCAGCCACGACGAGCGCGGTGCCCGCGAGCAGTGAGGGCCACGGGAGCGAGAAGAGAAAGCCGCCGGTCGCCGCAATCAGAAAGGCGCGCGCCAACGCGGGCACGAGCACGACTCCATGACGCCTGGAGTCGAGATAGATCCGCTCGCCGAGTTCGCGACGCACGCGCGCGGCTTCGCCGCGCGCGAGCCGGGTCCTGCAGGAGTTTCGCCGAGGTCCAACGCTGGGGATGATCAGACCGTGGCACTCGTTGCTCGCAAAGCTGCCGTCGCGACCCTGGTCGTCATCGGGATCGTCGCGCTGGCGCTGGCGCTCTCTGTGCCGAC
>MNDB01000061.1:0-6393 GCA_001914705.1 Actinobacteria bacterium 13_2_20CM_68_14 | reverse complement strand
CAAGCGACGCTGCGGTCCCAGCTAAGGACGCGGAGGCCTAGGCCTTGCGCCAGCGGCCGAAAACGAGGCCGCCGAGCGTGAATCCGAGGCCGAATGTGCCCACCCCGAACGCTCCGACCGCCGCCGCCTTGCGCCAGGTCGAAAGGCGCTGCCAGCGGCCGAGTGCTTCCTGCTCCTCGTCCGTCAGCGGCTCTCCGCGGCGCTGCTTGCGCATCGCGCCGCCGGCGCGCAAGCCGAGGTAGAGATCGTCGAAAATCTCTGTCGATTCGTCGGGCACGTAATTCAGTGTACTAGCCTCCTTCGCCGGTGCCAGCAAGGCTCCTCCACCTCTCTGACCTGCACGTCGGCACCGTCGAGGAGCCGGAGGTCGAGCGCGCGCTGGTCTCCCTGATCGAGCGCGTCGACCCCGAATTGATCATCGCCAGCGGCGATCTGACGCACCGTGCACGGCCTCGCGAGCATGATCGCGCGGCGGCGTTTCTGAAGCGACTCGAACGGCCGCTGCTGGTCGTCCCGGGCAACCACGACATCCCGTGGGCGTTCCCGGCCCGCTTCACACATCCGTTCCGCGAGTTCGAGCGGCACTGGCAGACGACGGAGCCCGTCCACCAAGCCGACGGCCTGTTCGTCGTCGGCCTCAACTCGGTGCGGCCGTGGCGGCACCAGTCCGGGGGCGTTCGCTCCGGGCAGCTGCAACGGGCCGCCGAGCTGCTCGCCGGTGCGCCCGGCGGCGCACTTCGGGTCGTCGTCCTCCACCACCACTTGATCGGCGCCCCCTGGCGCTCGCGCAAGAAGCCGGTCGCACGGCGCAGCCACGTACTCGCCGCGCTCGTCGACGCGGGCGCCGAGCTGATCCTCGCCGGCCACATCCACCAGGCAGCCGTCTCCGAGCGGCACGAGTTCGAGGTCGCCCCGGGCAGCCTGCGGGGGGCGACGGTCTCCATCGCCCCCGGGCTGGGGCAGCCGCGGCCCGACCGCCGCGGCGAAGCCCGCGGCCTGCACGTCTACGAAGCCCACGAGCACGAGCTCGTCGTCGAGACCTACGTCTGGCGGGAGAACGATTGGGGCCTCACCGCGATCAGGAGATTCCCGCGCGGAAGCGAGCCGCTGAAGATCGAGCCTGCTTGATGGGCTGAGGCAGCCTGGCAACCCGGGGTCCCTGCCTGACCTTTAGCCGGGTTTAGCGGTCGCCCGAGTGAATCGGGCGACCTCTGAGACGGCGTCGCAAGCGAGCGCCTTAGTGAGCCTGCGGCGGCCGCTGAGCGCCAGGGCCTGAGATCGGCCGGTGCTGGACATACTTCCGGTGCAGGACCACGAGCAGGACGGCGCCGAGAAAGGCAAAGAAGAAACTCGTGGCCGTGCCGAACAGCAGGCGGGAGAGGATGCCGCCGATCAGCGAGCCGCCGATCCCGATCGCGGTCGTCATCCAGATCGGCATCGGATCAGGCCCCGGGACTGCGAAGCGGGCGAGCCCGCCGATGGCGAAGCCCCAGATCAGGATCGCGATGATGAAGGCGAGCGTCATCTGCCCTAAGGCGTGGCCGGCGTCGCTGCGAGCACCTCGCGCCGCAGGTCCTTGATCTCGTCGCGGAGCTTGGCCGCGTACTCGAACCGCAGCTCCTCCGCGGCCGTGAACATCTCCTCCTCGAGCGTGATCACGAGCTTCTCGAGCTCCTCGGTACTCATGCCCTCGACCTTGCGGCCGTCGCGGCGGCGCCGGCCCGGGACGGTCGGCGACTCGAGCGAGAGGAACTCGGCGATATCGGAGACGCCCTTCCGGATCGACTCCGGCGTGATCCCGTGCTCCTCGTTGTAGGCGAGCTGCTTGGTGCGGCGGCGGTTCGTCTCGTCGAGTGCGCCCTTGATCGCCTCGGTCAGCTTGTCCGCGTACATCAGCACCTTGCCGTTCGTGTTCCGCGCTGCGCGGCCGATCGTCTGGACGAGCGCCGTCTTGCCGCGCAGGAAGCCTTCCTTGTCGGCGTCGAGCACTGCGACGAGTGAGACCTCGGGGAGGTCGAGCCCTTCGCGCAGCAGGTTGACGCCGACGAGCACGTCGTACTCGCCGAGCCGGAGCTCGCGGATGATCTGGATCCGCTCGAGCGTGTCGATCTCGGAGTGGAGGTAGCGCGCCTTGACGCCCGACTCGAGCAGGTAGTCGGTCAGGTCCTCGGCCATCTTCTTGGTCAGCGTGGTCACGAGCACCCGCTCGCCGACCTCCTCCCGCCGGCGCACCTCGTTCAGCAGGTCGTCGATCTGGTTCTTCGTCGCGCGCAGCTCGACCTCCGGGTCGACGATCCCGGTCGGGCGGATCAGCTGCTCGGCGATCCGGGTCGAGTGGCGGAGCTCGTACGGCCCCGGCGTCGCGGAGACGAAGACCATCTGCGGCACCTTCTCGAGGAACTCGTCGAAGCGGAGCGGCCGGTTGTCGAGCGCCGACGGCAGGCGGAAGCCGTAGTCGACGAGCGTCTGCTTGCGCGAGCGGTCGCCCTCGTACATGCCGCCGAGCTGCGGCACCGTCTGGTGCGACTCGTCGACGAAGACGACGAAGTCCTGGGGGAAGTAATCGAGCAGCGTGAACGGGTGCGTCCCGGGCGCTCGGCCTTCGAGGATCCGCGAGTAGTTCTCGATCCCGTTGCAGAAGCCGAGCTCCTTCAGCATCTCGAGGTCGTACTCGGTGCGCTGGCGGATCCGGTGCGCCTCCAGCAGCCGGTTCTCGGACTCGAACTGCCGGACCTGCTGCTCGAGCTCGTGGCGGATCTCGTCGACGGCGCGCTCGATCGTCGGCTTCGAGGTCACGTACTCGGTCGCGGGCCAGATCGCGACGTTGTCGAGGTGCGTGTAGATCTCGCCCGTCAGCGGGTCGAAGTGGCTGATCTGCTCGACCTCGTCGCCGAAGAAGGAGATCCTGTAAGCGGTCTCGGAGTTCGCCGGCTGCACCTCGACGACGTCGCCTTTGACCCGGAAGCGGCCACGGCCGAGCACCGAGTCGTTGCGGACGTACTGGCTGTCGATCAGCTTGCGCAGGGCGAGATCCCGGTCGTGCTCTTCGCCGACCGTCAGGATCAGCACCCGGTCACGCCACTCCTCCGGCGAGCCGAGGCCGTAGATGCAGGAGACGGAGGCGACGACGACCACGTCGCGGCGCGTGAACAGCGACGAGGTCGCGGCGAGCCGCAGCCGCGCGATGTCGTCGTTCTGGGACGAGTCCTTCTCGATGTAGAGGTCGGCCTGAGGGACGTACGCCTCGGGCTGGTAGTAGTCGTAGTAGGAGACGAAGTACTCGACGGCGTTGTTCGGAAAGAACTCCCGCAGCTCGTTGCAGAGCTGCGCCGCAAGGGTCTTGTTGTGCGCGATCAGGAGGGCCGGCCGGCCGACCTCCTCGATGATCCACGCCATCGTCGCCGTCTTCCCTGTGCCCGTCGCGCCCAGCAGCGTCTGGTAGCGCTCGCCCGCGCTCAGCGCTTCCGACAGGGTGGCGATCGCCCGGGGCTGGTCGCCGGTCGGCTGGTAGGCATCGGAGGTTTTGAACTCGGCCATCGAGAACAGGCTAGCTGCGATGTCTGCGTTCGAAGCACGCCCGCCGTACCGCTCGTACGCGGCGATTCTTGGTCTCTACGCGGCCGGGCTGGCGGGCGCGGGCGCGCTCAGCCGGGCGCTGGATCGCGACCCCCAGTGCCAGACCGCACTCGACCTCGGAGTCCTCGGACTGGCGACGTTCAAGGTCGCGCGGACGCTCTCTCGCGACTCGGTCGCGAGCTTCGTGCGCGAGCCCTTCGTGCGCGGTGACGCGCGCAGCGGGGACGAGGAGCCCGTGCGAACGGGCGGCTTCGACGAGGCGATCGGCGAGCTCGTCACCTGCACGCGCTGCATCGGCACCTGGGCCGCCGCCGGTCTTGCGTCCACGCAAATCCTGGCGCCTCGGTTCGGACGGTTGCTGACCTGGTCGCTCGGCGCGGCGGCCGCGAATGACTTCCTGCAGGCCGGTTTCGCTGCGTTGACCGCCAAGGCGAACGAGCCGGAAGTCGACTAGGCAGCGAGCGAGAGCTCGTCGGCGCGGCGCGAAGCGCGGACGCGCAGACCGAGGATCGAGACCAGCGTCATCGCCGCTGTCTGCGTCACGGCGAAGCCGACGAGTACGGGGTGCGCTCCGGCGGTGCTCAGCACCGGTCCCGCTACCGCGAGTCCAAGCGGGAGCGAGAGCATCAGGACAGCGCTGAGTGCCGGCATCACTCGGGCCCGGATCGCCGGCGGCGAGCTGAGTGTCAGCAGCGTGTGGATCGCCGGATTGACGAGGCCGTTGAAGAGGCCGGAGACGAAGATCGCGCCGATGATCGCCACGGCCGGAACGTCGAAGACGAGGACCCACAGAGGCAAAGCCTGGCCATAAACGAGCGTCGCGACGAGGGTCAGGCCGTCGGTTCGGTCCTGGAGGCGGTACGCGACCACGTTTCCGATCACGGCGCCGACGCCGAAGGAGGCGAAGATCCACCCGGCGATCCGCGGATCCGCCCCGTACTCGGCGACGACGAGCACCGGCACCGCGGCGAAGAACGCCATCCAGGCGGCGTCGCCCGTGATGAAAGCGACGCTCCAGCCGCGGAGCAGCGGGTCGCGGACGATGAAGCGAAAGCCGTCGAGGAACCTGCCCCGCTGCTCGGGCTCGACCACACGCCGTGCCACCCGCACGAAAGCCCCGACGAGCACGAACGAGACCACGTAGGTCGCGGCGTCGATCACGAGCACGCTCGGCGCGCCCACCCAGGCGATCAGTACCCCGGCGACCGCGGGCCCGAGCAGCATCGTCACGCGCTGCGCGCTCTGCAAGAACGCGTTCGCTTTGCCGACCACGTTCTCTGCTTCACCGACGAGCTCCGGCACGAGTGTGCGCTGCGCGGCGAAGTACGGGCCGCTGAGCGCGCCCACGACGAAGACGAGTCCGAGCAGGAGCGGAAAAGTCAGTGCGCCGCTCCAGTACAGGAGCGGAATGATCAGCATGAACGGCGCCCGTGCGCCATCCGCGATCATCATCGTCCAGCGCGGCCCGAGCCTCGTCAAGATCGTTCCGCCCGGCAAACCCATCGACACCAGCCCGACAGCCTCGCTGGCGAGGACGAGCGTCATCTTGCCCGCCGATCCCGTCGTGGTGAGCACAAACCACGGCAGCGCTAGCCAGGTCATCTGCGTGCCCGTCGTCGAAACCGTCTCGGCGACGAGCAGCGCCAGCAAGCGGCGGTCGCGCAGCAAGGTTCTAGGTGGTCAGCGCCGGCGCACGGACGACGTTGACGTCGCCGCTCATCGAGGCCGCTCGCAACTCAACGAGCGGAGCGTCGTCGGCAGGCTGCTCGTCGCCGAGCTCGAGCTCGGAGCTCAGGTCGCCGCTCATCGCGCGAGCGTCGACCCAGACGTTCGACCCCTGGCGGATGCCGACGCTGATGTCGCCCGACATCGACTGGAGCTCGACGCTGCCCGCAGTGACCCCGCCGATGCGCTGGTCGCCGGAAGCGGTTCTGATTTTGACGCCTGCTCCGGCGTCGTCGACCCTGACGTCCCCGGAGGCGGCCTTGGCAACCAGGTCGCCTCCAACGCGCCCCAGCTCGACGTCGCCGGAGGCGGTGTTGACCTCGGCGGCGCCGCCGATCGCGCGCAGGGTCACGTCGCCGCTGGCCGCGTTGACGGCCGCGTCTCCCGCGACGTCGTCGAACTCGACGTCTCCTGACGCGCTGTCGGCCTCGAGCTCACCGAAGCGGCCTCGGCCGCGGAGGTCCGCGGAGGCGCCCTCGAATTGCACCTTGGCCCCTTCAGGCGCCCTGACCTTCAGGCGAATCTCGACCTTGCGCCAGAAGCCGAATCCGACCCGCCGTCTGTCTTCGACGTGAACGACGACCTCGTAGCCGCCTTGCCGCTCGCGAGACTCGATCTGAGCCTCCTCGAGCAGCTCGCGCACCTCCTCGTCGTTGCCGCGGGCATCGAGCTCGACCTCGGTCGTCGTGCCACCCGGCACGGTCTCGAGGTCGACCCGGCCCTGCGCGACTCGCAGGTCGAGCGTGACCTCGCCCGGCGTGTCGAAGGTCTCGCGCCTCATGACCGGCGGGCCCGCACGCGGCGGATGACGTCGAGGGCGGCAGCGGAGTGGATCTTGTGGGGGTCGCGCGAGTCGATGCGCACCTCGGCATGTCCGAACGGCAGATGGAACAACATCTCTCCTCCTTAGCTCCGGCCGAAGCCGGTGAGTCGATTCCCTGAACCCCTGCGCGCGCCGCCGACCGAGCCGACGGCACGGGCGAGCGAGCGAACGAGCCACGCGTTGACGGAGACGCCCTCGCGGGTCGCGGCCGCCTCGATCGCGAGCTTCAGACCCTCCGGAAGCCGCAGCGAGATCCTGGCGACCAGGGC
>MNDB01000029.1 GCA_001914705.1 Actinobacteria bacterium 13_2_20CM_68_14 | reverse complement strand
GCAGCGCGAGGCTGATCGTCACAAGGACGGGAGCGAGCTTGCGGAGCGCCTGGAAGCGGAAGCGGGCGAAGACGAACATCAGTGCCAACCCCAGAACGGCGTAGATCGCCTGGCGCTTGACGTAGTACGCCGGGTCGCCATTCTCGAGCGCTGCCGAGGCCGAGGTGGCGCTGTAGACCATGACCAGGCCGAACGCGACCAGCCCGAAGCTGACCAGCAGCAGGAGCCTGGCCTCGAACTGCCCTTTCGTCACATGGGCAGGTTCGCCACCAGTCGCTTGAACTCCTCGCCCCGCTCTTCGAAGTCGCCGAACTGGTCGTAGCTCGCGCAGGCCGGTGAGAGCAACACGACCTCGCCGGGCTGGGCAGCCGTCGCTGCCCGCTCCACAGCCGTCGCGAGGTCGCCGGCGCGGATCGTGTCCGGGATGACGCGGGCCAGCTCGTCCGCGGTCTCGCCGATCACGTAGACCGCGCGGACGTTCGGTCCGAGCGCCGCCGCGAGCGGCGCGAAGTCTTCGCCCTTCCGCGAGCCGCCGAGGATCAGGCGGACGGGCTCGTCCTCGTACGCCGCGAGCGCGCGCAAGGTCGCCGCCACGTTCGTTGCCTTCGAGTCGTTCACGTAGCCAACGCCGCCGCGCTCGGCGACCAGCTCGAGCCGGTGCGGCACACCCCTGAAGTCACGCAGGCCGCGGACGATCTCTTCCTCGCGGGCGCCGGCCGCCCGCGCAGCGGCCACCGCGGCCGCCGCGTTCTCGCGGTTGTGGGCGCCGCGAAGCGACGGCTCCGCCGGCAGCCGATCGTCGGCCGCGAACTCGACCCGCTGCGCCCGAAGCTCGTGATCTAGATCACGTGGAACCACGGCTGTGTCGGCCTCGGTCTGGTTCTCGAAAATCCTCAGCTTCGCGTCGCGGTAGGCCTTGAAGGAGCCGTGGCGGTCGAGGTGGTCGGGCTCGAGATTCAGCAGCACCGCGATCCGGGGCCGGAACCGGTCGATGTCCTCGAGCTGAAACGAGGACAGCTCGACCACGACGAGCTGCTCCGGCTCGACCTCGCCGTCGAGCTCTGAAAGCGCCCGGCCCACGTTTCCGGCCACCGGCGCGCCGAGCATGAAGCCGAGCCATTCCGCCGTCGTCGTCTTCCCGTTCGTGCCCGTGACGCCGAGAATCGGATTCGGAAGCAGCCGGGAGCCGAGCTCGATCTCGCTCCAGACAGGAACGCCGCGTTCGCGGGCCCCGGCCACCAGGGAAGCCTCGGCCGGTACCCCGGGGCTCTTGACGAGTAGGCCGACTCCCTCGACGAGCCCGACATCCTCATCGTTCCCGAGCTCCCGGTCGGCGCGCACGACCTCCACCCCGCGCCGCTCGAGCGCCGCGGCCGCCGCAAGCCCCGAGCGGGCGAGCCCGAGCACGAGAACGCGTTCCGGCAGCTCGTTCAGCGGAACCCGCGGAAGTAGCGGTAGTACAGCGCGAAGGCGGCCGCGCAGAGCAGGCCCGTGACGATCCAGAAGCGGACCATGATCTTCGTCTCGGACCAGGCTTTCATCTCGAAGTGGTGGTGGATCGGCGTCATCAGGAATATCCGCCGGCCCCAGTAGCGGAACGAGAAGACCTGCAGGATGACGGAGAGCGCCTCGATCGCGAAGATGCCGCCGATCAGGAGCAGCAGGAAGATCGTCTTCGTCATGATCGCGAAGGCCGCCAGTGCGCCGCCGATCGCCATCGAGCCGGTGTCGCCCATGAAGACCTCGGCCGGGAACGCGTTGTACCAGAGGAATCCGATCAGCCCTCCGATCAGCGCCGCTCCCACGATCGCAAGGTCGAGCTTCGTCTCGAAGCGGTGTCCGGGCGGGCCCGAGCGGATCCACGCAATCACGTTGATCGCGCTGTAGGTGAAGAGCGCGATGATCCCGGTGCCGGCGGCGAGGCCGTCGAGGCCGTCGGTCAGATTGACGCCGTTCGCGGCGCCGGCGATGACGAGGAAGAGCAGTCCGTACCACGCCCACGAGAGCTCGAGGTGCCCGATCCCGGGTACGTAGACGTTCGTCGGCAGGTGCTGGTGTCGCGCGGCGAGGCCGACGCCGACCGTGATCGCTCCGAGCAGGAGCAGCTTCCAGCGGGCGTTGAGGCCGAGGGAGCGGCGGTGCGTCAGCTTGATGAAGTCATCGATGAACCCGATCGCGCCGCAGGCGAGCGTGACGAAGAGCACCGTCAGCGCCGGGACCGTGTAGCGCGCGAGCGCGAGATACGCCGCGGTGCCGGCGCCCAGCACCAGCAGGCCGCCCATGATCGGCGTCCCCTGCTTGGTCACGTGATGCTGCGGCCCCTCCTCGCGGATCGTCTGCCCGTACTCCTTGCGGCGCAGGAAAGCGATGAAGCGAGGACCGGCGAGAATCGAGATCAGCATCGCGGCGAGGCCCGCGATCAGGACGCGGACCAAGTTAGGCCTTCACCGCCGCCAGCGCTTCCGCTACCGCCTCGAGTCCCATCGCCCGCGAACCTTTCACGAGCACGGCGTCCCCGGGCCGGACGAGCTCGTCGAGCTGCCGCAAGGCTTCGTGGACGTTCGGAGTCCAGCGCGACGGAACCCCGGCGGCTCCGTCGACGTAGCCGTGTGCGAGCTCTCCTACGGCGAGCAACTCGTCGACCTCCAGCTCCGCGGCCGCCCTGCCGACTTCCGTGTGGTACGCCGGGGCCGTCCGGCCGAGCTCGGCCATGTCGCCGAGGATCGCGACTCGGCGGCGGTCTCCGGCCCGGGCGGCGAGGTATCCCAGCGCGGCCCGCATCGAGACCGGGTTCGCGTTGTAGGCGTCGTTGATCAGCAGGCCGCCGCCGGGAAGCTCGCGCTCCTCGCCGCGCCAGCGGGAAAAGTCGACGTCGACGCGTTCCGGCCGCGGCAGCGCGAGCGCTTCGAGCGCCGCCAGCGCAGCCGCCGCGTTCTGCGCCTGGTGCTCGGCGACGAAGTTGAAGCTGACGCCGCCGACCGAGGTGCGGCCGTCGCGCACCTCCGCGGCCGGCGCACCCAACCTGACCACGCGGATGTCTTCGCGATCGACCGGGAAATCCTCGGGCACGATCGCGACGCCCCTCGGCGGCAGCGCGGCAACGAGCTCGCTCTTCGCCCGAACGACGCCGTCGAGCGACTCGACGAGCTCGAGGTGCACCGGCCCGACATTGGTGACGACGCCGATCTCGGGCCGGGCGATCTCGCAGAGCTCGGCGATCTGGCCGAGCCCCCGCATCGCGAGCTCGAGAATGCAAACCTCGGTGTCCGGCTCGAGACGGCACAGCGTCAGCGGGACGCCGATCTCGTTGTTGAAGTTTCCCTCGTTGGCGATCGTCCTCGCCGACGGTGCGCAGAGAGCGGCGAGCAGGTCCTTGGTCGAGGTCTTGCCCATCGAGCCGGTGATCCCCACCACCCGTGCGGAGGCCCGGTCACGGACGGCGCGGCCGATCGCCCCGAGCGCGGCAAACGCGTCGTCCGGAACGAGCGTGGCGGCCGCGCCGCGCGCGAAGGCGTGCTTGCGGAAGTCGGCCCCACGCCCGACCACGACGAAGAGGTCGCCCTCTGCGATCCGGCGGGAATCGACCTGGACGCCGTTCACCTCGGACGCCCAGGGGGCGCGGTCGAGCCGGCCGGGCGCCAGCGCCGCGATCTCGTCCAGCGCCAAGGGGATCACAGGGCGGCTCCGAGCCGGCGAAGCGCCTCGCGGGCGACCTCGCGGTCGTCGAACGGAACCACCCGCCCCGCGAACTCCTGCCCCTGCTCATGGCCTTTGCCGGCGATGACGACAACGTCGCCCTCCTGAGCAAGCGCGAGTGCACGTCCGATCGCAGTGGCCCGGTCGGGCTCCACCTCCAGGCTCGCTTCCGCGCCGGCGACCACCTCGGCGATGATCGCGTCGGGATCCTCGCTGCGCGGATTGTCCGAGGTGACGATCGCAACGTCCGCGAGCTCGCTCGCGATCCGTCCCATCAGCGGGCGCTTGCCCCGGTCCCTGTCGCCGCCGCAACCGAAGACGCAGATGACCCGGCTACGCGCAAGCTCACGGGCGGTCCGGAGCACGTTCTCCAGCGCGTCCGGCTTGTGGGAGTAATCGACAACGACCGCGAACGGCTGACCCGCCTCGACCGCCTCGAACCGGCCGGGAACGCCCTTGAGCGCTGCGACCCCGGCTGCGATCGCGTCGTTCTCGACGCCGAGCAGCCGCGAGACGGCGACGGCCGCGAGCACGTTCTCGACGTTGAAGCGGCCGCGCAGCTTCGTCCGCAGCTCGATCCCGCCGGCCCGCAACCGCGCGCCGTTGCCGTCGAGCTCGAGCTGCTCGGGCCGGATGTCGGCATCGCCCGCGGTGCCAAAGGTCAGCAGCGGCTCATGTCCGAGCGCGCGCAGCTCCTCCGCCAGCCGGCGGCCGTAGTCGTCGCCGACGTTGACCGCGGCCGGCGGCCGCTCGCCCTCGACGAAGAGCCGGCGCTTCGCGTCGAAGTACCGCTCGAAGGTTCCGTGGAAGTCGAGATGGTCCTGGCTGAGGTTGGTGAAGGCGAGAGCGCTGAAGCGGACGCCGTCGAGCCGCCCCAGCTCGGAGCCGTGGGAGGTCGCCTCGAGCGCGCAGCTCCGATCGCCCGCGTCGAGCATCTCACGGAAGGCGCGCTGGAGGTCGATCGCCTCGGGCGTCGTACGGATTGCCGGGCGGCGCTCGCCCCCGATCAGGCTCTCGATCGTGCCGAGCAGGCCGGGCCGCCGGCCCGCCGCGCCGAGAATCGAGTGGAGGAGGAACGTGGTCGTCGTCTTGCCGTTCGTTCCGGTGACGCCCGCAACCTCGAGCGTCCGCGTCGGATCGTCGAAAAAGACGACGGCGGCCTGGGCCATCGCACTCCGGGCGTCCTCCACGACCAGCTGTGAGACGTCGAGCTCGAGTACCCGTTCGACGACGAGCGCGACCGCGCCGCTTTCAACCGCTTCGCGGGCGAAGGCGTGGCCGTCGCGCCGCTCTCCCGGGACACAGAAGAAGAGCGCTCCGGGCCCGACGGCGCGCGTGTCGTAGGCGAGGTCCGAGATCTCGACCGGAGCGCGCTGCACGACGTCCGTGGGGGCGAGCGCTGCGATGACGCGCTCCAGGTTCATCTGCGCGGCGAGTCTACCAACGGGCCCAGCCACCACTGCGGGCGCCGGTGCGCCAAAAGGCAGGCGTTTGCAGCCGTTTCGCCAGGGTCAAATGGATCACCTGGCAACCCATTTCCGAAGCGGGCATCCTTAGCGGTACGAACGGCGATGGCACCCGTCCCGACCGAACATAACGATCCCCAGGTAGTGCGCCGCCACGGCCGCGACGTGCCCGAAGCCGAACCGGGCCGCGTGCGCTGAGCGACTTCGTCTCTCAGCCGGGGCGCGGCCGGCGCAGAGTCCGCATTCCGCGGCGGCTCGGCGTGCGACCGGTTTCAGTCGCCGCCGCCGACTTTCACGGCAGCGCCGGCTTCTTCCTCCGCGTCGGGATAATCGGGCTCGCCACCCTCTGCCTCTTCGGGTTGCTCGCCTTGCGCCTGTGGTCTCTCCAGGTCGTGCGGGGGCCGCATTTCGCGCTCGCAGCTCAACGCCAGACCTACCGCCTGATCGACCTTCCCGCCCCGCGCGGTCAGATCGTCGATTCGCAGGGCCGCGTGCTGGCGGGAACGAACGGCGGGCTTGCCGTCTCGGTCGACTCGTCGGTGCTCGGCGTGATCGACAAGCATGGCCGCTGGTGGCCGACTCACCAGGGCCGCATGCTCCTGCGGCGGCTCAGCGACCTCTCCGGAGCTTCCGCGACGCGATTCATCCAGCGGGTCCGACACAGCGAATTCAAGTCGCCCTACTCCTCGGCAATCGTCCTGCCGCGGATCACCCGCGACCTCGGCTACTTCCTCGACGAGCATGCGCGTGAGTTCCCGGGAATCCGCGTCGTCGCCCTGCCCGAGCGGAGCTACCCGAGCGGCTCGATCGGCGGTGAATTCCTCGGCCTGCTCGGCGAGATCAGCCCCACCCAGCTCGCCGCTCATACCTATCCGGGGCTCCGCGCCAGCGCGATCGTGGGCCAGTCGGGCGCAGAGGCGGCCTACGACCGCCTGCTGAACGGCGGGCTCGACAAGGCGCGTGTCGTCGTCGACGCCCAGGGCCGGCCGATCGGGCCGGCGCGCGTCGTCCGCGTCGCGCGCCCCGCGAGCGGGTTGCAGCTGACAATCGACCTGCGGCTGCAACGCGCTGCGGAGAAGGCGGTTCAGGACGGGATCGCGCTCGCGCACGCCAACGGCCACTACGACGCTCATGCCGGCGCCGCGGTCGTGATGAACCCGCGCGACGGTTCCGTCTATGCGCTCGCGAGCTATCCGCGCTTCGACCAGGCTCGCGCAGCGACCGACCCGGAGTACCTGCGTTCGCTGTTCAATCCGAACGACCCGCGCCATCTGCTCGTCAACCGCGCGACGCAGGGCGTATATCCCACCGGCTCGACCTTCAAGCCAATCGTCGCCGAGGCGGGCCTCGCGTCGGGACTGATCAGTCCCTACTCGACGCTCGCCTGCACGGGCACGTACACGGTCGGCAACCACGTCTTCCACAACGTCGAGTCGAGCGTTAACGCCAACCTGACGCTACCCCAGGCACTCTCGATCTCCTGCGACACCTGGTTCTACCGCCTCGGCTCCATGTTCTACGCCGAGCAGCAGAAGGGCCATCTCTACATGCAGGACTGGGCCCGGCGGCTCGGCGTTGGACATCCAACCGGCCTCGACGTACCCGGTGAGGCTTCCGGCCTCGTGCCGACCCCCGCGTGGCTGAAGCGGACGTTCAAGCAGCGGTGGGAGCGGATCTGGTACGAGGGTTACTCGATCAACCTCGCGGTCGGCCAGGGCCAGCTTGCGATCACGCCGCTACAGCTCGCGGTCGCTTACTCGACGCTCGCCAACGGCGGCACGGTCGTCCGCCCCCACATCGGCAAGGCCGTGCTCAACTCCAGCGGGCAGATCGTTCGCGAGCTTCGTTTTCCGGCCCGGCGGCACCTCAGGCTCACCGACGCCTACGCGATCAGGGACGGCCTGATCGCCGGTGCCCACTCGGGCACCTCCGCCGCGGTCTTCGGCAACTTCCCGGTTCAGGTCGCCGGCAAGACCGGAACCGCAGAGGCACCCCCCGGCGGCGACCACTCCTGGTACGCCTCTTGGGCGCCGGCCTACAACCCGAAGCTCGTCATCGTCGTCATGATCGAGCACGGCGGCTTCGGCGCCGAGGCGGCGGCTCCGGCGGCGAAGGAGATCTACTCGGCGTACTTCCGAGTCAAGGCGCCGAGGTAGCGGCGACCTGCCCTGGGGCGTCCGGGGGCGCGGAAAGATACTGGAGCGTCTGCTGAGCGATCGCCTTGAAGGCCGGCGCCGCGACCACGCCGCCCCAGATTGCGCCCTGCGGCTCGTCGACCGTCACGAGAACGACAAGCCGCGGCCGCGTCGCCGGCGCGAAGCCGACGAACGAAGCCACGTATTTCGAGCTCGAGTAGCCGCCGTGCGAGTCCGGCTTCGCGGCGGTGCCTGTCTTGCCGGCAACGTGGTAGCCGGGAACCTGCGCGAGCGTCCCGGTGCCGTCCAGGACGACGTTCTGGAGCATCGACGTCAGCTCGCGCGCGATCCAACGAGTCACGATCCGGTGGCGGGCAACCGGCCTCGGCGGCCCGTCGCCGACGCGCTCGACGAGATGCGGCCGCGTCCACATTCCCCCGTTGGCGATCGCGGCGTAGGCGGAGGCCATCTGCATCGGCGTCACTGCAATTCCCTGGCCGATTGGCACGTTCCCGATCGTCGAGCCCGACCACTTGTCCGCCGGAAGCACGATCCCCTGGCTCTCGCCGGGGAAGTCGATCCCGGTCGGGCGCCCGAAGCCGAAGCGTGAGATCCACGACATGAGCCGGTTCTTGTCGAGCAGTTGGGCGAGCGTGATCGCGCCGACGTTGGAGGACTTCGAGAGGATCTGGGCAACCGACATCGTCTCGGTTCCGCGCGGCTCCGCATCATGAATCCGGCGGTCGGCGACCTGGATCTCGTAGGGCAGTGTGAACTTTTCCTGGGGCGTGACGAGCCCCGTCGAGAGCGCGCCGGCAACCGTCACGAGCTTGAAGGTCGAACCGGGCTCGTACGTGTCGGTGACCGCGCGGTTGCGCTGGAGGTCCCTCGGGACGCTGGGAAAGCTGTTGGCGTCGTAGGAAGGAGCCACGGCCATCGCGAGCACGGCGCCGGTGTGCGGGTCGAGCACGATTGCGGTGCCGTCCTTGGCATGCCACTTCTGGACGGTCTCGCGCAGGACCTCGTCCGCCGTCGCCTGGATGTTGTGGTCGATCGTCAGGGAGACGTCGCTGCCGTTACGCGTGGGCCTGGAGACGATCGAGTCGAGCACGTGTCCGAGCGGGTCGCGGACGAGCGTCTCGCGCCCTGGACGGCCGGCCAGCGGCTTGTCGAGAGCGAGCTCCAGCCCCGAAAGGCCGTGGTTGTCGACGCCTGCGTAGCCGAGCACCTGGGCGGCGATCGCGTGCTGCGGATAGATGCGCCGCTCCTCCGGATAGAAGCCGAGCCCGGGGATGTGGAGGCGCTGAAGCCGCTGGGCGCGGGCAGCGTCAGCCTTGCGCTTGACGTAGACGAAGCCGTGCGCTCGGTCGGAGAGCTTCTCGTATACCTGCTTCGGAGCGAGCCTCAGGACGCGCGCGACTACTGGCGCGACCTTCGTCGCGTCCCGGATCTGCAACGGATCGGCGTAGATCGTGATCGCCTGCTCGCCCACCGCGAGCTGGACGCCCGTCCTGTCGTAGATCGTGCCGCGATTCGCCGCGAGATCGACCGTCGTCCGGTGCTGGCTTGCCGCCATCTCGCCGAGCGACTGGGCTCGGACGCCCTGGAGCCAGATCGCGCGAAGCAGAGTGGCGCCGAAGACGATCGCGAAGAGCGCGAGGAGAAGGCGGATCCGGCGGTTCGCGAGCCGGCCGCTCAACGGCCGCCGCGCGGTGCGATGTCGACGTAGCCGATCGTCGTCGGATCGGCCGGAACGAACCCGCGGGCTTTGGCGAGCGCCTGGATCCGCGGCGACGAGACCGCGGCGGAGAGCTTCGCGCCGAGCGCCGCGTTCTCGGCCTGCAGTTGCTGGCTCTGGTTGTTCATGTGGTCGAGCCGGATGTTCAGGCGCAGGACGGCGACATTGAGCGCCACGATCCCGATGAGCAGCACCCCGGCGACGATGATCCAAGCGAGCCCGCCGGCGACCCCGCCCTTGGCCTTTGCGCGGCGCCGCGGCGCGGGCCGCGCCCGTTTGTGATCTAGATCACGAGTTCGGGGACGCTTTCGGGCCGGAGCTCGTGCCGGGGCCGGCGCTGCGGCGGCTGCGTGCCAGGACGCCATCAGCGGCCCTTCCAGTGATGCCGCCGAGTATCTGGGTCGCGAGCACCAAGCCAGAGGCCGCACTCGGTCGCGGCCAAGGCTGGCAGCCTTGGCAAGAGCGAGCGTGGGCTCTGGCGCCGCGTGATCGCGGGCCAGAAGCCGGCATGTGTCGCTGGATGGGCCACTAAACCTTGATCGCGGCCCTCAACCGCGCCGATGCGGCCCGCGGGTTGCTCGCCGTCTCGCGCGCACTGGGCCGGATCGCTCGGCGCGGCGTCGCGCGCAGCACCGGCTCCTGGCCGCAGACGCAGACCGGGAAGTCCGGCGGGCAGGTGCAGCCGTGCTCCTGGTCGCGGAGGAACCGCTTGACGATCCGGTCCTCGAGCGAATGGAAGCTGATCACCGCCAGCCTGCCGCCCGGCTTCAGGAGGTCGACCGCGGCGGGCAGCGCATCCTCGAGTGCGGTCAGCTCGTCGTTGACGGCGATGCGGAGGGCCTGGAAGACGCGCTTCGCCGGGTGTCCGTCACCGAAGCGGGCCGGTGCCGGGATCGCGTTCTTGATCGTCTCGACAAGCTCGCCGGTCCGTTCGAACGGCTGCTCGCGCCGCCGGCGCGCGATCGCGCGGGCAATCTGCTTCGCGTAGCGCTCCTCGCCGTACTGGCGAAAGATGTGGGTCAGCTCGCGCTCGGAGGCCTCGTTGACCAGCTCGCGGGCGGAATAGTCGGCCGAGGGATCCATGCGCATGTCGAGCGGCGCGTCGGCGGCGTATGAGAAGCCGCGCTCCGGGCGGTCGATCTGCATCGACGAGACGCCGAGATCGAAGAGGATCGCGTCGGCGCGGGCGCCGTTGTCGGCGAGCTGCTCGAGCACGATCGAGAAGTCGCCGCGGAGGAAGCGGCCCTGAATCCCGGTCTGCTTGCGAAAGCGATCGAAGTACGCGCGCGCGGTCGGATCGCGGTCGATCGCGATCAACCGCCCCTCCCCTCGCAGGTCGGCGGCGAGCAGCGCCGCATGCCCGCCGGCGCCAAAGGTCGCGTCCACCACCGTCTCGCCGGGCTCGATGGCAAGCAGCTGCCGAACCTCGTCGGCGAGTACGGGAACGTGATCAGTCGCGCTTGG
>MNDB01000083.1 GCA_001914705.1 Actinobacteria bacterium 13_2_20CM_68_14 | reverse complement strand
GGGACCGGTTTTCTTCCCTCGAGTTCGTCGCGCAGCTTGACCAGACAGCGTGAAATCCGGCTGGCGATGGTGCCGGCGGGCAATTCGAGCGCATCGCCGATCGTCCGGTAGGTCTCGTCGCGGGCAAAAAAACGGTCGAGGATCTCGCGGCAGTTCTCGGGCAGGCCCGCCATCGCGTCGTGGACGTCGAGCGCCTCGTCGATCCGGGCGATCGCGTCCTCGTCCGGGTCTGCGGCCAGCTCGGTCTCGTCGGTTGTCTCCTCACGTGAGCCCGCTCGCAGGCGATCGACACAGACACGCCGGGTGAGCTGGGCGATCCAGGGCTGGATCGCCTCGTCGCTGCGGAGCGAATCGAGCCGCTCATAGACCTTCGCAAAGACCTCCTGAAAGACGTCTTCGGCGTCGTGCTCCCGCAGCCGGAACCCCTGCGTCGCGATCGCGTAGACATAGCGGGAAAACCGCTCGACGAGCCCCGCCCACGCCTCCTGGTCGCCGTTGCGGCAACGGGCGACGAGCTGCGCCGCCGAAACCGTCTCTGTCAAGCCGCAGCTCCTAGACTAGATCGAGATTTGCTGCTGCTCCGATTCGCGCAGCCGCTTGGCCATCACCTGGAGTAACTTCCAGGCGATCTGGGCGTTCGTCTCGACGAGGGGCCGAAACTCCCACGAGGTGAGCCCGTAGCACGTGAGGTCGGAGTCGGCCGTGATCGTCGCGGTGCGGCGTGCCTGGTCGTCGATCAGGGCCATCTCGCCGAAGTAGTCGCCAGGGCCGAGCTTGCCCCGCTCCTCGCCGTGGACGTCGACGCTCGCTGTCCCCTCACTGATCACGAAGAAGCCGATGCCGCCGGCTCCTTCCACGGCAACCGTATGGCCGGCCCTGAAGCGGCGCTCCTTGAAGGAGCGGGCGATTCGCTCCAGCTCCCTATGCGGAAGGCCCTCGAAGAGGGGGATGTGCTCCAGCAGCTCGGTCGGCGCGTCGGCCATGGCCCGATTCTATGCGGGAACGCTGAAGGCGACTAGGGTCTGGCAGCTTCTACGCGGCTGGCGAGCTGCTCGATCTTGCCCTGGGCCGAGTCCAGCTTGCCGAGGCAAAAGCGGTAGAGCTCCTCGCCCCGCTCCCACAGCGCGATCGCTTCGTCGAGGCCGGTCTCGCCGCTTTCGAGCCGCTGGACGATCTGCTCGAGCTCGCGCTGCGCCGACTCGAAGGTTGGCTCACTCGACACGGGCGCCGAACCTTCCGTCGCTCACCTCGACGTCGATGCGTTCGCCCGTCTTGGCGACCGACGCGGAGCGGACGATCGTCTCGCCGGCGCGCACGATCGCGTAGCCGCGGTGCAGGGTTGCCTTCGGTGAGAGGGCCCGAAGGCGCCCCGCCGTTTGCTCGAGCGCGGCTCGGCGCCGCTCGACCAGCAGCGCCGGCGCGCGCCGCAGCCGCTCGTGCGCTTGCCCCAGGCGCGTGACCTTTAGCTCGAGCGAACGCCGGGCGCCGCGGCCGAGGCCGCTGCGGGCGCGCTCGAGTCGCTCGTGGAGCTCGCCGAGATCCGGAACGACAAGCCGTGCCGCCGCGGTCGGCGTCGATGCGCGGACATCCGCGGCGAGGTCGCAGAGCGGGGTGTCCTGCTCGTGGCCGACCGCGGAAACGATCGGGACCGGGAAGGTGGCGATTGCACGGACGAGCCGTTCGTCGCTGAAGGGCAGGAGATCCTCGAAGCTGCCGCCGCCGCGGGCGACGACGACGACGTCGAGCTCCGACACTTCGCAGAGGCGGCGCAGCGCGTCCACGACCGCGCCCGCGGCGCGCGGGCCTTGGACGTAGGTCTCGGCCACGACGACATGTGCCGGTGGAAACCGGGTCTGGATCCCGGTCAAGACATCGCGCTTCGCGGCCGCGTCGTTGCCAGTGACGAGCCCGATCTTACGCGGCCAGACCGGCAGTGCCCGCTTCCGCTCGGCCGCGAACAGGCCTTCCGACGCCAGCTTCCGCTTCAGGCGCTCCAGCGCCGCCAGGTGGTCGCCTAGCCCGAACCGCTCGAGTGACAGCGCACGGAGCCTGAACTCGCCGCGCGCGGCGTAGAGCTCGGGCCTGCCGTAGGCGTGAACGCGGTCGCCGTCGGCGAGCTCGAGCCGGAGCCCGTCGAACTGCCCGCGCGGCATCGAGACCCCAACGCAGGCCCCGTCGGCGGGATCCTTGAGCGTGAAGAAGACGCTCTGCCAGCGCTGGTGGCGCTTCAGCTCCGTCACCTCGCCCTCGACCCAGACGGTCGGCAGCCGCTGCAGCCAGGTCGCGATCCCGCGGTTGAACGCAGAGACGGAGAAGACCTTGCGGTCACCGTAGGCGGTCGCTTCGACCTTCACCCGGACGATGCTAGTCACCGCGGAAAATGCTGGCGCATTTTCCGCGGGTCTAGTTTGACCCTTCGCTTCGCTCGGCTGATGTTGTTAAAGCAGGATGCGCGCCGCGGTCTCGTGGTCGCAGCCGCTCCGGACCATCTCGACCGCGCGATGCAGGTCCGCCTCGCTGTGGGCGAGCTTCTCGGCGAGCGGAAGAGAGAAACCGGCCTCCATCAGCACGTGGAGACGCCAGCTTTCGACCTTCGCTCGTTCGTCCTGTGGTGTCTCGGTTATCTGGGCCATGAGGTCAGATCTGCTTCGCCTTCTCCTAGACGAACCCTGCCGCTCGAAGTTTGTGCCCACCTCCTAGGGAGTACGAAACGCACCTTCAAGGCTCGACTCCGCCGCGTTGACCGCGGTTTCGAGCCGGCGGGTCAAGTCGTGGACGCGGGCCTCGAGCACCTCGCGCTCCGCTTCGGCGTCGGCGCCGACCGCCCGGATCTGCGACCTCAGCTCGGCCTCGACGTCAGAGAACCTGCGCTGGAACTCGGCGAGGAACTCGTCGCGGCGCTGCTCGATGTGGCCGACGATCTCGGCCAGCTTGCGGTCGACGCGCGCGGCGCCGGCGTCTGAGACCTGGGCGAGGCGCTCGGCAAGCACGGATTGCGCGTCGTGCGCGAACTGGGCGACTGCCCGGTCGAGCTCGCGGGAGAGCCGCTTGGCGGCGTCGTCCCGTGCGGTCTTGACCGTGGCCGAAAACTGCTCGACGCCTGCCTCGGAAAGCCGGTTCGCGGTCCGGTCGACGATCCGGGTCAGTTGATCGATCTGCCGGCGCTCGACGTCGGCGAACCCCGACTGAATCCGGCGCACTGCCTCCGTTTCCTCGGCGGCGATGCGGTCCCGGAGCTCGCGCTCGCGCTGGCGCAGCCGCTCGGAGACCTCGTGCAGCGCTCTTCGGCGCTCGCTCTCGTGCACCTCAACCTCTCGTCGCGCGGCCGTCCCGGCTTCTCCGGCGGCGCGCTCGAACTCCTCCCGGAGCTTGGCGAGGATCGCGCGCTGGTCCTCGCTGGCGGCCTTGAGCTGCTCCATCTCCGTTTCGAGCCTCGACTGGGCCTCGCCGACCGCCTCGCGCTGGCGTTGCGCCAGTTCGGCGAGACGGGTCGTCAGTCCCTGCTGGATCCGGTCGAGGTCGGCGGACCATTCGGTCAGGCGCTGCTCGACGCGCTGAGCCAGTTCGTTCCGCCGGGCTTCGGCGAGCTTTCGTTCGTCTTCGGCGAGGCGCGAGCTCGTTTCGGCTCGTGCGCGTGCAAGCGTGCGCTCGAGTTCCTCGCCGCGCAGAACGGTCTCCCGCTCGACCAGGTCGCGCAGCGCGGTCTCGGCCTCCTCCAGCTCGCCCTCGATCCGCCGGGTCCGCGCCAGGCCGGACCGCAGCGGGAGCGTCAGAACGGCTGCGGCGAAACAGACCGTCAATCCGCCGGCGGCCACCGCTGTTCCCCGGTCGACGTCGAGCGCGAAGACGACCCAACCGCCGGTCGCGGCGAGGCCGAGCAGCCCAGCGATTCCGGCGAGCTCGCGCCGGGAGCCGCGTCCCGCCAGCACCGTCGCAATCGTGGCTGCGACCACGACGACGCCGGCGGCGAAGGCGATCTGCACGGCGGTCTCGGAGCTCACAACGCTGGATCGTAGATCAGACAAAACGAAGCACGAGCAGCGCTGCCGCCAACGAGACGCTTGCGGCGGCCATGAAGCGGAGCGCGGTCTCGGGCGGACCGGTCAGCGTCTCCGGCCCGATCGGGACAGATGTCCCATCCCTTCGCTCGATCGTGCCCGTGACGGAGATGGTTCTGCGACGGACGTCGCGGACGGGTGTCGAGAGCACCTGCTGGGCGCGGATCAGCAACGCAGCGAACAGGGCTGTGAGGACGGCCTCGCCCGTGATCCGGTCCGCCATCGCGAAGTAGGCGGTCAGAACCGGAAACGCGCCCCAGCCCGCCGCCAGCCAGAAGGGGTTGTGGAACAGGCCGCCGAAAAGCTCGAGGTTGTACGCGACGGCGATGAAGGCGCCGAAGGCGACGAACGCCAGGAGCCACAGGTCGTGCGTGACGGCGACCGCAATTCCGATCGCGGATGCGCCGGCCAGCGAGCCTGCCGCGAGCGCAACGAGGACACCGGTCGGAATCCTCGTCTGTAGCGGGCGCCCGTTGAGCTCGTCGAGCGCGTGCGCGCCGACGCCGAGGCCGAGGAAGAAGGCGACGACCGTGAGCACGAGCCGCCAGCCTGGGACGTGTGGCGCGAGGCAGGCTCCGATGACGACGTAGCTCAGGTGCCAGGCGGTGTAGGGAAGGTGGATGAGCGTTACGTAGTCGCGCCAGCCACCGGGGGCCAGCGCGTAGAAAGCAGGACGCACGCTACGCGTCCTAGTTTCCACGGCTACCCCAGATCACGATCCCACCGCCGAGACTGAGTCGCCGGTATCGGACGTCTTCGATCCCGGCGGCACGCCAGAGCTCGAGCTGGCGCTCGAGCGGGTAGCGGCGCCAGAACTCGCGGATGCTGCCGCCGAGGAAATCGCCGACTTCGTGCCAGCCGGGCGAGACGATCCGTCCCGCCGCCGGAAGCACGGCGCCGACGTAGGCGCGCCAGAGCGGCCGCCAGAGTCCGGCCGGAACGGCGAACTCGAGGCTCGCGACCGTGCCGCCGGAGCGGACGACGCGCGCGAGCTCCGCCAGGGTCGCGCCCGGATCGTCGACGTAGCGGAGCAGGTAGGTGACCGTGAGCGCGTCGAACGAGGCGTCCTCGAAAGGCAAGTGCTCGGCGCTCGCCTCGACCAGCTTTACCGTTGCGGGCAGGTGCTCGCGCGCGACCGCGAGCATCTCCGGGCTCTGGTCGACGCCGACGACCGCGCAGCCCTTCTGGCGGAGCAGCTCCCGTGCGACCGCGCCCGTGCCGGTCGCGACGTCGAGAACTTCGTCGCCCGGGCCTGCCTCGACCCGCGAGACGAGAAACCGGCGCCACTGCGGGTCCTGTCCGAGCGAAAGCAGCCTGGCGTAGCGCTCGTAGGTGGGGCCGAGCGGGGCGAAGAGCTCGAGCGCGCGGCGCGTCCGGGGAGAGGCGGCCACGGGTCGACTAAGGCGTCGCTTGCGATGCCGACTGGAGGGCGCGGCGGCTCTGCCGGCGGGCCCGTCCAGACCAGGCCGAGGGAGATGTGGCGGATCGCGTGCCCATTCGGCTAGAGCTTATTCTCGGCTCGGTGGGACTGACCCGAGATCTCAGGCGGATTGCCGAGGCCGCGGTTCGCTACGCCGGTCCAGGCGAGGAGGTCGTCGGCATCGTCCCGGCCGAGCCCTCCTCGGGCGCCCGCGCCTACCTCTGCGCCTATCGCAGCGAGACCGGTGAGACGAGCTGGCTCGTGCTCGACGAGGAGGGGAAGCCGGTCGAGAACCGCGTGCGCATCCGCGAAGTGGTCTCGATTGCCGCGCTGGTCGAGCTCGCCGAGGAGACGGCCGGTGGCGGCGATCTGGAGGAGCTCCGCTCGCAGCTCGTCGCATTGCGCCTGACCGAGAATCCTGCGGGAATCGACGAGGCGGAAGAGGCCGCGCTCGCGCTCGAGGAGGCGCTCGGCGCGGCTCCGCGCGTCGCGACGCCGGAAGGGCTCGACGCGATCGGCGCGGCGACGCTCAGGCTCGAGCGAGTCCTCGGGGGCGAAGGCTCGCCCTTCGCGGTTGCGATGAAGCAGGCGACGGCGACGGTCGAGGAGCTGACCCGCGACGTCGAGGCCGCCTACAAGGTCCCGCTCGACTGACTCGTGCTGGCTACAGTGGCCTTCATGGAAGGCAGCAATCCCGGTTTCCCTTTCGGGGGCGATCCTGAGGACTTGATGCGCAGCCTGCGCGAGTTCGCCGAGCAACAGGCCGAGACGGTGCAGGAGGCCCAGCGCGAGCAGTTCGCGACCCTGACGCTGAACACGGCAGTCGAGCTGACTGCGGCGGCGCTCCAGCGGGTGTCCGCCCAGGGCGGCGCTGACGAGCAGGCGATCGCGCTCCGCGACGCGATGCGCGTGCTGTTTCCTGAGGCGGTGGCGCTTGTCTCAGCGGCGCGCCAAGGCTTCATGCGCGAGGGTTAGGCGACAGCGGGTTTAGACGGCCGCAGCGGCAAAGCCGCCTCGGCCTCCAACTCGGCATCGCAAGCGACGCCGAGGCTCCGCTGCCCGCCAAGGTTTCATGCGCGAGAGCTAGCGCTCGAAGACGATCTCGGCCGCCTCGCAGATGCGCCGGTAGCCGATTTGCTCATAGATCCGGTTCGCGGTCGGGTTCGCGAGGTCGGTGAAGAGGAAGCAGAAGCGCCTCTTGGCGAGCAGGCGTTCCGAGAGCTCGGCGACGAGGGCCGAGGCATAGCCGCGCCGGCGATACTCGGGTGGCGTGTAGACGGGACCGATCCGAATTCCGTTCGGCGTGGGATTGCCGAAGGCCGCGAGCGACACGATGCCCTCGTCTTCCCAGAGCACGGCGCCGGCGTCAGCCGCGGTGAGCCTGTGGTCGATGAAGCGGGCCGGGTCCTCCACGGTCGCGTCCTCTCCCAGCGCCTCCTCCGCGAAGGCCGTGAACCAGGCGATCAGCAGCGGCCTATCGGTTGCATCGGCCTCGCGCAGGCGTCCGGCGGGGGCTGGGACAGGTCGTACGCGCTCGAGCGCAAAGACGCCCTCGGCCCGCGCCCTGCGCGGCGCCGCGCCGGTCTTCGCCGCCCAGGCGGCGGCGAACGTCTCGACTTCCGGAAGCGCAGCGACGACGCCCGGGAGCTCGTCGTCGATCGCGGCGGCCAGGGCTTCGAGCGCCGAGTCCTCGCGCGGGCGGGCGAGAACGAGCTTGTACGGCGGTGTCCTCAGCGCGGCGCCGACCGTCGCCGAGCCCTCCTCCGCGAGCCAGAGCGCGTACTCCGGGAAGCGCGAGGGATGATCCCGCAGCGTTCCCGCTATCCCGAGGATCAGGTTGTGGCGCGCCTCGTCGGCCAGGAGCAGCGGCGACGCGGCCTCGAGGAAGGCGGCGGGATCTTCGAGGCGGCGAACGTTCACACCAGGATCGTAGGCACCGCGGGCGCGACTACAATCCGCCCGCTCGTGATCCTGGATCGCACGATCGCGCGAATGCTCCCGGCGGTGCCGAAGCCGCTCGTGCACATGCTGGCGCAGCGCTACATTGCCGGACCGACGCTGGAGGACGCCTGTCGGGTCGTCAAGACCGCGAACGCGGAGCACAAGCTGGGGACGATCGACGTCCTCGGCGAGGAAATACGAACCCGCGACGAGGCTCGGGCGATCGCCGGGGCGTACCGCGACGTCTTCGAGACGATTGAGCGCCAGGGGCTCGACTCGAACGTGAGTGTGAAGCTGACCGGGCTGGGGCTGAAGCTCGACTACGACCTCTGCCGGGAAAACCTCGAGTCGGTCGTCCGCGAGGCAGCCCGCCGGAACAACTTCGTCCGCATCGACATGGAGGACTCGTCCACGACCGACGACACTTTGCGGCTCTATCGCGATCTTCGCGAGGCGGGTCACGAGAACCTCGGTGTCGTCCTGCAGGCCTACCTGCGGCGGACGCTCGACGACATCCGCTCGCTCGGCGACCTGCGGCCGAGCGTTCGGATCTGCAAGGGCATCTACGTCGAGCCACCCGAGCTTGCTTACCAGGGCTACGGGGAGGTGCGGTCGAACTTCATCAGGGCCCTCGAAGCCCTGCTCGACGCGGACTGCTACGTGGGAATCGCCACACACGACGAGTGGCTCGTCTCGGAGGGGCGCCGGATCGTCGCCCGGCGCGGCCTCGGCCGCGACGAGTACGAGTTCCAGATGCTTTATGGCATCGCCGAGGCGCGTGGCAACCGGCTCGTCCGCGAAGGTCACCGGCTGCGGATCTACGTGCCGTTCGGCGAACACTGGTACGCCTACTCGCTGCGCCGGCTGCAGGAGAACCCGAAGATCGCCGGCTACATCGCCGCGGACACGCTGGGGCGGCTCGTGCCTCGCCGCAACGGCTCCGCTTGATCTGGGCTGACGCTCAGGGCTGCCGTGTCGTCGACGCCGACGGCCGGGAGTACCTCGACCTTTCCGGCGGTTTCGGGGTCGCCGCGCTCGGGCACCGCAATCCGCAGGTCCTCGAGGCCTGGCGCGAGCAGCGGGTCGTACACGCGCTCGGCGACCTGGCCGAAGCCGAGGTGACGGTCGAGCTCCGCCGGCGCCTGCCCTGGCCCGCCAAGCTCGGCGTCACCGGCGAGGACGCGGTCGAGATCGCGCTTCGCACCGCGCTGATCGCGACCGGCAAGCCGGGCATCCTCGCCTTCGAAGGCGCCTACCACGGGACCGGCCTGCTCGCGCTCGCCGCGACCTCGATCGACGCTTTTCGCCTGCCCTTTCGGACCTGGCTGCCGGGTCCGGTCTACCGGCGCCGCTTCGGCGACGACCCGGGCACGCTGCCTGCGCGCTGCGGCTGCGTGATCGTCGAGCCGGTGCAGGCGCGAGGCGGCGCGCAGGTGCCGTCACCCGACTTCCTCCGCGTGCTCCGCCGTCGCTGCACCGCGCGTGGGGCGCTATTGATCGTCGATGCGATCTACGCCGGGCTCGGCCGCACCGGAGAGCTCTGGCCGGGAGCCGAATACGCCGACGTGCTGGTGGTCGGCAAGGCGCTCGGCCACGGGCTGCCGATCTCGGCGGCGCTCTTCTGCCGGGAGCAGCTCGAGCAGGTCTGGGAGCTCGGCCAGGAGGACGTCTACACCCACACGCACACGGGCAGTCCGCTCGCGTCCGCCGCCGCGCTCGTGGTGCTCGAAGAGGTGCCGAAGCTGCTCGAGCGCGTTCAGCAAGCCGGCGAGCGCTTCGAGCTGGAGGGCTGGCACGGCAAGGGCTTACTCCGTGCCCGCGAAGGCGATGCGGACGAGGCGCTTCGCCGCGGCGTGATCGTCGTCCCGGCTGGCCCCGGCGGCCGCTTGATCTCTGCGACCCCGCCGCTGACGATCACGGACGCGGAGCTCGACGAGGCGTTTTCGCTGCTTTAGCGCCTTCCTTCGGCTTCGTCGCGATCAGGACGAATTGGCCGGGAACGCGGGGATCCTTCGCGCGCCAGTACGTCTCGTAGATTGTCGAGAACTCTTCCAGCGAGCGGATCGTGAGCGCGGCGCCGGCGACCGCTGTGACGATCTGGCCAAGCCGCCAGAAGCGCTCGTGTTTCTGCTCCTGCGCCGGCTCTCCGGGGAGATCGAAGTGCTTCCAGCCGACGTCCACGATCGGGCTCTCGTCGAAGTAGTCCTCGCGCCAATGAGAGCCCTGGTCGACGCAGGCAGAGACAGGGTGGTCGTCGTACGCGAGCAGCATGCCGCCCGGCTTCAGTGCCGAGGCGATTCCGTGCGCCCAGGCGTCGAGGTCGTGGAGCCAATGGAAGATGCCGCCGCCCGTGTAGACGAGATCGAAGCGGCCGCGTTCGAGCTGGAGCGGCAGTTGCTGTACGTCGGCCTCGAGGAAGACTCCGTTCGGCACGCGCTCGCGCGCGACGGCGGTCGCCTGGGCCGAGATGTCGACACCCGTCACCAGCGCGCCGAGCTCTGCGAGCTGGGCGGTCGACTCGCCGGTCGCGCACTGCAGGTGGAGCACGTGCTTGCCCTTGATCTCTGGCAGCCGCTCGCGGATCGTCGGAGGGATCCCGAGCTGCCCGGCCATCGCGTCGGCACGGCGGCGGTGGATCTCGTCCCAGGCCCGCCGGTTGTACTCGGTCGGCTCCATTGGGTCTATTGAGCCAGCAGCGAGAAGCCGCCGTCGATCACGAGCGTGTGGCCGCGCACCATCTCGGCCCCCGGCGAGCAGAGCCACGTGACTGCGTCCGCGACGTCGGCGGGCTCGACCAGCCGGCCGGCCGGCGTCCTTTCCAGGCCCTCGCCCACCATCTCGTCCTTGTTCGGGAAGTGGTCGAGCGCCTCGGTCTCGACGACGCCCGCCGAGACGGCGTTGACGCGGATCCCTTGTGGCGCTAGCTCGACGGCGAGGTAGCGCACCAGGGATTCGAGTGCCGCCTTCGAGGTGCCGACGACCACGTAGTTCTCGAGCACTCGG
>MNDB01000016.1:6310-13442 GCA_001914705.1 Actinobacteria bacterium 13_2_20CM_68_14 | reverse complement strand
GAGCGGATCCAGGGCCGTGGGCCGGCCCGCGACCACGTCGTCGTGCTCCCGGGTCAGCTGACGGTCCGCAGGTCGTGCGGCGCCCAGACGAACGGGGCCGGTTGACGGTCTACGGCGGCATCGAGGCCGGCGGCTCGAAATGGGAATGCGCGATCGGCACCGGTCCGAACGACCTCCGAGCGACCGCGACGCTGCCGACGACAACACCGGCCGAGACGATCGACGGCGCAGTTGCCTTCTTCGAGCGCGAAGGGCCGGTCGACGCGGTCGGGATCGGCTCGTTCGGCCCACTCGACGGAAACCCCGCCTCGCCGACCTGGGGCTACATCACGACGACCCCGAAGCCCGGCTGGGCGCAGACCGACTTCGGGCGGGAGATCAAGCGCCGACTCGGCGTACCGGTCGCCTTCGACACGGACGTGAACGCGGCCGCGCTCGGAGAGCACCGCTGGGGGGCGGCACGAGATCTCGACACCTCCTGCTACATCACCGTTGGCACCGGCATCGGCGGCGGCGGCATGGTCGGCGGCAAGCTGGTGCACGGGCTGCTGCACCCGGAGTTCGGACACATGCGGATCCCGCACGATCGGGAGGTGGACCCGTTTCCAGGCGTCTGTCCCTACCACGGGGACTGCTGGGAAGGCTTGGCCTCCGGCCGAGCGATCGAGGCGCGCTGGGGGACGCCCGCGGCCGAGCTCGACGACGAGCCGGCCTGGCATCTGGAGGCCCGGTACCTCGCGCTCGGGATCGTCTGCGTGATCTGCGTCCTCTCGCCCGAGCGGGTCGTGATCGGCGGCGGCGTCATGAACCGGCCGGGCCTACTGGAGCTCGTCCAGCGAGAGATCGTCGCGCTGATGAACGGGTACCTCTCCGCGCCGGTGTTCGGCGACGGGATCTCCGGCTTCATCACAGCCCCCGCCCTCGGCCCGCGAGCCGGGGTGCTGGGCGCGCTTGCGCTTGCTGCGACCGCTTAGGAGCCGTTGGGCTAGCGGAGTAGGTCGCTCAGCGTGATTCCTCCCTTGACCAGGCGGTCCAAGGGCGCCGTCTCGATGAGCCTGCGCAGGAAGGGGACCGCGAACCCGGGCAGGTCGCCCCGCCGAACGGCTTCGTCGACTGCCCGGAGCAAACCTGCCCGCAACGCAACTTCGATCGTGTGATCGCTCCAACGCCGCGGCCGACCGTCAGCGCCCCCGAGCGAGAGGACGAGCTCCTCCCGTGTCGTGTGAAGGCGACAGGCGGCGCCGTCGAGCCCGTCGAGGACGATGCGCTGGATCGTCGCATCGAGTCCGCTCACGTGCGCCTCGCGCGGCCGGCATGGGTCGGCGAGCTTCGGCCCGGGTTCAACAGCGGCGCCCTTGCCCAGTTCGATCGCCACGAGCGCCAAAGCGGCGACGAGCAGAGCCGCGAGAATCGCCTGCGGAGGAGCCAGCCGTCGCGCTCTCACGAGACGATCCTGCGCCTGAAGAGGAACGCGACGAGGGCTGCCAGGGCGGCTAGCGCCGCCGACAGGAAGAATGCCGGTCGGAACGCGCGGGTGATCGTGCTCTCGATCGTGCCGATGAGCGAGTCGCGCGTCGCCGCGAGCTGCCGATCGTGCCGGGCGCCGTGTGCGTCGAACGGCCGGGATAGATCGGGAATCTCCCCCTGGCGGGCCTGAGCGAAGGCACCGCGAAGATCGAGCGCGACCGGGACTTTCTTCGAGAGCCCGACAGGCGAGTCGAGGAGGACGGCCGTCGCACGCAGGAGCGCCCGGTCACTTGCGGCCGGGAGCTCCGAGGCGAGCAAGGGCGCGATCAGTGCGAGCGCGAGCACGAGGCCCAGGTGGCGAACGCCGATCGTGAGCGTGCCGCTACGAGTCAGCCCGGCTCCCAGATCGAGCGCAAGGTCGGAAAGGATCGGCACCGCCAACCCGAGCCCGAAGCCACAGAGGGCGAGCGCGTACATCGCGAGCCAGATGCTCGCGAAGGGGAGCAGGGCAAGCCCGACGAGGCCCGCCGTCAGCAGGCTCGCGCCCCCATAGACTGCGGTCAGGCGCGGCAGACGTGCCGCCAATGGCCGCGCCAGGAGGGTCGCGGCAGGGAGGATGCTGACGATCGCCGCCCCCGCGATCGGCGAATGACCCCATCCGGTGATCACAAGCAGGACGGCGAGGAACAGCGCACCCACAAGCGCACCAAACACGAGGCCGAGGCACAGGTTCGCGGGCAGCAGTCGGGCGAGCGACGGACGCCAGCCCTCCTCGACGAAGGCTTCTCCGCGGACCCGGGCCGCTGCAACTAGTCCGAGGGCCGCTATGGGAGCCTGGGCCGCGAAGATCGCGCGCCAGTCGAATGCCTGAGTCAGAACGCCTCCGAGGGCTGGTCCGAGCGCGAGGCCGAAGGTGCCGGCCAGCGTCCAGACGCGGGCCCCTCGCGCCGCCGACCCTCTCAGCACCGCCAACACCGGTAGCGCGCCCGCCAGGAGCAGCGCCGCACCGACACCCTGGACCGTTCTAGCAGCGATCAGGAACCCGAGGCCGCCGGCGAGCGAACAGGCGATCGAGGCCGCCATGAAGACCACGAGACCCGCGACCAGGACCGCGGTCGCGCTCAATCGATGGACGAACATGATCAGTCCGAGCGCAGCAACCGCCACGGCCGCGTTGTAGGTGGTGACCACCCAGGCCACGCCCTCGATGGTCGTGTGGAATTGGACGTAGAGCTGCGGCAGCGCCAGTACGACGACCGAGGAGTCGGCGAACGCGATCGCAACGGCCGCCGCGACGAACAGCGCGAGCGCTGAGGAGGACCGGTCAGGACGAGAGGGGGTGCTCGTCACGGGTGGAAGAAGGCTACGGGCGGCACGTCCAACACTTGCACGGACACCCTGGACAGGTGCTGCGGCGTGTTGATCGTTGGCACCCCGCCTGGGTACTCTGAATTCGTGGAAACGGTGACGCCGAGCGAAAAGTGCCTGCCCAACGGGCTTCGGTTCGCCGCCTGGGCGGTGCCTGTCTCGTGAGAGTTCGGGTGCTGATCGTGGAGGACGATGCCGTCGTGCGGGCAGGGCTGACGATGCTCGTCAACGCCGAGGACGATCTGGAGGCGGTCGGCGAGGCGCGCAGCGCCCGCGAGGCTATCTTCGAAGCACGAAGCACGAAGCCCGACGTCGTCTTAATGGACGTGATGATGTCCGACCAGAGCGGGATCCCGGCTGTGCCGCAAGTCCTGGAGGAGCGGCCCGAGGCGAAGGTGCTCGTGCTCTCGATGCAAGACGACCCGCGAGACGTCCGCGAGGCGTTCGAGGCCGGAGCCCGTGGCTATCTGCTCAAAGAAGGTGCCGACGCCGAACTCGTTGCGGCCATCCGCGAGGTTGTCGGCGGCGGTCGTTATGTCCATCCCGAGCTCGGCGCGCGGCTCGTGGCGGCGGAGACCGCAGAGCGTCGACGCGCCGACGAGGACCCGCTCTCCGAGCGGGAACGCGAGGTACTACGGCTGCTCGCATTCGGCCACACGAATCAGGAGATCGCGAAGGAGCTGTACATCTCGGTACGTACCGCCGAGAGCCACCGCGCGCACATCATGCAGAAACTCAGGCTGTCGAGCCGCGCCGGGCTCGTCCGGTACGCGCTTGCCAACGGGCTGCTCGAAGATTCGTGACCGAGCGAGCGACCTGGGCGCTCGCAATCCCGCGGGCTAGCCGACTGCTGCCGGGATCGCTTCCCAGTCCGCCTCGCCGGCCGTGAGCACGTAGTCACGGCTGTCCACCCCGAAGCGGATCGCGCACAAGGATTCCTGCTTTACCCAGGCCTCGACGTTCCGAAGGAGAACGGCCAGATCGCTCGGGTCCGAGCGTAGGGCAACGGAGACGAGATTGATGTCGCGGCTGTCCTGGAGCGAGACATCCCAAATCCCGCCGAGACGGCGCGTGAGGCGAACCGCCGCGGCCAGATCGGGGATCTCGAAGCGAACCGACTGCGGGGTCTCTTCGGCCTGCATCTGGGTCACGCAGCCAGCCGGACCAAAACGGCAAGGTCGTCTCGAATACGTTCGAGAGCGGAGATCTCGACTCCCTCGGTCGTGCGGCCGTCGAGCAGGATCAGGGCGTTCTCGATCGCGCGCAGCGCGTGCTCGAACTGGAAACGACGGATGTCGGCGGGACTCGAGAGGGGGAGAGAAGTCGAGCCCTCGCCGACAGTTCCGCCGACCCGGACCGGTTTCCCGGTCTCGAGCGTGTGACCCCGTCCGTCGGTGTTCGAATTCATGCACCCAGGGTCGCGGTTCGAGGACCTGCCTCGTTTGACACGATCAGGTCAATAGCGCCGCCGGCTCGGGGATGATCCGGTGGTTCATCCCATCAGGACGATGTCCAAACGCGCGCTCGGCGCGATCCTCTCGGCGCACGAATAACGGACGAAAGCGAGGCGATGAACCATGTTCAGGCGACGACGGCCACTCATGCGGGCGGCCATGGTCGGGGGAGCCGGCTACTACGCGGGCAAGAAGATTCAGGAGGGACGGGAGGCGGACGCGGATCGGGACGCGCGGCTGGACGAGGTCGAGACGCAGCAAGCCGCGGCACCGGCCGCGGGCGGGATGAGCAACGACATGATCGATCAACTCGGCAAGCTCGGGCAGCTACACGAGCAGGGAGTTCTGACCGACGACGAGTTCGCCGCGCAGAAGCAGAAGCTTCTGGAGAGCACATGAGCACGCCTACACACAGCGGCGACGGCCTGACGCTCGGTCCGGTTCAGATGCTGGTCGTCGGCTTCGAGGGCGACAATTTCAGCGGCGAGATCCGTGAGGAGCTCGAGCGGCTCAAGGAGCACGACATCGTCCGCTTGATCGACCTGCTGCTCGTGAAGAAGAACGACGACGGGGAGATCGAGGTCCTGCAGACGAGCGACCTCGATCAGGACGAGGCCGAGGAGTTCGGCGCAATCGTCGGCGCCCTCGTGGGTTTTGGCGCGGGCGGCGAGGAAGAAGCCGAGCGCGGCGCGATCGCAGGCGCCGCGGAGCTCGAAGACGGCCACGTGTTCGATGACGACGCGGTCTGGTACCTCAGCGACGCGATTCCCGATGGCACCGCCGCTGCGGTCGCTCTGCTCGAGCACCGATGGGCGATTCCCTTGCGCGACAAGATCGCGCGGGCCGGAGGAGTCACTCTCTCCGACGCGTGGGTCCATGCCGCCGATCTCGTCGCGATCGGCCTCGTCGGCGCGGCCGCAAAGGACGCCGCAGGAGTCGACGCCTAGGAGACAAGCCCGGCGACGGGCGCGATCCCCCAGGAGCCGGTGTGGGTCTGCTCCGGCTCCAGGCGGACCAGCCCGTCGCCGCTGCGGAAAGCGTTCGGCGCGCATGTCATCGGCTCGACGGCCAGGCTTCGGCGGCCGCCGTCAGCAAGCGTGTCGCCGGTGAACACCATCAGGTACGGATAGGACTCGTCGGCCCAGAGGGTCGCTTGCCGGCCATCGGCTGTGAGCTCGACCCGGGCGAGCCCGTCGGAGCCGCGCTCGAGGTCGGTGAATGCGTGGTCGAGCTTTGTTGCGCCGATCGTGCGCATCACGCGGAAGTCGAGGTCGGTGTGCTCAACGGGCGCCGCGCCGACCGGGATGCCGCGCTCGTTCGCCTCGAGCGCGGTCCGTGCCGGCACCCTGAGCATCGCCCCGTCGACGCGACCGCCGCCGATTGCGAGATACGGGTGCGCGCCGCTGCCGTACGGCGCGGTCTCGTTCCCGAGGTTCGTTGCCTCGGTCCGGACCGTCAGCCCCTCGTCGGAGAGCGTGTACTCGACGCGGAGCGCCAGGGAGAACAGGTAACCCGGCCGCGGGTGGAGGAGGTGTTCGAGCGCGGCCCGGCCGGGCTCGCGTTCGGCGATGCGCCAGGCCGACCAGCGGACGAGGCCGTGGATCGCGTTTTGCCGCTCCGGCTCGTCGAGCGGGAGTTGCTGGCGCACCCCCTCGAACTCGTAGCTGCCGTCCTCAATCCGGTTCGGCCAGGGGATCAGCAGCTGCCCTCGGCCGCTCGTGGCGATCTCGTCCGCCTCGTAGCCGTCGACTACGGCGCGGTCGTCGTCGAAATAGCTGCGGAGGCCGGCGCCGACCTCGACGACGACCACCCGCTGGTCTCCGTAAGCGAGCTCGATCTGCTCGCCGGAGGGAGCGATCGGCGTTCTGGGCTCGATCAGGTTCGGATGCCGCGCCAGACGAGCCGCGCCATCCACAACGCTCCCGCGATCTTGGCCGGCGTCTGGCTCTCGAAGCGGATGGCGCGGCGGTGCCGTCGCCGTCTTCTCAGCTGCATGCCGTCAGACCGCCTGCGGAGCCGGCCGCATCAGGCCGCCGATGATCCAGAAGAACGGCAGGAAGATCCCGAGGATGAACAAGACCCAGTGCCCGTTCCGGATCGTGGCGACCCCGAGCGTGACGATCAGGACCAGGTAGAGCAAGGCACCGAAGCCTCCGATTGCGTACCACATAGCGTCTCTCCTTGTTGGCCGGAAGCTGAAGGGTGGCACCGCCTGGGTGCGAGCGCATCATCCGATCCGGACGACAGCGGCGAAACGCCCCTGTGGCCGCGGCGCTTCATCCGCATCGGACGATGTGCCGTAGCGGCCTGATTCCTAGCTTTGACCCGGCATGAGCGCGCTCGCGTCCACGGCCGTGGATCTCGCCCGGATCCAGTTCGCGACGACGTCCCTGTACCACTTCCTGTTCGTGCCGCTGACGCTCGGGCTGGCACCGCTGGTCGCGACGATGCAGACGCTCTGGCACCGCAGCGGGGACGAGGCGTGGCTGCGGCTGACGCGCTTCTTCGGGACGCTCCTGCTGATCAACTTCGCGATCGGAGTCGCGACCGGGCTCGTGCAGGAGTTCCAGTTCGGGATGAACTGGTCGATCTACTCAAAGTACGTCGGCAACGTCTTCGGCGCGCCACTCGCGATCGAGGGGCTGGCCGCGTTCTTCCTCGAGTCGACCTTCCTCGGGCTCTGGATCTTCGGCTGGAACCGGCTCGGGCCGCGCATCCACCTGGCGACGATCTGGATCGCGACGCTTGGCACCTGGCTCTCGGCGTATTTCATCCTGGTCGCCAACTCGTGGATGCAGGAGCCGGTCGGCTACAAGGTCGAAAACGGGAAGGCGGTGCTGACG
>MNDB01000016.1:0-6299 GCA_001914705.1 Actinobacteria bacterium 13_2_20CM_68_14 | reverse complement strand
TTTCGGAGTCTCGTGCTGGCACCTCGTCCGCGGCCGCGACGTCGAGCTCTTTCGGCGCGCGGCGAAGCTCGCTCTGATCGTTCTGTTGCCCGTTGCGGCGGTAAATCTCTGGTTCGGCAGTCACTTCGGCATCTATACGACCAAGCACCAGCCGATGAAGATCTCCGCGACCGAGGCGCTGTGGGACACGGAGCAGCCAGCGTCGTTCTCGCTCTTCCAGATCGGCGGCTTCACGCAGAGCGACGAGAAGCCCTCGTTCTCGATCGAAGTGCCGAGGTTGCTTTCCTTCCTCGCGGACGGCTCGTTCAACGGCAAGGTCGTGGGGATCAACGAGCTGCAGAAGCAGGAAGCGGCGCAGTACGGCCCGGGGAACTACATCCCGCCGGTCGAGGCCATCTACTGGTCGATGCGCGCCATGGCCTACCTCGGCACGCTCGTCTTCCTCGTCGCTGCGGTGGGCTCGTTCCTCTTCTGGCGCGGGCGGCTCGAGCGGACACGCTGGTTCCTCTGGACGGCGGTGGTTTCGATCGCCTTCCCGTTCCTCGCAGCGCTAGCCGGCTGGCTGCTGACGGAGCTTGGGCGGCAGCCGTGGATCGTCCAAGGCCTGCTGAGAACCTCGCAGGCGAACTCGCCGAACGTCGGCACCACATGGCTCGCCCTCAGCCTCGCGGTCTTCATCGGCCTCTACCTCCTCCCCGGCATCGTCGACTTCGTGCTCATGCGCCGCTATGCGCGGCCGGATCGGCCCGTGCCGGACGCCGAGTTGCCTGTGCCGGTGGTGACCTACTGAGATGACCCTCCAGATCCTCTGGTTTTGCCTGATCGCGGTCTTCTGGGGCGGCTACTTCGTGCTCGAGGGATTTGACTTCGGTGTCGGGATTCTGCTGCCGTTCCTGCCCCGCGACGAGGAGGAGCGCGGCGAGATGTTCCGCTCGATCGGCCCGGTCTGGGACGGCAACGAGGTCTGGCTCGTCGTGGCCGGCGCCGCAACCTTCGCGGCCTTCCCCTCCTGGTACGCAACGATGTTCTCCGGCTTCTATCTCGCGCTGTTGCTCGTTCTCTTCCTGCTGATCGTCCGCGTCGTCTCGTTCGAGTGGCGCGACAAGAGCGACAGCGCGCGCTGGCGCCGCGTCTGGATGTGGGCGAACGCCGCCGGGAGCACGGGGATTGCGCTCATCTGGGGGATCGCTCTCGCCAACCTGATCCACGGCGTCCCGATCGACTCCGAGGGCAACTACACCGGCACCTTCTGGGATCTCTTCAGCGTCTACACGGTGTTGGCCGGCATCGCCTTCGTGCTCCTGTTTGCCTTTCATGGTGCGAGCTACCTGACGCTGCGGACTTCCGGCGATCTGTTGGGACGGGCGCGGCGCGCAGCGCGGACCCTCGGCGTACCGGCAATCGCCGTCGGCGCCGCGTTCCTGATCTGGACGGTTGTCGTGGCCGTCGACCAAAACCACAAGGGCGTCTTCCCGCCGGTCCTTCCGGCCGTGATCGCAATCGGCGCCTTCGCGCTCGCCGGCTTCTTCGTCTACACAGGCCGAAGCGGCTTTGCGTTCGTGATGACGGCCCTCGGCACGCTCGCAGCGGTCGCGACGCTCTTTACGGGCCTTTACCCGCGCGTCATGGTGTCGAGCTCGAGCTTCGGCAACAGCCTCTCGGTCTCGAACGCGGCCTCCGTGCACTACACGCTGGTCGTGCTGACGGTCGTGGCTTTGGTGCTGATGCCGCTCGTCCTCCTCTACCAGACTTGGTCGTACTACGTCTTTCGCGCCCGCGTTGGCGGCCAGCAGGTCCGGTTGCCGGGCGACGCGGCCGCGCAACCCACGGCCGGTCCAGGCCCCGCCTAGTGCGCCTGCTCGACCAGCGCCTCCTTGCCCGCGCCCGGGCGGCTCGTCGCCTGCTGATCCTCGACTCGGCGCTCGGGCTCGTCGGGGCGGTGCTCGTGGTCGTCCAGGCGACGTTGATCGCCCGGATCGTGACGCGGGCCTTCGACGGGGCGCCGCTTCGCGCCGTCGCGGTCGAGCTCGGTGTGCTCGCTGTGACGTTCGCCGGTCGCGGAGCGATTGCCTGGGGTTTCGAGGTCGCGGGGCGCCGAGCGGCATGGACAGTCCTGTCCGAGCTTCGCCTCGCGCTCGTGGAGAGACGCCTGCGCACACAGCCGGCCGGGCTGGACGGGGTGGAGGCCGGCGAGATCGCCGCGACGGCTGTTCAGGGCGTCGACGGGCTCGAGGCGTACTTCGGCAGGTACCTGCCCCAGGTCGTGCTCGCCGCGGTCGTCCCGTTCGTCGTGCTCGCATGGGTTGCCACGATCGACGTGGGCTCGGCCCTGCTGCTGCTGATCACGCTCCCGCTTGTGCCCCTGTTCATGTGGCTGATCGGTCGCTACACGAGCGAGCGCACGCGCGAGCGCTGGCTCGCGCTTCGCCTGCTCTCGACCCACTTCCTCGATGTCGCACGCGGGCTGCCGACCCTGCGCGCCTTCAATCGCAGCCGTGCGCAGGCGGCTGTGATCTCGGACGTCGGCGAGCGCTACCGACGCGCGGCGATGGGCACCCTTCGCGTCAGCTTCCGGCGGCATCGGGCTGCAGGCAGGGCTGACGGTGCTGATCCTCGCGCCCGAGCTGTACGCGCCGCTTCGACGGCTCGGCGCCCAGTTCCATGCGAGCGCCGACGGCGTCGCCGTTGCGGAGCGGATGCTGGCACAGCTCGAGGCGCCCGCCTCCGCCGCCCGGTCCGGGAGGCTGGTGCCGTTTAGCCCGGCCGAAGCGCCCGTACGGCTCGAGGCTGTCTCATTCGCATATCCATCGCGACCGCGCCTCGTCCTCGATCGGCTCGATCTCGACCTCCTGCCGGGCGAGACGGTCGCGCTGGTTGGCCCGAGCGGCGTGGGTAAGAGCACGGTCGCCATGCTGCTGCTGGGCTTCGCCGAGCCCACCGAGGGCTGCATCACCGTCGGCGGCCTGAACCTCTCGGACTGCAGGCTCGACGTCTGGCGGCGGCAGATTGCCTGGGTGCCTCAGCGGCCGACGATTTTCCGGGGCACGATCGCCGGCAACATCCGGCTCGGCGCTCCGAAAGCGTCCGACCAGCGCACCCGCGACGCGGCCATGCTCGCAGGCGCCGACCGCTTCATCCGTGCCCTGCCGCTCGGCTATGAGACGGTGGTCGGCGACGGAGGCCGACCGCTTTCGACCGGCGAGCGCCGCCGGATCGCGCTCGCCCGCGCGTTCCTGCGGGACGCACCGTTGGTCATCCTCGACGAGCCGACCGCCGATCTCGACCGCACGAGCGCGGACGTCGTGGCCGAGGCGATCGAGCGGCTGCGGGCCGGCCGAACGGTGCTGATGATCGCGCACCGGCCTGAGCTCGTGCGGCGCGCCGACCGGGTCGTGTACCTCGACACCGGTGGAACCGCCCTGATCCGGAACGAAGCAGCGTGACCCGGACGCTCCGCGCCCTACTGGCGCTCGGCGAGGCCCCGCGCTCACGTGTCGCGCTTACCGTCGCGCTCGGATCAACGACGATCGTCTTCGGAGTCGGCTTGATGGCCACGGCCGGATATCTGATCTCGAGGGCGGCGGAGCGTCCGGCGATCCTCTCGCTCACGGCGGCGATCGTCGGCGTTCGCTTCTTCGGCATAGCCCGGCCGATTGCGCGCTACTTCGACCGCCTCAGCTCGCACGACCTCGCCTTTCGGTTCCTCGCCGGCGCTCGCCGCCGCGCCTACGACCGGATCGAACCGCTAGCGCCGGGCCAGCTCGAGGGCCATCGGCGCGGAGACCTGCTGTCGCGGCTCGTCGCCGACGTCGACTCGCTTCAGAACCTCCATCTCCGAGGCATCGGGCCGCCGCTCGTCGCGATTTTCGCGGGGGCGGCATCCGTCGCCGTCGCCGCGGCATTCTTGCCGGCGGCAGGCCTCGTCCTCGGTCTAGGCCTGCTCGTCGGCGGGCTGATCGTTCCGGCGCTCGCCGCGGGACTCTCACGGCGGAGCGGCGGCAAGCCGGCCGCACGCGGGCAGCTCTCGGCGCAGCTGGTCGAAGCCGTCTCCGGCAGCGCGGAGCTCGTCGCCTTCGGGCGCGGAGACGACTTCCTAGGCCGGCTCCGCGTCACCGACGACAGGCTCGTTCGCCACGCGAGGCGCGCCGCGTTCGGAGACGGTGCCGGCGAGGGACTCGGGTTGGTCGTCGCCGGCGCCACGGTCGCCGGAGTGCTCGCGGTTGCCGTTTCCGCGCATTCGGCCGGCGATCTCGACCGGGTGACGATCGCGCTGCTGACACTGCTCGCGCTGGCCGCCTTCGAGGCGGTTCAGCCCCTTCCCGAGGCGGCACGAGAGCTCGCCGCGACCCTCGCAGCCGGGCGAAGGGTCCTCGAGCTGACAGGCCAAGAGCCCGCGATCGCCGATCCGGAGGAGCCGTTGCCGTTGCCGTCGAGGCCCTTTGTCGTCGCGCTCGAGAACGTTCGCGCACGCTACGCACCCGGCGAGCCCCCGGCGCTTGACCGCCTTAGCTTCCGGCTCGAGCCCGGGCGCCGAATCGCGCTCCTCGGTCCTAGCGGCGCGGGAAAGAGCACTGTCACGAACCTGCTCCTTCGGTTCCTCGATCCGGAGGAGGGACGCGTCACCCTCGGCGGGAGGGACCTGCGCGAGTACCGGCAGGAGGACGTTCGCCGGACCGTCGCCGTGGCCGGGCAGGACGCGCACCTCTTCTCGACGAGCATCCGCGAGAATCTTCGGCTCGGCCGGCCCGGGGTGAGCGACGGCGAGGTCGAGCAGGCGCTCGACGCGGCGCGGATCGGAGAGTGGGTGCGTTCGCTGCCGAACGGCCTCGACACCCTCGTGGGCGAGGAGGGGTGCGAGCTCTCGGGCGGCCAGCGCCAGCGAATCACTCTCGCCCGCGCGCTGCTCGCGGAGGCGCCGGTTCTCGTGCTCGACGAGCCCACCGCGCACCTCGACCCTCCCACGGCGGAGGAGCTGCTCGAGGATGTCTTCGCGGCGGTCAGTGACCGCTGTGTGTTGCTGATCACCCACCGTCCCGAAGGCCTCGACCTCGTCGACGAGGTCGTTGTGATGGAATCGACAATCGACCGGAAGGAGACGCAATGACCGGCAAAGCAGACTTCACCCCAGAGGAATGGGATCTCGTGCGTGAAGGCCCGACTGCGGCAGGGATGGTCACGCTAACGGCGGAGAAGGGCGGAATGTTCCGCGAGTCGTGGGCGATGGCCAAGGAGTACACCGAGGCGCGGGCCTGCAGCACCTCACCGAAGCGGTCGCCCTGCTCGAGCAGAAGGCCACACCGGGCGAGGTCGCGGGTTACAAGAAGTTCGTCATGCAGGTCGCCGAACGAGTGGCGGAGGCCCACAAGGAGCACGGGGCGGATGTCAGCGACGCCGAGCGGGCGGCGATCGAGAAGCTCTCGGCAGCCCTCAACCCGACGCCGGCGTAGTCCGCCGGTCGTCGTAGACGACCTCGGTCCCGGCCAGGTAGTCGGGTAGGCCGCGCCTGCGCCGATCGAAGGGCACGGGCAAGTACCCGGCGAACAACGGCACGATCGCGAGCCAGGTCCCGAACGTGCGCACGACCGCGCGGGCGACCGACGGTGGGCCGCCGTCGGGCCCTCGCACGCGAACGCGGAGCAGGGACATCCCCGGAGTGCGCCCTGCGCCGCTCCAGAAGAGGATCAGGTAGCCCGCTGCGACGATCGCCCCGCCGGCGCCCAGCAGAACGTCAACGAGCCAGGTCGGTCGCAGCGTCCCGACCAGCGAAGTGATCAACGCTCCGAAGCCCGAGAGGACGGTGAAGATGGCGACGATCAGAAACAGGTCGACTGCGAAGGCGACCGAGCGGCTGACGATGCCGGCATAGACGTTGCCGGTGGCGCGAGGGGGCCGCCGGATCGCGTGCTCGACCCTGTCGTCCATGCCGACTGCGCCCCGGCGGAGCTCGGCGATCAGCTCGTCGAAGATCCCAGCCGTCTGCTCCGTCAAGGCCGCCCGTAATTCGGGGCTCGCCACGATCTGACGAAGCGCGCCGCGGAACTCGTCGCTGCGGACGATCCGGTCGGTCAACTCCATCGTCCGCGGGCTGCCCAGAGCGCTGGCGACAAGCCGGTCGAGCTCTCCGCTCGCCGCGAGCTCGCCGACGATTCGCTCGAGCACGTGGTGCTCGATCACCGACTGGGCGAGCTCTTCGGGCAGCGGCCCAGCGAGCGCGCGGTCGGTGAGTCGCGTGAGTTCCGGAATCACGTGATCCTCCGCGGCCGCCTCGAGCGGGGCGCGTGAGGCCCGTGCCGCCACGC
>MNDB01000033.1 GCA_001914705.1 Actinobacteria bacterium 13_2_20CM_68_14 | reverse complement strand
CACGTGCTCGATCCGTTTGCGGGCTCGGGGACGACGCTCGTGCAGGCCCTCGAGTCCGGGCTCGATGCGACCGGCGCGGATATCGCCGCCTTCAACTGTCTGCTGATGGAGGTCAAGACGCGTCGCTACAACCCGTTCGTGCTCGAGCAGGAGCTGCGGGCGGCGTGCGAGCGAATCGGCGAGACCTCGACCGAGCGCCCGCGCGGCTACGTGCGCGCCTGGTTCGCGCCGCAGGCCGCGCGAGAGCTGCTCGGCTTCCGCGGGCTCGTCGACGACTACGTGAATGCTGACGTCCTCCGCGTTGCGCTCGGCCGCGCGGCGCGGTCTGCTCGGCGGACAAAGCATTTCGACCTCGACTTCCCGCGCGAGCCCCAGCGCGAAGAGTACTGGTGCCACAAGCACAAGCGCACCTGTCGCCCCGTCGGCGAGGCGGCTCCGTTTCTGCGCCGTTACGCGCTCGACACGCTCGAGCGGATCAAGGCCTTCTCGCGCGTGCGCGCGCGTGCGCGCGAGGCCGTGGTGCTGCACGGCGACGCGCGCGAGCTCGACTTCGGCGGGCCGTTCGACGGCGTCGTCACCTCGCCGCCGTACCCGGGCCTGATCGACTACCACGAGCAGCACCGCTACGCCTACGAACTGCTGCGGCTGGACGACTGCCGCGAGCTCGAGGTCGGGGCCGGGGCGGCCGGGACGTCGCGCGCGGCGCTCGAGGCGTATTCGGACGGAATCGTCGCGACCCTTCGGAACGTGCGTCGCTCACTGCGGCCGGACTCCCCGGTGGTGATCGTCGTCAACGACCGGCGGGAGCTGTATCCGAAGATCCTGGAGCGCGCGAGCTTGCGCGAAGAGCGGCGGCACCGGCGCCATGTGAACCGACGGACGGGGCGGCGCGCAGGCGAGTACTTCGAAGATGTGATCGTCTGCCGATTCACTTCCGGCACAAAGGCGTGACAGACACGTAACACCCTCGCCGCTAGCGTCGGCGGGGTGCTTGCGCGGACGATCACCCACGCGCTCGTCGGCCTCGACGCGCGTCGAGTCGAGGTCGAGGCGCACCTCCAGAACGGGCTGCCGGCGTTCGCGATCGTCGGGCTCCCGGACCGCGCCTGTCAGGAGGCGAAGCAGCGCGTCCGCAGCGGCATCACCTCCGCGGAGCTGAACTGGCCGGATCGACGGCTGACGGTCAATCTCGCGCCGGCGGAGCTGCGGAAGGAGGGGTCGGGTTTCGACCTGCCGATCGCGCTTGCCGTGCTCGCGGCCTCGCGCCAGGTCACCGAGGAGAGCCTCCGCGGCCACGCGTCTGTCGGCGAGCTCGCTCTGGACGGTCGTGTGCGGCCGGTCGCGGGCGTCCTGGCGGCGGCGGAGGGGGCGAAGGAGCAGGGCTTGTCGCGGCTGTTCTGCGCTGCCTCCTCAGCGCCCGAGGCTGCGCTCGCGGGGATCGAGCCGGTGCCGCTGCACCACCTCGCCGAGGCTGCCTCGTACCTGCGCGGCGAGTGGCAGCCCGAGCCCTTCGACGAGCCGGACGATCTGCCGGTGCCCGAGGGGCTGCCGGATCTTGCCGACGTTCGTGGCCAGGAGCGTGCGCGGCGAGCGCTCGAGCTCGCCGCGGCGGGCGGGCACAACCTGCTGCTCGCAGGCCCGCCGGGGACCGGCAAGACGATGCTGGCCCGCCGTCTGCCAGGCATCCTCCCGCCGCTGACGCGCGACGAGGCGCTCGAGGTGACGCGGATCCACTCGGTCGCCGGGCTGCTGCCGCCCGGACGGCCACTCGTGGCTGCGCCTCCGTTTCGGGCTCCGCATCACACGGCGTCGGCGCCGGCGATCGTCGGCGGCGGCTCCGGCCCGCGTCCGGGTGAGGCGAGCCTGGCGCATCGCGGTGTCCTCTTCCTGGACGAGCTCGCGGAGTTCCCGCGGCCGACCCTGGAGGCGTTGCGCCAGCCGCTCGAAGACGGCGCGATCAGCATCGCGCGGGTCGAGGGGAAGGCCACCTTTCCGGCGCGCTTTCAGCTGGTGGCGACGATGAACCTCTGTCCGTGCGGCGCTCGCGGCGACCCGGCCGCCGAGTGCTCGTGTTCCACGCAACGGCTGGCGGCCTACCGCGACAAGCTCTCGCGGGCGCTGCTCGACCGCTTCGACCTGCTCGTGACCGTGCCGCGTCCGCGGGCGCTCGAGCTCGCCGCAGCGCCATCCGAGGCCTCGGAGCTCGTGCGGAAACGGGTCGTCGCGGCGCGCGAGCGGTTGCGAGAGCGCCGTCCGCCTCGGAACGAGGCCGCCGACGCGCTCTTGTCGCGTGCGGTCGAACGGCTGCCGCTCTCGGCCAGGGGGCGTGCACGTGTCGCACGCGTCTCGGCGACGGTCGCGGCTCTTGCCGGCGCCGAAGAGGTCGGGCCCGAGCACCTCGCCGAGGCGCTTTCGTTCCGAACCCCGACCGAGCTGGCGGCGGCGGCGTGAGCGCGGCAGCGGTTGAGCCGATCCGCGCAGTGCGTAGGCTCCGGCGCCGCGATTTGCCGGAGCTGCTTCAGCAGATCCACGACCCGCCGCGCTCGCTTTTCCTCCGCGGGGGGCCCGATCCGGAAATTCTCGCGCGGCCCGCGGTGGCCATCGTCGGCGCGCGGGCGTGCTCGCCCTACGGCGCGCAGGTTGCGCGCATGCTCGGGCGTGAGCTCGCCACGGCCGGTCTGGTCGTGGTCAGCGGTCTTGCGCGAGGGATCGACGGCGAGGCGCACCGCGGCGCGCTCGACGCCGGCGGGGTCACCGTTGCTGTGCTCGGCTGTGGCATTGACCGCGACTACCCGGCCGCCCACTCCGAGCTGGCGAGGCGGATCTGCGAGCGAGGCCTCGTCGTCTCGGAGTACGAGCCGGGGGTCGAGCCCGCCCCATGGAGATTCCCCGCACGCAACAGGATCATTGCCGGACTTACGGCCGTGACGGTGATCGTCGAAGCACGAGAACGTAGCGGCGCGCTGATCACAGCCGACTTCGCGCTCGAGGATGGCCGCGAGGTGTTCGCGGTTCCGGGGGAGATCACCGGCACGCTCTCAACCGGCACCAACCGGCTACTGCGCCAGGGCGCGACCCCCCTCACGACGGCCGACGATGTGCTCGAGCTGTTCGGGCTCGCGGCTTCCCAGCGGGCGCGCGCTCCTACCGTAGGCCCGAGCGCGACGGCGGTACTCGAGCGGCTCGCCGACGGCGCGGCCAGCGCGGACGAGCTGTCGCGTACGACCGGGCTCGGGCCGGGGCCCCTCGCAGCGGCTCTCGCAGAGCTCGAGCTTGCGAGGCTCGCTTCCGAGGCTGACGGTCGGTACAGGGCGGTGGTGCCGCCATTAGCATCGACGACATAGAGGGCTCGTATTGGCTCGAGGAAGATCCACCAGCGCTCCCGAAGCACCGCCACTCGGGCCGCGTCGACGTGGCGATCGTCGGGGCGGGCGTCACAGGCTGCTCCTGCGCCCTCACGCTCGCGGACGCGGGCCTGCGCGTGCGCGTGCACGAGGCGCGCGAGGTCGCGGGCGGGGCCAGCGGCCGCAACGGCGGCTTCGCCCTCCGCGGCGCCGCCACGCCATACGACGTCGCCCGTGCCGAGCTCGGCGAGCGCGCCGCGTCGCTCTGGCGCTTGACCGAAGGCGCCCTCGAGCGGCTGGCCGGGCTCGCCGGAGACGCCTTCCGGCGGACGGGGAGCCTGCGCCTTGCAGCCGACCGCGAGGAGGCGGAGTCGCTCCGCGCCGAGTACGAAGCGCTACGCGACGACGGCTTCGAGGTCGACTGGCGACCCGAGCTCAACGGCCGCCTCGCCGGCCGCTTCCACGGCGCCATCTTCCACCCGCCCGACGGGTCAATTCAGCCTGCGCGTTGGGTGCGCCGGCTCGCCGTTCAGGCAGCGGAGGCGGGAGCCGAGATCCGCGAGCACGATCCCGTAACGGCGCTCGAGGAATTGGACGCCGACCAGGTCGTGCTGGCGACCGACGGCTACACGCACGGCCTCCTCGAGATGCTCGATCGCGCCGTGAAGCCGGCGCGCGGGCAGGTGGTCGTCACGGAGCCTCTCGGCGAGGAGTACTTCGCCTGCCCGCATTACTCTCGTCACCGCTACGACTACTGGCAGCAGACGCCGGATCTTCGGCTCGTGCTCGGCGGCTTCCGAGACACCGCACCCGAAGAGGAGTCCACTGCGGAGGAAGCGACGACGCCCGGCATTCAGGCGCGGCTCGAGTCTTTCGCGCGCGAGCTCGTCGGCCGCGCCCCGAAGATCACGCACCGCTGGTCGGGGATCTTCGGCGTCACCGAGGACCGCTTGCCGTTGGCAGGTCTGATGCCAGGCTACGACGGCCTCTGGGTCGCGTGCGGCTACTCAGGCCATGGCAACGTGCTTGGACTCGCGTGCGGTGATCTCGTCGCGTCGGCGATCCTGGCCCGTCCAGCGCCGGAGCTTCACCTCTTCGATCCCGAGCGCCGACTCTAGCGCCGCACGAATCCGCCCACGTGGATGGGCTTGATGCTCAGGGGAACGCCTGCTCCGGCCTGGCGGCGCAACATCTCGACGACGGCGTTGCTGGGCGCACCGAACACCTGGATGCCCGTTGTTGCGTCGACGGTCTCCGCGTACGCCGCCGCGGCGCGCTCGGCAACGACCTCCATGTGAGAAGCCATCGAGTCGGCGTCCGGATGGACCTGGACCACCGCGACCTCCGTTCCTTCCTCGTTGGCGAACTCGTTGAACGCGAGCAGCCTTGGCTCGTTCGTCTCGATGAAATCGACGAGGCCCGGGACTCTCGCCTTCTCCTCAGCGAGCTTTCCTGGCTTGAGTCGGTTGGTGGCGATGAAGATGAACGGTCCCGACATGGAGTCTCCTTCAGTCGGTCGGACAGGCAAGCCGAGGGTCCGGGGGACTTGCCCGCGGACCCTCGGTAGTCGAGCTCGGAGGCAGGTTCCGCTAGCTCTTGTTCCTAGCCGCGGCGGTCAGATCGCGGTCGAGCCCGGCGGATCTGCCGCTGTCTTCGGCGAGGAACCCGAGCAGAGCCTTGTTGGACTCCTCGGGGTGCGTCCACCCGATGTTGTGGGGGCCGCCCTCGACAGGGATCAGCTTCAGGTTCGCGACGAGGTCGGGGAGCCGCTTCGCCGTCGACTCAAACGGCAGAATCCGGTCCTCGGTGCCGTGCACGACGAGCACCGGCACGTCGATCTTCGGCAGGTCGGCCCGGAAGTCGGTCAGCCAGGTATCAACGCAGGCATAGCTGGCGTGCGGCGAGGCTCCGGCGGCGACGTTGAAGCTGGCCCGCCACGCCTGCTTGCTGATCCTGTCCGGTGCGAGCTTGTCGACGTTGTAGAAATTGTCGAGGAAGTCCTTGAAGTAGGCGTAGCGGTCCTTGACGATCGCGGCCTTGATGCCCTCGAATACCTGACCGTCGACGCCCTCGGGATTGTCGTCGGTCTTGAGCAAGAACGGCGGAATCGCGCCGAACAGCACGGCCTTGCGCACGCGCGCGGAGCCGTACTTGCCGAGGTAACGGGTGACCTCCCCGGTGCCCATCGAAAAGCCGACGAGCACGACGTCCTCGAGCTCGAGGTGCTCGAGCAGCGCGTTCAGGTCGGCGGCGAAGGTGTCGTAGTCGAAGCCTGTCGTCGGCCGGCTCGAGTTACCGAAGCCGCGTCGGTCGTAGCGGATGACGCGGTAACCGGCAGAGAGCAACTCCGGCTCCTGGCGCTCCCATGAGTCCGAGTTCAGGGGGTACCCGTGGATCAGAACGACAGGCTGCCCGTTGCCGTGGTCCTCGTAGTAGATCTTGATGTCGTTGTCGTTCTCTGTACCGACTTTGACGTGCGGCATCTGTGCTCCTTTCTTTCCAGCTGGTCCGGTCGACTAAATCGACCCGGGGCGGCGTTTCGACGCATCGGCGCGTGCGCCGACTGGCTGCGAGGATTCCGCAGGCAGCCGAGCGAGCCTACGCCCCTGGCGCGTTGATTACCACCGGGCGCGGAGATCGGCCGTGCTCGAAAGGCGGCAGCAACGGAACTCACCCGGCGATCTCTGTCTCAACACCGAGGGGCAGCCATCGGATCTGCCTGCGTATGTCTTCCGGCGCCCGCGCGAACTCACGCTCGATCGCTTCTCGTCCCTGCTTGAAGTGCTTCCAGCCCTCGTAGTGGATGGGGATGGCAATGCGCGGTCTGATGAGGCGACACAGCTCGACCGCATCCTTCGCCGTCAACGTGTAGCGCACGGGCCCAGTCACCGGGAACTGCACGCCTCCAAGGTGGAGGAGTGCCACTTCGACCTGCAGGCGGTTCGCGACTTGCCGCACGCCGTCGTAAAGCACGGTGTCCCCGGAGATCCAAACCATGCCGTGCTCCTGGCCGGTCCAGCTGAGGGCGAAGCCGACCACGTCGCCCACGAGCGGTCGGCTTAGCGGCGGGCCGTGGCGGCAAGGCGTCGCGGTGATCTCGATCGGCGCCCGCCCCCGCGCTTCGAGCACGGTCGTGGCCCAGGGCTCGAGCCCGCGCGTCTGACCGCCGAGTCGATCCGAGCCGGAGACTGTCGTCACGACGGTGCCTACTTGTGAGAGCAATGCGCGTCCGGCGGGGTCGAGGTTGTCGTCGTGGTGATCGTGCGTGAGGAGAACAGCGTCGATCCGGCCGAGTTCGGAAGCGGCGATGGCCGGACCGGTCAGCTTTACGGACCCTGTACCCCAGCCGAAGTTGTACTTCCGGCCCGGCGAGTCGAATGTCGGATCCGTCAGAAGCCGCCAGCCGCCCACCTCGATCAGAACCGTTGGGCCGCCGATGTGGGTGAGCCGGAGGTCGCTCACACAGGATTCGGCACGCTCGAGTGCTCGCTGGCCCACGAGAGCACGAAGTCCGCGACCTCCTCCCAGCCGTCCTGCCCCGGGAAGTGGCAGCGGCCCGGGTACTCTCGGGAGTCGGTGGCAGATGCGGCCTGGCGCTGCTTCTTGAAGTTGGCCCGGTTCACTGACGGAGGACAGATGCGGTCTTCAGTACCGGTCACAAGTAGGAGCGGCGGCCGCCTGGGGTTCCGGTAGTCGACCTTGGTCACCGCCCGCGGGTTGAAGTTCGCGAAACCCGCCTGGAAGAACGGACGCGACGAGCCCGGGATGTAGTAGCGCTGGTAGACGGCGTCCGACTCTTCTCGACTGAGCGCGTTTGTGAAGCACCAGTGGAATTGCTTTGGCGTCAGAGGGGCTTCCTTTTTCAGATTCGCGGGGTTGCCCAAGGCGGGCCACGCGGCCCGGAGCGTGGAGAACGGCAGCCTCAGGACGCCTTTCGGTGCGCCCGTCCCCATTACGACGCCCGCGGCGCCGAGGCCGCGATCGAGCAGAAGCTGCGTGTACAAGCCGCCGAAGGAATGGCCGATGATGATCGGCGGCCGGTCGAGTGCGCGAATGATCTTGTCGTAGTGGTCGACGACGTCGGTGATGCTGAGGTTTCGGAGCGGTGCCGGATCACGGCGTAGCTCTTCGGGCTCGGCCTCGAGTCCAGGCCACGCAGGCGCAAGCACGCGATGCCCGCGCACGTTGTAGCGGTTCAACCAGTGTTCCCAGCTCAGCGGCGTCATCCACATTCCGTGGATCAGCACGACCGTTTGGGGGCTGGCCGGATCTGAACCAGTCGAATTCATGAAGGCCTCCCTCGATTCGATTGACCCGCTGGGTGTTTCGCCCTGCCGGGAGTTATCCCACAACCGAAAGGTGGATTGTCTTGATCTCCGAGGAGGTCGTCGGGCCTAAACGTCGATCGTCGGCAGCCCCAGCTCGTCGGCCCGTTTCATCGCCGCGAGCGCGATAGCCAGGTCCTGGATCGCGAGCCCGGCTGCCTCAAGGGGCGCTTGCCGCGCGCTGCCGTTGCTCGCGCCGCGGACTCAAAGGCTCGCTAGGCCTCGGAGGTGCCGCCTTCGCCGCGACGGGCGGCCACAAGGCGGGGCCGCAGGAGGCCGTGGCGTTCGCCAACGTGCTCGCCGACGGCACCCTCAACGTGGGTGCCTCGAGCGACCAGGTCGCGGACTCGAACATCTCGCACACCGCCAACTCCGGTGTGTACTGCTTCACGGACCTTCCATTCCTGCCGAGCAACGCGGTCGTTGCGGGTGACAACTCGTTCGGCAACAACGACACGCTCGCCTCGATCTCGATCGACAACGCGACCCCGCGCGAGGGGCTCGCCGGCTGTCCGGACGGCGCCACGCTCCGAGTCCGGACCCTCGACTTGAACGGCGTGGCCGGCACGACGAGCGGGCCGTACAACCCGCTGCTGGTCGACCATCGCTTCGTAATCTGGATCCGCGGCGACCGGCAATAGCCGCGTTCCGAGCCGCAAGGGGCGTCGGCCTCTAGGTCGACGCCCCTTGCTCTTTTGCCGCTCGGCCTCGCGCGAGCTTCCCGTCGGCAGTCCGCGAGAAGCCGACTGCTTTCAGCAACAGTCACCTGAGTACGTGGTGTGGGGAGCTGAGGCGACCGGGTAGCTCCCGCTCTAGAGGTCGAGAGTGGGGAGGTCGAGCTCGTCCGCGCTCTCCATTGCTGCGAGCGCGATCGCCAAATCCTGGATTGCCAGTCCGGTCGAATCGAAGATCGTGATTTCGTCGTCGTGCTGACGGCCTGGAGCCGTCCCCGCGAGTACGTCGCCGAGCTGGGTCACGTCATCCTGCGTGATCGCGCCGGCCTCGACCGCATGCGCGAGGTCGCCGTTGTGCGAGGCTTGATCCCAGTCGTCGGCGAACAACCGGACGCGGGTCTTGGGATTGAGTATTCCGGATGGTCTCGACTGCTCCCGGTCGTCGCAGAAGACACGAGTGCGGGCCAACTCAGCGACCGCGATCTCGGCCTTACCCGGGCCGTCGGCGCCCATCAGGCTGACGTGCTGTCCCGGCCGCAGCGAGCCTTCCGGGAGCAGGATCTCGTGTCCAGGCGTCACGGTGACGAGCAGGTCGGCGGCGAACGCCTCCTCGCGCGAGCCCGCCAAGTCGGCGCCGAGCTCGTCGGCCACTGCGCGAGCGCGCTGCTCATCGACGTCCCAAAGCATGACGCTGCGTCCGCGGGCCAGAAACGTCTTAGCCGCGGCCCTGCCGTTGACGCCCGCGCCGATCACCGCTGCAGTCTCAGCGTCTTGGCGGCCGAGCGTCTCGGCGGCGAGCACGGCTGCGGCTCCCGTCCGCAATGCCGTCACGGCGCCGGCGTCGAGCGCCGCGCGTAGTGACCCGTCGGAGGCGTCCGAAAGCAGGACGAGACCGGTGACGGTCGGCAGGCCGCGCGCCGGGTTGCCCGGAAAGGACGTCACCCACTTCAGCAACGCGTGGCCGGCGCCCAGCGCAGGCATCGCCCGGAAGTCCCCGGCCGGATACGCCGGCACGTAGACCTTCGGCGGCATCGACCACTCCCCGCGTGCGTAGGCTACGAATGCTTCGCGAACGGCCTCGACCGCGCGCGCGGGGGAGACCGCGGCCTCGACGTGCCGCGCCGAGAGGACTGGGATCACTGGGCCTTGACGCCGGAGATCAGCTGGTCGATCGAGTCCTTCGCGTCACCGAAGAGCATCACCGTCTTTGGGTTCACGAAGAGTGGGTTCTCGATCCCCGCAAAGCCCGGGTTCATCGAGCGCTTGAGGACGACGACGCTCTGCGCCTCATCGACGTTCAGGATCGGCATACCGTAGATCGGGCTGCCCTGGTTGGAGCGCGCGTCTGGATTGGTGACGTCGTTCGCGCCGATCACGAGCGCGACGTCTGTGCGCGGGAACTCGCTGTTCGCCTCGTCCATCTCCTTCAACTGCGGGTAGGGCACGTTCGCCTCGGCGAGGAGCACGTTCATATGTCCGGGCATCCGCCCTGCCACCGGGTGGATCGCGTAGCTGACCTCGACCCCGCGCGCCTCGAGCAGATCGGCCAGTTGCCGCACGTCGTGCTGGGCCTGCGCTACGGCCATGCCGTAACCGGGAACGAAGACGACCTTGTGCGCGTAGGCGAGCATCACCGCGACGTCGTCGGCGGTGGCCGAGCGAACGGCGCCGCCGTCTGTGTCGGCTGCGGACGCCGCGCCGCTCGGACTGACCTGGCCGAAGGCGCCGAAGAGCACGTTCGCAATCGACCGGTTCATCGCCCGGCCCATCAGGATCGTCAGCAACGTTCCCGAGGCGCCCACGAGCATGCCGCTCACGATCAACACGTTGTTCTCGAGCTCGAAGCCTGTCGCGGCTGCGGCGATGCCGGTAAAGGCGTTCAGCAGCGAGATCACGACCGGCATGTCGGCGCCCCCGATCGGGAGCACGAAGAGGACGCCGAAGAGCAGCGAGCCGAGGATCACGGCCACGATCAGCCACTGCTGCTCCGCGCCGGCAACGATCCCCACCCCTGCAGCGACGATGGCCGCGAGGAGCAAGGCGTTGACGGCCTGTTGACCGGGATAGACGATCGGCCGTCCCTGGATCAGCTCCTGCAGCTTCGCGAAGGCGACCATCGAGCCCGCGAACGAAATCGAACCGATCAGTGCCGAGAGGATGATCGAGACGCTGATGTCGCCGTGCAGCCGGCCGGGGTCGGGAGCCCGAATGTGAAACTCGCCGAGCGAGATCAAGGCCGCCGCGCCGCCGCCGACGCCGTTGAACAGCGCCACCATCTGCGGTATTGCCGTCATCTTCACGCGCCGCGCCGCAACGGCTCCGAAGCTCCCGCCGACGGCCATACCGACGACGATCTCCCAGTAGCTGACCACCGACTTCTGCGCGAAGGTGACCGCGATCGCGATCAGCATCCCA
>MNDB01000009.1:11937-15145 GCA_001914705.1 Actinobacteria bacterium 13_2_20CM_68_14 | reverse complement strand
CGGAGCTGCGCTTCATCGTCGCCCACGGCCAGATGCGGGAGAAGGAGCTAGAGGACCACATGCTCTCCTTCCTCGCGGGCGACGGTGACGTGCTCGTCTCGACGACGATCATCGAGTCCGGCCTCGACATCCCGCAGGCGAACACGCTCGTCGTCGAACGCGCAGACGCGCTCGGGCTCGCCCAGCTCTACCAGATCCGCGGCCGCGTCGGCCGCTCCGACCTGACCGCCCACGCGTACCTCTTCTACCCGAACTCGCAGGAGCTGACGCCGGAGGCTCGGGCGCGGCTGGCAACGCTGGCCGACCACACAGAGCTCGGCGCCGGGTTCGCGATCGCTATGCGCGATCTCGAGATCCGCGGCGCCGGCGACCTGCTCGGCGCCGAGCAGTCCGGCCATGTCGCCGCCCTCGGCTTCGAGCTCTATGTCGAGCTGCTGGGAGAGGCCGTCGCCGAGCTTTCGGGGCAGCGGCGCCCGGTTGCGCGGCCGGTGCGCGTGGACGCGCGCGTCGATGCCTACGTACCGGCGAGCTACATCGGCTCCGAGGCGCTGAAGATCGACCTCCACCGGCGGCTCGCGCTGACGGAGTCCGAGGACGACCTGCGCGAGCTGCAGGCTGGGACCGAGGATCGCTATGGGCCGCTGCCTGAGCCTGTCGAGAACCTGTTCGCGATCCAGGAGGCGAAGCTCAAGCTCGCACGGCTCGGCGCGGACTATCTCGTCTTCCGCGGCGGCCGGGCCACAGTCGGGCCGGTCGAGCTCGGCTCGGGCGAGCTGCGGGCACTGCGCGGGCGGGTCGAAACCGCCGTCTACACAACTGCTCGCAGGGAAGTTTCGTTAAGGGACGAAGAATTCGACGGAGCTCTCCGACTTGTCGATGCTATGCTCGAAACGCGCCAAGCAGCCTGACCGTTGGGCCGTGCTTGGCTATTCCTGCGCTATGAAGCTTCTTCGTCTCGTTCCAATCCTCGCCCTGGTGGCGGCATTTGCAGCGGCCTGCGGCGGCGGTGATGGCGCGCCGAAATCAGTGCCCAGCGACGCGGTCGCGGTCGTCGGCGGCGAGACGATCACGAAGGTCTCCTACAACCAGACCCTCGACCAGGCAAAACGCAGCTACACAGCTCAGAACAAGCCGTTCCCGAAGCCTGGCACCGCGACCTACGGCGCCGTGCGCTCGCAGATCATCCTCTTCCTCGTCGAGCGCTCCGAGTACATGCAGAAGGCCAAGGATCTCGGCGTCACGGTCAGTGACAAGGACGTCGAGGCTCGCCTGAATCAGATCAAGCAGCAGTACTTCGGTGCGGGGACCACGCCGGGGTCGAAGCCGAAGACGCAGGCGCAGATCGACAAGCTCTACAACCAACAGCTGAAGGCCCAGGGTCTGACCGACAAGGACGTGAAGGATGGAATTCGCGCCCAGCTGATCCGGGAGAAGATCTCGGAGAAGGTGACGAAGGACGTCAAGGTCTCCGACAGCGACGCGAAGAAGTACTACGACGACCACAAGACCCAGTACCAGCAGCCGGCCCAGCCCGAGAGCCGCGACGTCCGGCACATCCTCGTCAAGAGCCACGCGGTCGCGCTGACGGTCTACAGCAAGCTGAAGGCCGGCGGCGACTTCTCGAAGCTCGCACTCAAGTACTCGATCGATCCGAGCAAGACCACGGGCGGCCGCCTGACAGTCTGCAAGGAGAAGACGGTCAGCTGCCCCTTGAAGACCGTTGCGCCCTTCGAGAACGCGGCGTTCTCGCTGAAGACGAACGAGATCTCCAAGCCGGTGCACACGCAGTTTGGCTGGCATGTGATCCAGGCGGTCGGGCCTGTGAATCCACCTCGGAAGGCGACCACGATCCCCTTCGACCAGGTCAAGGCTGCAATCAAACAGCAGCAGCTCCAGCAGCAGAAGCAGGACGCCTTCACGAAGTGGTGGAACGACACCAAGAAGGACTTCGCGAAAAAGACCAAGTACCAGGTCGGCTACGAGCCGCCGGCGTCTGCGGCGCAGACCACGACGACCGGCTAAGTGTCATTGGCTGACGCGCTGCTCGAGCTCCAGGAGCTCACGGAGCGGCTGCGCCGGGATTGTCCCTGGGATCGCGAGCAGACGGCCCGCACGATCGTGCCGCACACGGTCGAGGAGGCCTACGAGGTCGCGGACGCGGCCGAGCAAGGCGACGACGCCAAGCTGCTCGACGAGCTCGGCGACCTGCTCTTCCAGGTCTACTTCCTCTCCCTGCTCCTCGCGGAACGCGGTGAAGGCGACCTCGAGCAGGTCGCGCGCGGGATCCATGCGAAGCTCGTCGCTCGCCATCCGCACGTCTTCGGCGAGGTCGAGGCCAGGACGGCAGGCCGCGTGCGCGAGAACTGGGAGCGCCTCAAGCGCGAGCAGGAGGGGCGGGAAGGGATCTTCCACGACGTCCCCGGCAACCTGCCCTCTCTGATCTATGCGCGGAAGATCCAGCGCCGCGCGGCCGCGGTCGGGTTCGAATATCCCGACACGCCCGGGGCTCTCGACGATCTGGACGAAGAGCTCGCCGAGCTGAAAGAAGCGCTGGCGCGCGTGGGCGAGAGTTCCGCCGAGACCGAACCGGACGCCTCGATCGCGGGCGAGGTCGGCGACGTTCTCTTCTCGGCGGTCAACGTTGCGCGCCGCCTCAACGTCGATCCCGAGGTTGCCCTCCGAACCGTCAGCGACCGCTTCGTCGCCCGGGTCGAAGAGGCGGAGCGGCTCGCCGCCGGCGAGGGCCGGCGCTTCGACGAGCTACCGCTCGCCGAGCAGGACGGCTACTTCGACCGGGCCAAGGAGACGCTCACATGAGCGCGATCGAAAGCGTCCACGCGCGCCAGATCCTCGACTCGCGAGGGAATCCGACCGTCGAGGTCGACGTTCACCTCGATTCCGGCGCGCTTGGCCGCGCCGCGGTGCCTTCGGGGGCATCGACGGGGGTGCACGAAGCGGTCGAGCTCCGCGACGGCGGCGACGCCTACGGCGGCAAGGGCGTCACCACGGCGGTCGCCAACGTCGACGGGGAGATCGCCGATGCGGTCCGTGGTCGCGACCCCCTCGACCAGGCCGCGCTCGACCGGGCCATGATCGAGCTCGACGGGACGCCGAACAAGAGCAGGCTCGGCGCGAACGCGATCCTCGGCGTCTCGCTTGCGACTGCGAAGGCAGCGGCCGCCGATCAGGGGGTCTCGCTCTTCGCTCA
>MNDB01000009.1:0-11843 GCA_001914705.1 Actinobacteria bacterium 13_2_20CM_68_14 | reverse complement strand
TCTACCACTCGCTCAAGCAGGTCCTGCACGAGCGGGGGCTCGAAACCGGCGTCGGCGACGAGGGCGGCTTCGCCCCGAACCTCGAGTCGAGCGAGGCGGCGATCGAAGCGATCCTCGAGGCGGCCGACCGCGTCGGTCATCGCGACCGGGTCGCGATCGCACTGGATCCGGCCACGAGCGAGGTCTTCCGGGACGGCGTCTATCGCTTCGAGGGCCGCGAGCTGCGGAGCGACGAGATGCCGGCGTTCTGGGCGGAGCTAATCGAGCGCTACCCGATCGTCTCGCTCGAGGATCCCCTGGCCGAGGACGATTGGGACGGGTGGGCGCAGCTGACCGCCGAGCTCGGCGATCGCGTCCAGCTCGTCGGCGACGACGTCTTCGTCACGAGCTCGGATCGCCTCCGGGAGGGAATCGAGCGCAAGGTTGCCAACTCGATCCTCGTCAAGGTCAACCAGATCGGGACGATCACGGAAACCGTCGAAGCGTTGAACCTGGCCCGAACGAGCGGCTACAGCACAGTGATGTCCCATCGCTCGGGCGAGACGGAGGACGCGACGATCGCCGACCTGGCGGTCGCGTACAACACGGGTCAGATCAAGACCGGCGCGCCGGCAAGAAGCGACCGCGTCGCCAAGTACAACCAGCTGCTGCGGATCGAGGAAGAGCTCGGCCCGCGCGCGGTCTATCCGGGCCGGGATGCCTTTCCGCGCTTCTCCAGCTAAACCGGCTTCGCGATCTCCGCAACCGCCCGGCTGTCGAAGAGGTCATAAGGGCAGGAGCGTCGAAGAGCCGGAGGAAGTGGCCCGATCGGCAATGTTCGCCAGCCCCCTGGCCCGCGATCACGCTGCGCCAGAGTCCACGCTCGCCCTTGTCAAGGCTGCAAGCCTTGCCAGCGGACGATCGCGGCCTCTAGCTTGGTGCTCGCGACCCAGGAAGCGGGCAACATTACCGACCGGACCACTACGCTGACATGGTGAGAGACCAACCGCGGAGAACCAAGATCGTCGCCACGATCGGACCCGCGACGGGCACCGCCGAAGGAGTGCGTGCGCTCGTCGAATCAGGGATGGACGCCGCGCGGCTCAATCTTTCCCACGGCACCCGCGAGGAGCACGCGGAGCGCGCCCGCCTCATCCGCGACGTGCAGGAGACGATCGGCCGCCCGCTGGCGCTGATCGCCGATCTGCAGGGCCCGAAGCTCCGGATCGGCAACCTTCCGGATCCGGTGACGCTGGCGCGCGGCGACGAGGTGGTCGTCACCGGCGACGAGAGCTCGCGCAACGGCGAGCTGCCCGTGCTGCCGGCGGTGATCGGCGAGGTGCTGCAGCCGGGCCATGAGGTGCTGATCGACGACGGCCTGGTCCGCCTCCGCGTCGAGCGCATCAGGAGTGGCCGCGCCGAGTGCGCCGTGCTCGCCGGCGGCATCGTCAGCGCGCACAAGGGCGTGAACCTTCCCGGCGTTCCCGTGCCGATTCCCTCGCTCACCCGGAAGGATATGGACGACCTCGAATTCGCCATGGCACTCGATGTCGACTTCGTCGCTCTGTCTTTCGTCCGCGCCGCGGCCGACGTACGCGATCTCAAGGATCTGATCAAGCAGGCCGGGTCGACGGCGAACGTGATCGCGAAGATCGAGAAGGCGGAGGCCGTCGACGCGCTCGATGCGATCCTGCAGGATGCCGACGCGGTCATGGTCGCGCGCGGCGACCTCGGTGTCGAGATCGGCCCGGAGCTTGTGCCGCTGCTCCAGAAGCGGATCATCATCGGAGCCCTCGACCACGGCAAACCAGTGATCACGGCGACGCAGATGCTCGAGTCGATGATCCACCAGCCCGAGCCCACGCGCGCCGAGGCGAGCGATGTCGCGAACGCGATCCTCGACGGGACATCCGCGCTGATGCTCTCCGGCGAGACCGCGATCGGCGAGTTCCCGATCGAAGCGGTGACGACGATGACTCGAATCGCCCGCGCCGTGGAGCCGAGCCTTGGCTATCGCCACCAGCTGCCGGAGGCGGGGGAGGAGCCGACGGTGGGGCAGGCGATGTCCAACGGCGCCTGCGACCTCGCTGAGACGCTTCGGGCGTCCGCGATCCTCGTACCAACCTTCAGCGGTCGCACCGCCTCGGCGGTCGCGCGACTGCGGCCGCGCCGGCCCGTACTCGGTCTCACGCATCACGAGTACGCATGGCGGCAGATGGCGATCGAGTGGGGCGTAATCCCGCTGCGAATCCCCGAATGCGCCGACGTCGAGGAGCTCTGGGAGCGGTCGGTCGACGCGGCCCGCGAGTCCGGCGTCGTCGAGTCCGGCGACCGCGTCGTGCTCACGGCGGGCACAGCGGTCAACATCGCCGGCTCGACGAACGTGATCAAGGTCGAAACGGTCTAGACGTCCACCAAGCAGGACCGCGTGTCCGCCGCGCGAAGATCGACGACCCATGGCCGGTCAGGCAAAAGCAAGCGGACGCCCGGGCAGAGCCCGGACGCCCTCGCGGTCGAGCGCCTCAGAACGCAAGCGCCGAGGGCGGCGTGGCGTGCTCGTTCGCCGCTGGCTCGGCGTCGGGGCGCTCTGCCTCGTCGGACTTCTCTACTACCGGCCCTTGCACACGTACGTCGACACGCGCCATACGCTCGTCGAGCGCTCGAGCCAGGTCCAGAGCCTCCGCGCGGAGAAACGGCAGCTGGAGCGCAAGCTCGCCGATACGGCGAGCGACTCGGCGCTCGTGCGGGAGGCGCGCCGGCTCGGACTCGTCAAGCCCGGGGAGCGTCTCTTCATCGTCAAGGGGATCCAGGCCTGGAAGCACGCGCAGCATACGATCAGGCGGCATGAACGATGAGGCCGTCGTTGCGCGACAGCTCGGTCGCCCGCCCCGCGCCTTCCGGCGCGTAGCCGTCCGCTGCCCCTACGGCCGGCCGGCCGTGACGGAGCAGTGGCCGCATGACGGTGCCGGGGCGCCTTTCCCGACGACGTACTACTTGACCTGCCCGCAGCTCGTGGCGGCGATCTCGCGGCTGGAGGCACGCGGTGGGGTCGAACGCTGGACGCGCGCAGTCGAGGAGGACCCTGCGCTTCGGGAGAGCCTCGACCGTGCGAACGAGGAACAGCGCGCGCTGCGACCCGAGCTCCCCGGCGGGATCGGCGGGTCGACCCGCAGCGGCAGCCTGAAGTGCCTCCACGCGCACGCCGCGTTCGCGCTCGCGCGCCCGGGCTACGAGCTCGGCGAGCGGATCCTCGCCGAGCTGGACCACCTCTGGCCGGATTCAGGCTGCTGCACCGCGATAGCGATCTGACCGGTAACGCCGGCCATGGATCGCCCTCGATCAGACTCGCCGCGAGTGGGAACTGGTTCACCGCCGGTTCCAGCAGGAGGTGCGCGAGGCGCCCCGTAGCGAGGCCTGGCTCGAGGAGCTCGAAGCGGTCACCGCCGCGCTTCGCCGCCGCGTCGGTCAGAGCTTCACCCTTGCGGAGCTCGCAGATGCCTACGCGTCGGCCGAGGTCTGGAGCCGGGAGGCCGTCGAAGAGACCGAGCCGGCTAGCGGCTGGCCACGACGGCTTTCGACAGTCACCGACGCGGCGTTCCATCTCTACTCGCGCGGCGCCGTGGACTACGAGCCGTGACGCGGTCAACGACTACGCCGCGGAACGGCCGTGGCGTGACCGGGCGACGCCGCGCCCGGCGCCGGCCGGCTCGGAACAAGATCCTGCTCGGCCTCGTGCTCGTGGTCGTTTTCGCGGTCGGGGTCGCGCTCGGGCAGGCGCTGCACGACAACCCGCGTCCCGGCGGAGTGCAGACCTCCTTCAGGACGCTGCCGCCGCTCACCGCGACGCGATCAGGTTAAGAATTGGCAGCTTTGGGTAGCTTTTGATCGTGGCCCGCCGCGAGTTTCCAGGCAGACGCGCTCCGACGAGCGATCCCGACTGGTTGACGCTCGGCCAGGCCGCGAAGTACCTCGGCGTCGCCCAGAGCACGATTCGGAAGTGGTCCGATCAGGGCCGAGTGCCCGCGTTCTATACGCCTGGCGGGCATCGCCGCTATCGCCGGCCCGACCTCGACAACTTCCTCAACCGCTCCGGCCCGGGCGGCTCGATGCAGCAGGGCCCGCTCGTCCTGATCGTCGACGACGACGAGCGAGTGCGCGAGTACGTGCGCGTCAACCTCGAGATGGAGGGCTACGCGGTGCGCGAGGCCGGCAGCGCAGAAGAAGGACTCGGAGTGCTCGACGAAGTCTCGCCTGACCTGATCCTGCTCGACGTGATGATGCCCGAGGTCGATGGGTGGGAAATGCTCCGGCGAGTACAGGAACGGCACGGAGTCGGCGCGATCCCCGTCGTGATGTTCAGCGGCAAGGTCGACGAGCAATCTGCCCAGGAGGCCACCGCTCGGGGCGCGCAGGGCTTCGTCGGGAAGCCTTTTGATCCGCAGCAGCTGATCGAGCACGCCAAGCAGCTGCTTCCAGCCTGAGCTACGACCGGCAGCTTGAGCGCTGGGCCGTCCACCATCGGGTCGGGTGGCTGAACCCGGTCTTCGAAGGACTGTCCTGGATCGGCGGCCAGGGGCTGGTCTGGCTCGCGATTGCGGCAGTGCTCGCCGTCTTGTGGAGACGCCCGCCGCTCTTCCTGCAAGTCGCGATCGCCGACTTTGCGGGGCAGCTCATCTCGTATGGGCTCAAGCAGTGGGTCGGCAGAGTGCGGCCCAACGACGTCTACGCGACGCCGAAACCGCTCGTCCACGCGCCGCACGACGGCTCGTTTCCGTCCGGTCACGCGACGGTGAGCTTCGCCTGCGCGACGATCCTGGCGTTCAACGCGCCGCGCGCTGCACCCGCCTTCTTCCTCCTTGCCGCCGCGATCGCCTGGTCTCGCGTCTATGTCGGCGTGCACTACCCGCTCGACGTGCTCGGCGGCGCCGTCCTCGGGGTCGCGATCGCCTTGGCTCTCAGGTTCCTGGCACGTCGCTGGCGGTGGCGGGCCGGCCTATAGCTCTTCGCTGGCTGTCAGTAAACCTGCCCCGATTACGGCGAGCGACGCCAGCAGGCTGATCCAGATTCCGATTCCGCGTCCGCTTGCCGGCAGGAACTCGTCGGGGATCGAGATCAGGCGGATGAGGACGAAGATCGTCGAGAGCGAGCCCAGCGCGATCACGATCAGGCTTTCCGGGACTGTCGGTGGCAGCTCGATCCCCGCCTCGCGGAGCGCGACGAGCGCGATCACCGCCAGCCCGATGAAGAAGACGAGCTTGCCGAGCGTTCCGGTATGCCAGCCGATCACGCCGATCGTAGGCCCGACCGCGCCGGAGCCCGCGTACCAGTCGGTGAAGGCCGAGATACTGAGCACGAGACCGGCGATCCAGGTAGCTCGCTCGCCGACCGCGGTCATGCCGCCCGGCATCGCCTGAATGCGGTCGGCGGGCCTGCGGCTCACGGGCTGGGGAGAGGGTTCCTCGGTTGCCACGGTGGAAGTATGTGCATCTTTCGTGGTTTGATTCATATGTTGCCGATCGAAGAGGTTGGAATGAGGGCGTCTCGCGAAGATCCGACCACTGCCGCCGGCGGCGACGAAATCCAGCTTTCCGCCGCCGGGGATCATGTGAAAGGCGAGTTCCGCTGCGCCGATTGCGGATACGCGATCACCGTCTGCAGGGAGCTCCCGCCGTGTGCGATGTGCGGCTGCGAGTCTTGGCAAGCAGGTCTGTGGCGGCCCTTCGGCCGGGCGCTGGCGACCTCCGCGCCCGCTCGCGACTAGAGCCCAAACAGCCTCTGCACCTGATGCCACATGGCGATGCTCAGATAGACGCTGAGCGCGAGCAGAGCCAGCACGATCAGCCAGAAGCGGACGTTCGCCGCGCGCCGCTCGCGCGTGCGCTGCAGCCGGGCCTCCCGCCTCGCCCGCTGGCGCCGGTATTCGCGACGGACAACCCCCGGGTCGTAGACGGGCACATCCGGCGGGGGCGTCTTCCTTGCGGGCTCCGCCATCCGCGCAAGTTTAGTGGCCTGATCGGCAACATGGCCAAGCTCCCTGGGTCGCGACCCAGGAAGCGGGCAACGCTACCGATCAGGCCACTAGAAGGCCGGCCTGCTTACATGCCGCCATACTCCCGACTGGGGGCCGATGAGCATCGACCGGGGCCGAACGAAGGGAGCAGCCGAGGGCGCCAAGGCGCTCGAAGCGCTGACGGGCGCTATCAGGCGTCTGGCCGAGGGTGGTTCTCGCGACGACGCGTTGGACGCGATTGCGGGAGCGACTGCCGCTGCCGCCGCCGCCGAGGTCGTTGTCGTGCGCGTGCTCGCCGAGGACGGCCGTTGGCTCGAGGCTCGCGCGGTCTCGGCGTCGTCGACCTCCGTCGCCGCCGAGTTGCAGGGCTCGCGGGCTGCGCCGTTCGCGGACGGCGACGCCGTGCGCTCCACTGGGCACCGGCTTGGATTCGACGTCGCGCTCGCGCTGCCAATCGCACTCGGGGGCCGCGAGCTCGGCCGGTTGGAGCTCTTCCGGCATGCGCAGTCCTTCACGACCGAAGAAGAAACTCTCGGGCGGCTGGCGGCCGAGCACGCCGCGATCGCGCTGGGGGGTCTGGGTGGGAACGGCAAGGGCGTTTCGCCGCTTCCGGCCCGCGACCTCCTGCGCCTCGGCGGAGACGCGCTCGCCACCGGCCTCGACGTGCAGCGCACCGCAGACGAGATCGCGCGGCTGGCGGCCCAGGGAAGCGGTGCCGAGGGCGCAGTCGTCTGGCGGCTCGGCGACGACCTGGAGCCGTATGTCGGCGGTACGTTCGGCACGGACGGCCAGGACGAACGCGAGGTTGTGGACGCGCTCGCCGCGCGGGCGCCCTTTGCCGTCACCTCGAGTTCCTGGGTTCTGTTGCTCGGCCAGCCCCCGTTGGGCGCCCTTCAGCTCCGGTTCGAACAGCCGCTCGTCCCCTCCGACGACCTGCTCGACGCGCTGACGACGTTCGCGGCGCGGGCGGCTCATGCCCTCCGCTCGAGCGAGCGCGCGCACCGGCAGGCGGTCGAGCTCGACCGCAGCCGGGCACTGGTCGCCGTTGTCGGCCAGGCGATCGCGCAACTCTCGCTGGCGCACACGCTGGAGACGGCGATCGACCGGATCGCCGAGCTGGTCGGCGCCGACCGGCTGGCCGTCTATTTGCTGGAGCCCGATGAGGATCGGCTGTTCGAGGCCGCCGGCCGCGGCCTGGCCGGGCCGCACACCCGTGTGGCCGAGCGGATGATCGAGCTAGCCCGAGGCCCGCTGCGCGGGCGCGAGGCGATGCTGATCGACGACGCGAGGTCCGATCTCCGGCTCGCCTCGGTGCGCGAGCAGCTTGCCGAAACGGGCATCGAAGCCGCAGTCGGCCTGCCGCTCCGCGTTCGCGAGGACCTGATCGGACTGCTCGCCGTCTATCCGCCCAGCGGACGAACGCTGACGCCGGACGAGCTCGCTCTGGTGACCGCGCTCGCCGCGCAGCTCGCGGTCGCAGTCCAGAACGCGCGACTCCACGAGCAGCTGAAGCGGCGAGATGCCGAACGGCGTGAAGCGCTCGAAGCGGAGCAGCAAACCTCCCGAACGCTGCGTTCCCTCTACGAGATCTCGCGGACGTTCGCCCAGAGCCTCTCGCTCGAGGCGACGCTCGAGGCGCTCGTGCGAACGTTCACCGAGTTGCTTGGGCTCGACGCTGTCGGAATCCGGATGCCCGATGAGCGCGGCGAGGCCCTCATCACTCAGGCCTTGCACGTTCGCGACGAGCGAATGGCCGAGGCGGTCAAGACGATCCTGCAACGGCCACAGCCGTTGTCGCCGCGCCTGCGCAGCCTCCTCGCCGGCGGGCGGCCGCTGCTGCTCGATCCCGGCATCGCCGCCGAGCTGGGGGGCGCATACGGTCTGCTCGTCCCGTTTCTCGAGCGCGGCTCGACGACTGCAATCGTTCCGGTCTCGACGCCGACGGAGGTGCTCGGCACCGTCACCCTGGTGTCGCTCGATCCAGGGCGGCCGCTCGGCGAAGGCGACCTCGAGCTTGCGCTCTCGGTCGCCGGCCAGGCCGCGCTGGCGCTCGAGAACGCCCGGCTCTACCAGCAGCAGCAGCGCTTCGCCGACACGATGCAGCGATCGCTGCTCCCGCGGGTCTATCCGAGGATCGAGGGGATCGACCTCGGGGACGTCTACGAATCGTCGGCCCGTCTTGACGTTGGCGGCGACGTCTACGACTTCCTCCGGCTCGACGATGGCCGTCTCGCGGTCGCGCTCGGGGACGTCACGGGTCACGGCATCGACGCCGCCGCGGACATGGCGATGGCGAAATTCGTCTTTCGCTCGCTGGCACGCGAGCATCCCGAGCCGGGCGACTTTCTCGCCGCTGCGAATCAGGTGGTCGTGGGCGAGATCGCGCCGAGCAAGTTCATCACGATGCTCTACCTGACGGTCGATCCTGCGACCGGCGCCGTCGCCTGCGGTTGCGCCGGCCACCCGTGGCCGCGGCTTGTCACGCGGGACGGCGACGTGGCCGCTCTCGCGGCGAGCGGACTCGCGCTCGGAATCGACCCCGGTCAGAGCTACGACGAACTGCGCGAGCAGCTTCCGGCGGGCGGAGCGCTTGTGCTCTACACCGACGGCGTCATCGAAGCTCGTCGCGGCGGCGAGCCCTACGGCGACGAGCGGCTCGACGCTCTGCTCGCGGCGCATGCAAGCCTGCCTGCTGCGGAGCTTGCCCGCGCCGTCGTCGACGATTGCCGCGCCTTCACCGGCGGCGACCTCACTGACGACTGCGCGGTCGTCGTCATTCGCAGGACTTGACGCAGCTTCGACGCGGTGCTCGCGCGCTGCGAATCGCCCATCGAGGCGCCGCGGCGCTGGGGCCCGAGAACACCCTTGCGGCGTTCGGGCGCGCGATCGAGGTCGGCGTGGACTTCGTCGAGTTCGACGTTCTCGACCTCGACGACGGTACGCTCGTCCTCGCCCACTCTGACAATCTCCTCGAGGTGAGCCACGGTGTCGCCGCCGGCCGGGTCCGGCCGCTGCGGCTGGCCGAGCTCCGGGAGCTCGCGCCGGAGCTGCCGACCCTGGAGCAAACGCTCGAGTTTTTCGCGGCTGTCGAAGTCGGACTGCACGCCGACGTCAAGAGCCCTCGGCACGGGCGCGAGATCGCCTCGGCGCTCCGCCGCCACGGCCTCGTCGAGCGCACGGTCGCGAGCTCGTTCTGGCCGGCCGCGCTCCGCGACCTCCGGGCGGAGGAGCCGCGGCTGGCTGTCGGCATCACCTACCCCGAGGATCGACGCGGGCTTGCGCGCCGGCGGCTGCTCACGCCGCTCGTGCCTCCAGCCGTCGCGGTGCTCGCCAGGGTGCTGCCGCGTCGACTTCCCCGCTGGCTCAGGTCGACGGGTGCAACGGTCGCGATGCTCCACTACGCCGTCCTCTCTCGAGCAGCCGTCGATCGCTGCCATACAAGCGGCGCGGCGGTTTGGGCCTGGACCGTGAACGAGCCGGAACTGCTGCGACGGGTCGTCGATCTCGACGTCGACGGGGTGATCAGCGACGACCCGCGGCTGTTCCTACAATGACCGCGTGAGACGGGGAGCGCTTGCAGGAGTTTTCGCGCTTGTGCTTGCCTCCGCCGGCTTGCTCGCCGCCGCGGCCGCCTCGGGTGCGGGGCCGCTATCGGCTCTGGCGACGACGGCAACTACTACGGTCGGAACGACGACGCCGGAGCCCATGATCGCTGCCGGGGTCTCGATCGGGGGCGTGCCCGTCGGAGGGCTGACCTCGGCTGATGCCTACGAAGCCGTCGACCAATCGTTCTCGCAGCCGCTCACGATCGTCGTTCGGAGCCATCGGCTCGCGCCCCAGCCCGGGCAACTCGGCGGGGTAGCCCGAATCGGCGAAGCGGTCGCCCGGGCCGGAAGCGCCGTACCTGGAACGCAGATCAGGCTCGAGGTCTCGGTCAACCGAGCTCGAGTGCGTTCGTATGTGGGCGTTGTCGCGAAGCGGTTCGACGTGCAACCGGTCGACGCGCAGCTCTTCCTCCGAAACCTCCGGCCCTGGATTGCGAAGCCGGTCATCGGTCTCACGCTCTACCGCGCTCGTGCAGAGGCGGCGATCGTCGGGGCGTTGGTCGCGAACAAGCATGGCCCCCTCGAGCTGCGGCAGAAGGTCACCCCGCCGGCGACCACCCGGACGAACTTCGGGCCGGTGATCGTGATCCGCCGCGGCTCCAACGGGCTCCATCTCTATCGCGGGATGCGGCCCTGGCGAGTCTTCCCGGTTGCGACCGGACAGGCGATCTACCCGACACCGCTCGGCCGCTTCCGGATCGTCGTCAAGTGGAGGAACCCCTGGTGGTACCCGCCCAGCTCTCCGTGGGCTGCGGGACTGAAGCCCGTTCCGCCCGGCCCTGGCAACCCGCTCGGGACGCGCTGGATGGGCCTGAGCGCGCCCGGTGTCGGGATCCACGGAACGCCCGACGCGGCGTCGATCGGCTACTCGGCCTCCCACGGTTGCATCCGGATGCGGATCCACGAGGCCGAATGGTTGTTCCGGCAAGTCCGCATCGGGACCACCGTCTTCATCGTCTCGGCATGACTCCAAGGCGTCGCTTGCGATGCCGACCTGGAGGCCGTAGTGGCTTTGCCGCTGCGGCCGTCCAAACCCGGCTCTGGGAAACCCGCCCGTTGGGTAGAGCTTGAGCATGAGGACGAGACCGATCCGTCTTGCCCTGCAGGCGCTGGCGCTCGCGGGCGTCGCGAGCCTGCTTGCACTGCTGGTCTGGAAGCTGACGCACGATCCGGGTGGAGGCGTTGCCGCTCAGCTCTCTCAAGGCAAGCGGCCGGCCGCGCCCAACTTCAACCTGCCGCGCCTCGACGGTGATGGAACGGTCGAGCTCGCCGCGATCAAGAAGCCGCGCGTGGTGGATTTCTTCGCCTCCTGGTGTTACGCGTGCCCCTACGAGTCGAAGCGGCTCGAGAAATATTCGCGTCAGTACGGGAACGAGATCGCCTTCGTCGGAGTCAACACGGACGACTTCAGCTCCGAGGCGAAGCAGTACGTGCGCAAGTACGGCCTCACGTACACGATCGTCCGCGAGCAGGGCCGGAAGGTGTTGAACACCTGGGGCGGGCTACCGATCCCGCGGATCTTCTTCATTGACCGCAACGGCAAGGTGATCGGGCAGATGCAGGCCGAGGAAGATCTGCCACGGTTCCTGAAACAGCTCGCGGCCAACAAGGCATGATGCGGCTCGTCGTGCTCGTCGCGGCCGCTTTGCTGCTCGCGCCGGCCGCGTTCGCGAGCGAGCAGCATCCGACGCTGAACGAGCTCGAGAACGAGGTCATGTGCCCCGTCTGCAACACGACGCTCGCGCAGTCGAACTCGGATGCCGCCAAGGCGATCGAGCGCGTGATCCAGGGCAGGATCCGTGCCGGGTGGACGAAGAGCCAGATCAAGGACTTTCTCGTCCAGCAGTACGGGGAGTCGATCCTCGCGGCGCCGCCGAAGCACGGCTTCAATCTGCTCGCGTGGGTGCTACCGCTGGCCGGGATCGGCGCGGCGGCCCTGATCCTCGGCGTCGCTGCGTGGGGTTGGACACGCGGGCGCCCGGACCCCGAGTCCCTGGCTGTGCAGTCGTCGAACGGCCAGGGGCCGATCGACCCAGAGCTCGACCGGCGCGTGGACGAAGAGCTCGCCCGCTTCGAGTAATGGCCGGCCAGGTTCCGGTCGCGTTCCTCGCGGGGCTCGTCTCGTTCATCGCTCCGTGCGTGCTCCCGCTGGTGCCGGGCTACCTTTCCGCGGTTTCCGCGGTCGAGGCCGGGCGACTCGGCGAGCCCGGGACGACCAAGCGGGTCTTTCTCGCCAGCCTTCCGTTCGT
>MNDB01000060.1 GCA_001914705.1 Actinobacteria bacterium 13_2_20CM_68_14 | reverse complement strand
AAAGGAGCCGACGAGGCTGCCGACCACGATCGCCGCGAGCACGAGCTCGTAGATCCCCACGGACAGCGACCGCCTGCTCGGAACCAGGACGACGAGCACAAGCAGGATCGCCGACGCGACGACGACGGCCGCGCCGATTCGGACGAGCCTTCCCCTCATGCAGCGGCCTCCGCCTCGGTCGCCGCGAGATCGGTTTGCAGGCTCTCGATCGCCTCGATTGCCTCGGTCTTCATCTCAGCGTTGATCTCGTGCGGGCTAAAACGGGCGCGCTCGAACAACGCGGTCAGCCGGGCGGCGGCCAGCCGGCCTCCGCTCAGCTCTCCCAGGACCCTGCTCAGGTACTCGTGGGGCGCCTCGAAACGGCGCCTGGGGAAGCCGTGCGCTGCGAGCGCTCGCTCCATGCGTGCGTACGCCGCGATCACCGCGCGGCGCGGATCGGTCTCGACGCGCAGATCGTCCAGCGTCTCGTCCAGGACGTCAGAGAGCGCCCCCGCGGCGTTGAAGTCCCGCGGAAGCCGCCGCCTGCGCCGGCGCTCGGCGACGAGGAACGCAGCGACCGCGATCCCGCTCGCCCCGAGGATGGCGAGCAGCGGCGCCAGGCGGAGCTGAGCATGGTGCGCCGCGGGGCTTGAGCCAGGCTTCTTGTGAGCGTTGTCTTTCTTGCCGGCACCAAGCGCCGGGGTTTCGGCCGGTGGACGAGGGTGGGCGCGAAAGTGGTAACGCTCCGCAGCAACGGTGACGAGCGCCGCCCCGGCCAGGAGGACGAAGACCATCCTCCACGTCCGCTGGCGCCGCGTCTGCTGACGCGGGTAGCGGCGGAGCTCGAGGCCACTCCAGAACATCGCGCCGACGACAGCGACCGAGGCGAGAATGTAGAGAGCGATGAAGATCGTCAGGATCGTGTCGACCGCGTAGGGGTTCGGCCGGGCGGAGCTCGACCCTCCGAGCCGGTAGCCGCTGGCCGCCACGGCGACGAGGGCGACCAGGACGACGGACGCCGCAGCGAGCAGCAGCGCACGCGTGTGGCGCGTCCGCAGGTCGGTCACGCCGTGAGCGTACCGGCGTCCGGCGCGAGAATCGAGACGGCGTCCCGCTCGGCCTCGAAGACGGCAGTCTCGACGTCACCGAGGTCCTCGCCGTCGGCCTGGAGCGGCAGCGGGCGGTCGCAGCGCACGTCGATCCGGTCGAGATCGTGGCCGTAGAGGACGTCCTCGGCCCGGTCGGCGCCGCCGCGAAATGCGTAGCCGGCGAACCGCGGGATCGCATGAAGGGCGAGCCGCTGCGGCGCCACGAGATCGAGCCCGAGCTCGAAGCGCGCCTCGGACGCGACCCGCACCGGCCTCCGACCCGCATAGGAGTAGGGGTAGCCGTTGGCGACCAGCGCGAACGCCGCCCGGCCGAAGTCCTCGATCTCGAGCACCGGGTCGCGGCGACCGTGCCAGCCGGTGAGCAGCTTGGCCGTCTCCCAGGCAAAAGCGAAGTCACCGGGCCTGCGGCCGTCGCTCCGACGGCCGTGCTGGTCGACCCGGCGAACGAGCTCCGCATCGAAGCCGATCCCGGCGGCGAAAGCGAACCGTCTCCCGTTCACCCGCCCGAGCGAGATCCTGCGCAGAGGCGCGGAAACGAGCGCCCGCGCAGCGGCGGCGGGATCGAGAGGCCAGCCGAGCGCCCGAGCCATTACGTTCGTCCGCCCGCCGGGAAGAATTCCGACCACCGCGTCCTCGCCGAGCCCGTTCAGCACCTCGTTGAGGAGCCCGTCGCCGCCGAAGACGTAGATGCGGTCTGCGCCGTCGATGCCGCGAGCGAGCTCGGTCGCGTGCCGGGGGCGCTCGGTCAGCGCCACCGTCAGCTCGATGTTCGGGCGCAGCTCGCGCTCGACGGCCGCCAGCCCTTCCTCGGTGACGCCGCTTGCGAACGGGTTGATGATTAAAGTCGCGCGCATCGCCGCGAGCATGCCACGGCGCCGCCGGCAAAGCGGTTGCGGCACGATGCGCCGCTGTGAGACGCCTGATCGTGGTCGCGTCCGTGCTCGTCGTCGCCGTCGCCGCCGGGGCGATCGTCGCAGCCGTCCGCAGCACCGGCGGCGGCGACAAGACCGTCCAGACCGTCGCCGGCCACAAGATCACGCAGAAGGACCTCGAGCTGACGGTCGAGCACTTCCACGAGGAAGCCGACCGCGAGGGAAAGCCTTTCCCGGCGAAGGACACCGCCGGGTACAAGCGGGTCGAGAAGATCGCGCTGGGCTTGCTCGTCGACCAGGCGTCAATCCGTGCGGCTGCTGCGAAGCTCGGCGTCAGGGTGACCGAGGCCCAAATCGACGCGGAGGCCAGCGCCCCTTCGGGCGAGAGCGAGGAGGGCGGCGACATCCGCGTCGAAGCCGAAGCGGCGTTCGGCCGCGCCAGCGCGCGGACACAGCTGATCACCGAGGCGGTCGCTCGGAAGCTGACGAAGGGAATCACGGTCCACGCCGCAGAGGTGCACGCCTACTACCGCAGCCATCGAGCCCTCTACGGGGCAACTCCTTTCGCCCGAGTCGCCCCCGCGATCCGCAGCCAACTCCTGAGCGCGCGCAAGAACGCGGTGCTGGCGCGCTGGCTGGCCAAGGTGAGGGCCGCCGAGCCGAAGCCCCAGCTCGACTGAGGGACCGGCCAGGCCGGTCCCTCAGTCCTCGTGATCTAGATCACGAACGCTGGCTCAGCAGCTCGAGCCGCCGCGATTGCTGCCAAGAACGTAGTCGAACGATCGCGTCGCATCGACGTCCGCGTAGAGGTCCTCGGCGGCGTTGCGGCCACCGGAGACCGCCGTGACGTTGTAGAGCAGGGCGCCGTTGACCGGATTCCCGAAGCCCGACAACGGCACATCCGCGACGAGCGTGTTCCCGCAGACGTGCCCGGTGATCTGTTGCTGCGCCGGGTAGTTGAGCACCTTGCAGTTCTTCGGAGTCGTGTTCGTGCAGGTCGTCGTGCCGGCGAAGAACGACGGCGTCAGGCCGCCGGTCGACTCGGCGCCGACATAGAAGACCCGGTAGGCCTCTTCGCCGGAATCGCCCACGGACAGCGCCTGGAAGCGCGTCAGCCAGAGCGAGCTCGTCTTGCCCGCCGGCGGCTGGAGCGACGTCAGGCTCGCGAGGGACATCCGCACCCGCAGCGTGCCGGCGTTCGGCTGACCGACCTGGAGGCCCGTGAAGTCGAACTGCGGCTGGTTCGCTCCCGCCCCGGTCGGCGAGTAATGCGGCCACTGGGCGTCGCCCGTCGGATCGGTGGCCGGATCCTTGACCGTAAGGCCCTTGGCGTCGCCCCCGAGAATCGTCTTGCCGCCCTCCTGCCGGACTTCGAACAAGCCCGCGCCGTCGTGCTGGTTCGTTGTGTCGTTGTAGACGAGCCGGATCGAGCCGGTCTTGTCGATGTTGAACCCGAAGTAGTCGGCCATCTGGCGGTCACCGCCAGAGACTGTGCAGCCGATCCCCTGGTTGCAGATCTGGCCGTAGTGCATCGGCTTCTCCGTGAAGCGCTGCTGGGCGATGGTCGCGTAGGCGGTGGTTGCCTTGCTGATCACGCCGACATAGCCCCACCACTTGACCGCAGTCGCCCCCACCGGATCGTCGGCCCAGTTCGGGAAGCCGTCGGGCTGGCCGGCAGCGTCGGTTCCGTACCAGGAGAGCGCCACCGTGCCTGCGGCGCCGCCCTGAGCCCAGATGAACTCGTTCGTGACCGAAGGCGACGAGTTCACCTGCACCGGCGACGTCCAGGTCGCGCCCTGATCGGTCGAGGACGAGTAGTAGACGTTGTTGTCGTTCGTGTCGATCCAGGCTGCGTAGACGTTGCCGCCCTTATCGACCGCGAGCGCCGGGAAGAGGTGGCCGGGACCGCCGCCGCCCGGCGAGACCGGCACCGTGACGTTGTGGAACTTGATCCCCGTCCGCTGGCCGGGGGCAACGTGTCCGATCGTGACACGGACGTGGTTACCCTCGTTGCAGGCGTAGTACAGATTGCGCTTGACCGGGTCGAACCGAAGCTGCGCGCAGGTGGCGTCGTGGGCCAGCGGGAGGGGTGCGTTCGCGGACGCGTTCTGCCAGACGAGCCCGCCGACGGGATCGGTTGGCCCGGTCGAGCCGGGACTCGAGTAGATGTACGTTCCGACCTGGGTCGCGTGGTAGGCGAGGAAGACCGTGTTGTCGGCGGCCGACGTAGTCGTGCCGTTGTCGATCGCGTACCACTGCCGGTCGACGGCCGTGTTCTCGACCGCGGCCGGGTTCTTGCGCCAGTTGTTGCCGTTGTCGTTCGAGACCGACGTGCCGAGGTTCACGAGCGCCTCGAGGTCGACGAAGTACACGTTCCCCTGGTCGTCCGTGACGACATCCGTGTCGCCGCCGCCGGGGCCCGGGTCGGGCCGCAGCCCGTTCGGGCTGTCGACGTGGAACTCGAGCCCGCCGTCGGTCGAGCGGTGGATGAAGGAGTTCTGCGTCGTCGTCCCCCAGGGGCCCGACTCCCAGAGGTTGCCGCTCTTGTCGAAGAAGTCGAGCGGCTCGCCCTCCGTGCGCTGGGCGTCGACGACCGTCGCCGGGCTGAAGCGAAGCTTGCCGGTCGTCCGGGTGATCGTCGGCGGGCCGACCTCGCTGCCGAGGTCGGAGCCGGGGATGTCGACAGGCGGCCCGTTCGTGACCGAGTAGGCGCCCGTGTAGTCGTACGGCGTCGTGACGACACCGCCCGGGAACGGACACACTTGCAGGTGGTAGGTCCCGGTCGGGAGGCTCTCGGGCGCGTAGTGCACCGACTCGGGGCTCGTGAGCGTGTCGCCGTCGACGAGCAGGCGACCGGTTGGGCTGTAGAGCTCGAGCTTGATGTCGTTCGCGGACACGTACTCGGCCGCAACCCCATCGATCGTGGTGTCTCCTTGGACAACGGGCACGTCCTGCATCGGCCCGCAGCTCGTGGGGCTGATCGTCCCCGAGAAGGTTCCGCTTGCGACCGCGCTCGCGGAGCCGGCAAACATCGTGATCATGAAACCGGCCACCGCTAGGGCGGCGATGATTCGACCTGCGCGAAAGCTCACTGGGTCCTCCCCGGCGTCAGTCCCGCGCGCCCGGCGCGCACGGAAATCGGCCGGGAACATACCCCGATTTACCTTAAATCCAACCTTCTACATTTTCGAACCACAAATCGCCTTCTGGCTCGAAAGCTGACTGACAAATCAGTCAGGAATGTTTGGTGTAGAAAAAACTACACAAAGCTCACGAGGGCGTCGCGTAGCCTCGCATCCCATCGATCAGTAGCGAGTAGAAGCGGTCGGCCAGCTCGTCCGTGTCGCGCCCGGGCTGGAGCCAGGTGTAGGCCCAGTTGACAGCCGAGAGAACGAGTAGCGCAGCGGTCGCGTCGTCGAGATCGGTGCGCAGCTCGCCGAGATCTCGTCCCTCGCGGAAGAGCGCCCGGATCCGCTCTTCATACCGTCGCCGTTCGGCGACGATCTCCTCGCGGCGCTCGCCCTCGAGGTAGCGCCACTCCTGGACGAAGACCGTCGCGACGTCCAGCTGGTCGGCGACGACCTGCAGGTGCGAACGAAGAGCCAGCCGGATCTTCTCCGTCGCCGGCGCCTCTTCCGGGATCGCGTCGAGCCCGGCGTGGAAGGCGCGAGCGCCTTCGGCCATCGTCTCGTAGAGCAGGTCCTGCTTCGAGTTGATGTGCGCGTAGAGGGAGCCTTTCTGGACCCCCATCGCCTCGGCGAGATCGCCGATCGAGGTGCCGTGGTAGCCCTTCGCGGCGAAGAGCCGTGCCGCCTGGCGCGTCAGCTCGGAGCGGCGCGTGCTCATCTCGCCTGGCCGCCGGGGGAAAGGGTTCGAAACACCTCGGCGGCGGCGCGGTGGAAGCCGTCGGGGAGCCCGGCAGCGGCGAAGGTCGAGGCGATCTCCTCCATCTCCCCGACCCATCGCCAACCCTTGGCCTGCGCGGACCGGGCGGCCCGCTGCGACCGCTCGGGCAGGTCGGGTAGCGAGATCCGCCACTCCTCGTGCAGCGGCGGCTCGACACCCTCGGCGCGTGCGAGCTCTCCGATCGCGAGCAGAAGTGCGGCCGTTCCCTTTGTCCAGGCTGCGTAGGTCATCTTCAGTGCGGACGCCGTCCCAATGTCGCCCGACAAGACTCGGGCGTCGACGACGGACCCTGCGAACAGACCGGCGATCGACTCGGCCTCCGGGCCGGAGAGGTAGAGCCGGGTGGTCCCGGCGGCACGCGGCGGCGCGCCGACGATCCCGCCGTCGACGCAATCCCCGCCGCCGGCAGCGATGACGGTCTCTACCTCCCGCGCGGTACCTGGAGCGATCGCGTTCGCGTCGACGAAGACCCCTCCGAAACCCGCGACCGCACCGGCAACCTCGAGCGCCGCAGACGGCGGGCAAACGGAGAGGATCACATCGCTTCGGCGAACGAGCTCCTCGACCAAGCCGGCATCCTCGAGCCCCGCCTCCTCGGCGCGCTTCCGGGTCTCGGTGCTGCGCCCCTCCGAGGCCCAGACAACTCGATGACCCCGGCCGCGCAGGACACTCCCGACCGCGGATCCCATCTCGCCGGGATGCAGGAGGCCAACCGTGGCTGCAGCCATTACACTGGCACCCTAACGATCGTTTGGTTGGGAGGTCATGAGATGACGCCGCGTGAGCAGGAATTCCTCGACTACGTGCAGTCCGGCGGACAGGTCGAGACCGACGACTGGCTGCCGGACGACTACCGGGCCAAGCTGATCAAGTTCATCGAGATGCACGGCAACTCGGAGCTGATGGGCGTCCTGCCCGAGCGCGAGTGGATCCTTCGCGCTCCGACGCTGCAGCGCAAGCTGGCGCTGACGGCGAAGGTGCAGGACGAGGTCGGTCACTCGCAGCTGATCTACCGCGTCGTTGAGGACCTCGGCAAGCCGCGCGAGCAGTGTCTCGACGACCTGATCTCCGGCAAGTCCAAGTTCCACAACGTCTTCCACTACCCGACCAAGACCTGGGGCGACGTCGGCGTGATCGCGTGGCTGGTCGACGCCGCCGCGATCATCAGCCAGAAGGCGCTGCTCAAATGCTCCTACGCCCCCTATGCGCGGATCATGAAGAAGATCTGCTGGGAGGAGTCGTTCCACATCCTCCATGGGCGCGACGTGATCCTGACGATGATGCTCGGCACCGACGAACAGCGTGAGCTCGTTCAGGAGGCGCTCGACCGCTGGTGGGGCCCGCTTATGCAGTTCCACGGCAACCCGATTCCGCGCGAGGACGATCCGATGTACGTCTGGCGGATCAAGTCGCAGGGCAACGAGGAAGCGCGGCAGCAGTTCCTCGACGGCTACGTGCCGCAGATCTGGGAGCTGGGGCTGACGGTTCCCGATCCGAAGCTGCGCAAGCGGGAGGACGGGGTCTGGGAGTACACCGAGCCGGACTGGGACGAGCTCAAGCACGTCGTCACCGGTCACGGGCCGAAGACCGCCGAGCGCCTGGAGCTGCGGCGGGCGACTCGCGAGGAGAACGCCTGGGTGCGACGCGCGGTGCTGGCCGAGGCGGCGTGATTTACGAGGTCTTCCGGCAGGAGCGCAAGGGCCAGGCCTTTGCGCACGCGGGCTCGGTCGAGGCTCCGAACGAGGAGTTCGCCGAGGCGTACGCACGCGAGCAGTACGGGCGACGCGGCGAGTCGACCGCACTCTGGGTCGTCCCGCGCGAGGCGGTGCACGAGATCGACGACTTTGCGGACGAGCTACAGAAGAACTACCACCGCGTCGACGGCTATCCGCTCAAGGAAAAGCTGGGGAAGGCACGTGAACTAGCCGCGAGAAGTCCTAACGGACTTTCCGCGGGTGCTGGTTAGGACTTCGCTTCGCTCGTAGGACATGGCAGATCAGGTTCAGAAATTCCTAGAAATCGCCGACGACGAGCTGATCCTCGGCTGGCGGAACTCGGAGTGGACCGGGATCGCGCCGCTGCTCGAGGAGGACGTCGCCTTCTCGTCGATCGCCCAGAACGAGATCGGGCACGCGCGCGCCTGGTACGAGCTCGCCGCGCGCGAGCTCGGCACGACCGCGGACGAGCTTGCCTTCGACCGGCGGCCCGAGGAGTACCGGTGCTCGCGGCTCGTCGAGCTGCGGCTCGTGCCGGACTGGGCGGCGACGATTGCGCGACACCATCTCTACGAGAGGGCTGACGAAGAGCGAATCGCGGCGCTCAGGCACTCGGACGACGCGGAGATCGCGGGGCTGGCAGCGAAGATCGACCGCGAGGAGGCCTACCACCGCATGCACGCGCAGATGTGGTTCGAGCGCCTTCAGGACGAGCCG
>MNDB01000095.1:627-14455 GCA_001914705.1 Actinobacteria bacterium 13_2_20CM_68_14 | reverse complement strand
CGCGGCCTACGCGGAGACGCAACTCGGTTCGCCGCAGCAGGAGAACCAGGCAGTCTTGAACGACGCCGCCAGGCAGCTCGGCGTCGAGCCGAGCGCGCTCAGCGCGGCCCTGAAGAAGGCACTCGAGAACCGCGTCGACGACGCCGTAGCGGCGGGCCGCTTGACGAAGGCCCAGGGCAACGAGCTCAAGCAGCGGATCGAGTCGGGCGACGTGCCGCTATTCGGAGGACCCGGACGCGAATTCGGCCATCATGCGGGGCCGTTCGGCGGGTTGGATGCAGCGGCGAGCTACCTCAGTCTGACGGACGCCCAGCTGCGGACCCAGCTCGAGAGCGGCAAGTCGCTCGCAGACGTCGCCAAGGCGCAGGGGAAGACGGTCGACGGTCTCGTCCAGGCCCTCGTCAACGCGGCGAAGAAGAAGATCGACGCCGCCGTCACCGCCGGCCGGCTGACGCAAACCCAGGCCGACTCGATCCTCGCAGACCTGAAATCGCGCGTGACCGACTTCGTCAACGGCGCAGCACCGCGCTTCGGCCTCCGCCACGGCTTTCGCGATGGGGCGCCGCCCGCCGCCGGTTTTGCCGGGCCGGGGATCTAAAGCGGTGTCGCGAATCGAGGCAGCGAGGCGGCGAGCCGGCGGTGTCAAGCGTGGGCTCGCGGTCCTGGCGGCGACCGGCCTGGTCGTCGCGGGGGTGCTGGCGCGCGCCACGAACCCCGGTCACGCCGCGACGTCGAGCGGCTCTACAGGCTCGTCGTCGGCTCTACCGAGCTCGGGATCGGAGAGCTCGGGATCGGATAGCTCGAGCTCGGGCGACTTCTCGATCGCACCCTCCACCGGCCAACCGCAGGTTCAGACCAATGTCTCCTGACCGCTTCGAGGCGATGGGAGTCGACGTCCTCGTCGGGGGCGCGACCGAAGCCGAGCTCGAAGCAATCGGGCTGCTCTTCGAGAAGCTCGAGCGGACGTTCAGCCGCTTCCGTCCCGACAGCGAGCTCAATCGGGTCAACGCGGCGCCCGCCGAATTCGTCGCCGCCTCACAGATGTTCGTGCGCGTGCTCGCGCTCGCCCTCGACGCGGCGTCGCGGACGGACGGTCTCGTCGACCCGACCCTCGGCGCGGCCATCGAAGCCGCTGGCTACGATCGCGACTTCGCCCACGTCACGGTCGACGAGCGTCCGCCGGCCGCCGGCGTCCCCGGAAGCTGGCGCCACGTTCGCGTCGCAGGCCCGCTCGTCTTCCGCTATCCGGGCACGAAGCTCGATCTCAACTGCGTCGTCAAGGGCCTCGCCGTCGACGCCGCCTTGCAGCAGCTCGCAGGCGACGGCTTCGTCGCGGCCGGTGGTGACGTCGGCGTCCGCGGGACTGCGGTCGTCGGCCTTCCAGGCGGCGGCTCGCTCACGCTTCGGGACGGTGGCGTGGCGACCAGCGGCACGACGCACCGGCTCTGGCTCCGCGGTGGCGAGAGCCAGCACCACCTGATCGATCCTCGTACCGGGAGGCCTTCCATGTCGCCGTGGTCGGAGGTCACCGTCGCCGCCGGCAGCTGCCTCGAGGCGGACGTCGCTGCGAAGGCCGCTTTCCTGCTCGGGGACAGCGGGCCCGATTGGCTCGACGAGCGGGAGCTGCCCGGTCGTTTCCGCGCGGGAGTCCGAGAGGTCGCGAACGAGTCTTGGCGTCGAGCCCTGGAGCCGGAGCCCGCCCAGGCGGCATGACCGTCGCTCGCCTTTGGCTCGCTCCCTTGGGGGAAACCCTGTTTCCCCCACGAACCCCCTTCTCCATAGATGCGGGGGAACCTCCCGGTTCCCCCGAGTCCCCCTCCCCTGCTCATGGGCCGAAGGACGGCCCATGAGCCTCTTCGAGTGGTACCTCGCCCGCGCGAGCGGAATCGTCGCGTTCGTGCTGTTGACGATCGCGGTCGTACTCGGCCTGACGCTCTCCGGCCGGGCGAAGCTGCCCAACTGGCCGCGCTTCGCGGTCGAGGACGTCCACCGCTTCGCCGGCCTGCTCACCGGCACGTTCGTCTCGCTGCACGTGCTGACACTGTTCGTCGACTCGTACGTGCCGTTTTCGCTGACGCAGCTGGTTGTCCCGGGCACCTCGAGCTACCGGCCGCTCTCGACCGCACTGGGCGTCGTCGCCGCGGAGCTGCTGCTCGCGCTGGCGATCACCAACCGCTACCGGAAACGGCTCTCGTACCGGTTCTGGCGCCGCGCGCACTATCTGAACTTCGCCGTCTGGGGGCTGGCGCTCTTCCACGGGATGTTCGCGGGCACCGATCGGGTGGCCCTTTGGGCCGACGTGCTCTACGGCTGTTCGGCCGCCGCGGTCGCGGGCTTGATCGCGTGGCGCGCGACCGGCGGTGGGTTGCGACCGCCGGCCGCAACCCCCGCAAACACCGTCTAGCGCACGCGCAGGGTGATCCCGGCCGACTGGAAGCCGGACTTCTTCGCGGTGAAGAGGACACGCCCTCGCTTGGTCGGGCGGAGCGTGAAGCGTGCGACGCCGAGCGCACTTGTGCTTCGTGTCTGAGCCTTGACCCCGGCGCCGGTCACGCGCACCTTCGCACCCTTGATCCAGCGTCCACCCGCGTTCTTGACCGTGATGGTGACAGTCCTGCGGAGTCGCTTGCGCAGGCTGCCCTTGGTCGTCAACTTCATCCGCGGCAGCATGCTCAACGGCTGAGCCGGCGAGTAGTCGCCGAGGTTGCCGTCGGGGTCGACGCCGGCAACGCGCCAGTAGAGCTGGTTCCCGCTCATGTAGGCGACGTTCGACAACTTCGGCGCGTAGGCGGTGTTATCGGTGGTCACGCTCTCGATGCTCGTCGAGAAGTCTGGGCGGCCCGAGACTTGCAACTTGTACTGCTTGACGCCGAGCTTCGGGTTCCACGAAAGGAGCACATGATCGGGTGCGGAGTCGGTCTTGAGGCCGCCCGGCTCGCCGATTGTCCGCGTGAACGGCATCGACGCCGACCAGGGCCCTGGCGTCTCGCCGGAGCCCTGCTTCGGGAACTCGGCGCGGACGCGCCAGTGGAAGACTCCCGTTCCGGTCAGCTTCTGGAATGAGGTGGCCGGCATCCGGAAGTCGGTGAAGGTCTTGGTCTGGCCGTCGGGCTGGTCGATCGCGAGGTCATAGGAAACCGCTCCGTTGACCGGGTTCCACGACCACACCGGGAGGTATTCGCCGGCGGTCGAGTTCGTCGCGCTCGGAACCGGCGTTACGAGCTTCCTCTGGAACGTGCCGGTCGTCGACCAGGTCAGCCCGACGCTGTTCTCGTCGTCGGCGCGGACTCGCCAGTACAGCACCGTGTCCGCGGGGTAGGTCGTGTTGCTCGTGTACGAGGTCGAGTCGGTCGTCAGATCGTCGATCGGGGTGCCGAAGCTCGGATCCTGCGCGACCTGGATCCGGTAGCGCCGCGCGCCTTCCGTCGGCGTCCAGCGGAAGGCCGGCTGGTCGAAGAACTGCGTGCCGTCGGCCGGGCCCAGGCGAGTCGGAGGCGCCGACTGCTTCTGGAAGCTCTGGGCGGCGGCGGCCAGTGGATCGCCCACCGCACCGGTTCCGTTCGCAAGCGTCGCGGGGAGCACTGCCCAGTAGTAGAGCGTCGTCTCGTCGGGATACGTACGCGGCGCGGAGCCTGTTCGCGGCGCGTACGCAGGGATCTGGGTGAAGGCGTAATCGACGAGGTTCGAGAAGGACGGGTCTTTTGCGACGAGCACGAAATAGCTCGCCTTGCCGGCCAGCGGCTTCCAGGTGAAGTAGGGGACGCGGCCGGTCGTCGTCCCGGTCACGGTCGTCACGTAGTCGCCCGAGCCGAGGTAGTTCGCCGTGCACGAGGGCGAGCAGGTTCCGCCTGTGGGGTAGCCGGTGAACTCGAAGGCCCAGCCCATGCTCGCCGGGTCGAGGTAGGTGTAGTCACCGTAGACATCGTCGAGACCTGCACGATCGCTGCGCGCTCGCACGCGGGCGCAGTACTTCCCGACCGCCAGGACCGGAGTGTCCTTGCTGACGGCCATCGGGTCCGAATAGGGCTGCGAAGCCGTCAAGCCCGAGCCGAGCGGTGTCCATGCGTTGACGGCCGTGTTCACGCGCCAGTGATTCGAGGTCGAACTCCAGTCGCAAAGCGTCCCGTTGTACTTGGTCACGTCGACCTCGTAGCTCGAGGCGCCGGGTACCCAGTCCCAGGTCAGCATCGGGACACTGGTCTGATACCCGGCCGTGAGGACGTCGGCGTCGGTCCCGGGGTCCGTAAGGTTGTCTCGCAGGTGCAGGTTCTTGATCGCCGGCGCTGTGACGACCGGAACCTTGTCGAACGTCTTCGTAAAGGACGGGCCGAGGTTCCAGACGCCGGCGTTCCCGTCCGGATCGATTGCGCGAACTCGCCAGTAGTACGTGTTGTCCTTGAAGACCGTCGTGGGCGAGAGAGAAGTCGCGATGGTCGGGGATGTGCAACAAACCTTGGAGCCGGCAGCGAAGTCCGACGAGGAGTTGATCTCGACCTCGTAGCGGGCGGCGCCGGCCACGGGCGCCCAGGAGAATTGCGGGTCATAGACCTCGGCGGCTGCGTTCAGGTCGTTTACTTGGAGGGTGGTCGTCGACGGCCACGTCCAGGTGAACGATGCGGTCGGCGAGGGAACGCCACGGTTCCCCTCGGCGTCGAGGGGAATCACGTTCCAGTAGTACGTCCCAGTGGCAAGCGCGATCGAGACTGCGAGTGAGTTCGCCTGCACCTTGGGGATTCCGGTCGGGTCGCCCACAAGATGGAAGGCGAGCGAGCCGAGGGATGGGTCGCTCGCAAGCGACACCAGGTAGTTCGAGGCTCCCGGCACCGCCGACCAACCGAGCTTGAGCGGATCGGTTCCGAACGAGAGATTCCCGCCGCCGGCGGGCGACTGGAGCGCCGCGGCCCCGGTCCACGCCTTGCGGAACGACCGGCCGGCCGTCCAGGCTGAGACCGAGCCGCCTGCCGCGATCGCGCGCACACGCCAGTAGTACGTCCCGTTCGGGATCGTCTTCAGCACGGTCGCGCGCGTGTTCTGTGTCGTGAAATCGTCGGAGCCGCTGCCGAGCACGGGCGAGTTGAAACCGGCATCGGCGGCAATTTGGAACTCGTAGTGATCCGCGGCGGCGACGGGCGACCACGCGAAAGGTGGCACAGAGTCGACCGAGGCCCCGGCAGCCGGGGAGAGCGGGGTCGGTGTTGCGGGAGGAGTGTTGGGGACTGCCGGCGCGGGAGCGGCGGCGACTGCGAGGACTGTGGCGGTTAGTGCCGAGAGGATGCTGAGTTTTGCGGCCATGGGCGGGTGACGCCGGCCGCCGGGCGCCAGAACTCCTTTCTGTGCGCGTTGCGGACTGGATCGGCGTGTACGCCCAGGCCGCTGCCCCTCGGTCGAGGGGTTTTTGACTTTCGAGGTGTAAAACGCAGGCGCCTCCTAACCAGGCCGTTTCCCCTCAACCATCCGGCCGTGGCCGTCGCCTAAGTGCCCGGGGCGCGTGCTGGTGTGGCCCCGGTGTGGTCCAGGCCGTACGCTCTCGCACGTGCCGATCCCCAGACGCGTTGACGCTGTAATCGGCGGCGCGAGCGCAACCTGATGCAGACGTGGTTGGTCGCTATCGTCGGCGGTGCGATCGGTAGCGTCGTCACCGCCCTGATCGCCTTCAGTGCGGCACTCGTCCGCGCTCGCGGCGAGGTGGAATCGCACGACCGCTTCGTCGCCGCTGGCGCTCCCCTGTGACGAGCCATGGTGGCGAGCCGATCGAGGTCGTGGATCCGACGCGGCGGACGCTTGAGGAGACGACCACCCAGGTTGTCGCCGGCGTGGCCGGGGATTTCGTCTAACCGACCGCGACGAGGGGCCGGGCGGCGAGCCCAACGCCTAGGACGCTTCCCATCCTCCTGGCCCGCGTCTCAGGCTACGCCCCGCCCGCGGCGCCGCCTAGTCGTCTTTTCGGTCATGTCCCGGAGGGCCTGCGCCGCCTCCGGCTAGCCATTGCCGGTGAGGGCGGCGAGGCACGAGGCGGCGAAGGCCAGCTCGTCGATCGTCACCGCGCAGCTCTCCTCGACTCTGCAAGACCGCGCTGCTGTGCGGTGTTGGACGGCTCGCTCGCCAGGTATGTCCGGATTTGACCCGGGCACCCCGGCCGCGAGCTAACGCTTCCCGCCGATCTTCACGGTCGCGTCTGCGCAGTTGTTCTCGGGGTTCGGATCGTTGATGACCCCCGTCTGCTCGACCATGCATCCGGTGCCGATGGCGAGCTTGCTGCCCGTGCTGAGGACCTCCGCGACGACCGTCGTGGTCAACGTCACCCCCGGCTCGACGGTCCCGTATTCGCAGGCCGGTGTATCGGGGCTGATGCCCAGATCGCAGGTCTCGGAGACGAGCTGCAGTTGGTCAGACGACCACATGACGTTGAAGTCGGCAGCGTCGGGGCCGTTGTTCGTGGCGACGATCGTGAACGTGACCTCGTCTCCGACCTTCGCGTGCTTGGCGCTCGCGGTGTTGGAGACGATCGCCAGGTCTGCGGTCGGCACAGGCTGCGCCGCGATTGCGGTTGCAAGCGCGAGCCCGACTGTGGCCACCACGACCAGGACGGCCAGGCCAGAGATGGTCGTGGGTCGACGACGCATGACGTGCCACTCACTCATGTTCCTGCCTCCCTGCCTGCCTTAGACGGCTTTTCGGGCCGCAGAAAGCTAAACGTAACTCTTGACACAAGACAGTGCAAGGATCCGACCTGCGGATGCCGGCCCGGTTTGGGTTGGGCGGCCGTCTGCTTGCTCCGCAGCATCGGCGCTCACGTCCCTGCTCACCGGATTACTGCCTTTGTTCGGCGTGTAACGATGTCCTCGAGCCGAGCGGTTCCTGACTGACGGCGAGGCGCCTCTGTGCCTTTTTTGCGGCCAATGGCGCCTGTGGGATCGCTCGGCTCCTCTTCTTCAAGCCAAATGCCGCAGTGCTGACAAGGCCGAGCTCCGTCCTGGACCGGGAAGCGCGACGAGGCTGCCGACGACGAGCGCAATCTCGTCGATGGTTGGATCCTGTCGCGCGTTAGCCAGCGCACGGCGAAGCGGCCATGCCGGCTTGGCTCCTTCTCGGCGATTAGCGCCGTGAGCTCGAGCGCCTCGGCAAGACTGACGTGGCCGATCTCCCTCGCCGTTGCCTCCGCGACCAGCAGGTTCCCGCGCTCGAGGGCTCGCTTAAAGACCGTGCGGGGGTGGCCCTGCGAGGTCGACGCTCCTCCTCCTGGGGCCGGACGGCAAACCCAGTCTAGGTAACGGCTGGCGAGCGGACCCGCCGACTCTACGAACAAGATGCCTCTCCCGGCTGATTTCCTGCGTCGAGCAGCCGATAAAAGGGCGCTCTTTGCGAGGTTTTCGGTTCTGTTTTGCGGGCTCTGTGTTTGCAATCCGGACGCGTACGGGGAGACAATTCACAAGTACTGCGGTGTGCCGTCCGCGCGACCCCCGGCGAAAGGACGGACTTGATTCGGAGAGCCTCGATTTTTGCGGCAGCAAAGCAGAAGCCCCACCCCACGATTTGCGCGTGGGGCGGGGCCGTTGCACCGACCTCGCATTCCCCGACGCCCCTGAAGACGACGAGAGAGGGGAGGTGGTGCCTAGCGCCTGAGTCTACTCGGCGCCCTTGGCGCTGAATCGTTTCTGTCGACGAAGTTCACCCACGAGGGTGAGCCCCGACGACAGGGAGGCGCAACTGATTGCGCCTGAAGAAACGCTTGATCCCTAAGGAGGGAATATGCGGCGTTTCGTGATCTTGGCAATTGCAGTAACGGGTTTGCTCGCATTCGGGGCAACGACCGCCTCGGCGGCCGCGAACTTCAAGAGCCAGTCGTTCAGTGTCAACAACCAGGGTCAGCTCAGCTGTTCGTTCGACGTCTCCGGGCTTGGCAACGTGTCGTCGACGCAAGGGAGCTGTACGGCAAGCTCAACGGCCGACTACCAGTGCATCAACAACGGCGGCAAGAACCCGGCTGCCGGCAACAAGCACACCTCGAAAGGGGAAACCGGCACACAGGTGACGATCCCCGTCCACAACGGGCGTGCGCAGGGGGACATCCCCGTCGATCCGGCCGGGCCGGGAACCTTCACCTGCCCGGGGGGTCAGACGCTGTTCCTGGTAAGCGCCTGCTACAGCGCCATCTCGTTGACCGTCGGTGGTGCAACGGTCACCGACGCGGGGCCTGTCTGCAGCGGCCCGATCATGGTGAGGCAGTAGCGGGCCAAGCGAGCGATCTATCGACCGAAGGGGCGCCTTTTGACAGGCGCCCCTTCGTCTATCTGCCGAGCTGCGTCCTTCGCCCGTCGCCGCTGCTCGCGCTTGCGCCGATTCCGGCAACGCTCGGAGCAGACCGGCGCTCCCGGTTGCCTTGAGTGTGGCTCGCCCGCAAGGCGAGCTTCGTCGTTCGCTACCGGCTCGGCGGCCGGGCCTACCCGGTCATGCACGGCGGCTCGTTCAAGACCCGCGAGGCGACGCAGCGCAAGAACGTTATCGCCGGTGAGCTCGCGGCCGGGCGGAACCCTGCCGAGGCCTTAGTGGCGCTCTCAGCACTTTCTACGCGGCGCAGGTTCGCGGAGTGGGCTGCTGCCTTTGAGGCGAGCCGCGTCGACGTCTCCGCCGGTACGGCTGGGAGCTACAAGGCGCACCTGCTGCGCATCCTGCCGACCTTCGGCGACCGCGACCCGGAGACGATCAGCCCCGCCGACGTCCAGGAGGGCTCGGCGCCAACAGCGATCTGGCGCCCTCTAGTCTCGGCCGTTACATCGTCCCCCTGCGCCAGGTTCTCGACTTCGCCGAGGTCGAGCCGAACCCAGCCCGCGACAAGCGCGTCAAGTTGCCGCGAGTCGAGAGCCCGGAGATCGAGCCGCCGAGCGGCGAGCAGGTCGAGGCATCCTCGCCGACGTCCCGCAGCGTCGGCGTCTTCCGCTGCGGGTACTCGAGCAGACCGGGATGCGGGTCGGTGAACTCGCCGAGCTCGAGTGGCGGGACGTCGACGTCGCCGGCAGCCGCTTTCGCATCCGTCGGGGCAAGACGGCCGCGGGCCGCCGCTGGGTGGCAGTGCCCGCCTGGCTGATGGCCGAGATCCAGGCCACCTGCCCGCCCGACGACCGCACCCCGGAGCGGCGCGTCTTCCCGGGCTTCACGCCCGGCGGCGCCTCGAGCCTGATGACGCGGGCCTGCTGAGCGGCCGGTATCCCGCACTTCTCGCCGCACGACCTGCGGCACCGCTACGCCTCGGTCAAGATCGGCGAGGGCGTCCCGGTCACCGAGCTGGCGGCGCAGCTGGGGCACTCGAAGAAGAGCATGACGTTGGACGTCTATAGCCATGTCATGCCGCCCGACGAGGCGTCGCCTTGACGACGAGGTGTGAGGGAGTATCCTCGCGCCAAGCCGAGCGGTTCGACTCGAGAGAAGACCCTCTCTGGAAGTAGGTCCCCAGTTAACCAGAGCCGCTCGGCTGGTCTCATGCGCTCGCGGTGTGGTCCGGAGGCCGGAGAGCGGGCCGCTAACCGCTCTCCGAGCCAAGCGCTCGTTCAGAGGTGTAAAACACAGGGTCCCAGCGCTCGCCAGGTAGCGGCATAAGCTGTCCGCATGCCCGAGGCGCTCGCGTGGTGGGCCTATTCCGATCCCGAGCTGACCGCGCGTGAACGCGAGCGAATCTTCGCGCGGGCCTGGCAGTACGTCGGCCATCTCGGCGAGCTGGGCGACGGTGCCGGGTACCTCGCGGCTCGCGTCGGCGACATCCCGATCGTCGTCACGCGCGACCGCGAAGGGCAGTTGCGCGCCTTCCTGAACGTCTGCCGCCATCGCGGCTCCGTGCTCGCAACCGGAGCGGCCGCCCGCGAGACGCTCCAATGCCCGTACCACGCGTGGACCTACGGGCTCGACGGCGCGCTCAAGGCGGCGCCGCGCTCGGGTCGTGAGCCTGGGTTCGACTGCGAGGGCATTTCGCTGCGGCCGGCGGCGGTGGGTGCCTGGGGTCCGTTTCTCTTCGCCAACCCGGACCCGGAAGCCGCGCTGCTTGACGACGTCCTCGCGGGCCTGCCTCAGCTCGTCGCGGACGCCGGCGTCGACGTCAACGAGCTGCGGCACCACGGTCGTGCAGAGTCGGCCGTCGAGGCGAACTGGAAGCTCGTCGCCGAGAACTTCCTCGAGTGCTACCACTGCGCCGTCGCCCACCCGGCTTTCAGCGCCCTGGTCGACGTCTCACCCGACGCCTACCAGCTCGTTCCCGGCGAGGCCTTCTCGAGCCAGTTCGGCCCCGTGCGCGAGAACGGCGGCGGCCTTGCCAGCGAGGGAGAGGTGGCGCGCAGCCAGTTTCACTTCCTCTGGCCGAACACGATGATCAACATCTTTCCGGGTCGGACGAACCTCTCGATCGGGCCGGTTCTGCCGGCGGGGGCGGCACGAACGGAGCGGTTCCTCGACTACTTCTTCGGCCCAGAGGCCGACGGGGAGTGGATCGGCGAACTGCTCGAGTTCGACGGTCAGGTCGGAGCCGAGGACAAGGTGCTGGTCGAGAACGTCCAGCGCGGGGTCGAGACTGGTCTGATCGAACGCGGGCGCCTTCTGCCGGAGAGCGAGCGGCTGATCATCGACTTCCAGCAGCGGGTTGAGGGCGCCCTTTCCTAGCTCCTAGCGCGCGCGGCCTCGGGGCGAGCGCTGCGTCCGCCGGCGCTGCCGGGCCTCCTTCCGGATCTGCTGCGAGTGCTCCGAGCGGGCACGGGCGTCGAGGCGCCGCTCTAGCCGGCCCAGTTCGCGCTGAAGCTTGCGCCAGCTGTCGAAGCGCTCACGTGGCAAAGCCCCGCTCCGAAGCGCCTCGCGGACCGCGCAGCCGGGCTCGCTCTCGTGCGCGCAGTCGCCGAAGCGGCAGGTCAAGGCAAGTGCGGCCACGTCCTCGAAGGTCTGCTCGAGACCCTGCGAGACATCCCAGAGCTGGAGCTCGCGGAGGCCCGGCGTATCGAGCACGAGCCCGCCCCCGGGCAGCGGCAGCAGCTCGCGATGGCGCGTCGTGTGACGACCCCGTCCGTCGATTCCGATCTCAGCAACGGGCATTACGGTGCCGCCCGCGAGGTGGTTCACGATCGTCGACTTGCCGACCCCGGATGAGCCAAGCAGCGCGACCGTGCGATCTCCGGCCAGGTAAGGCGAAAGCTCCTCGACGCCATCGCCCGTGAGGCCGTTGACGGTGTGGATTGGTACGCCGAAGGCGACCGCTTCGACCTCGAGCACCGCGGCCTCGACGTCCTCGCAAAGATCGGTCTTCGTCAGCACGATCGCGGGCTGGGCGCCGCTCTCCCAGGCGGTCGCCAGGTAGCGCTCCAGTCGGCGGGGCTTGAAGTCCGCGGGGGTCAGAGCCGTGGTCACGAAGACGGTCTCCGCGTTCGCGGCGAGCACCTGCTCCTTCGCCGCGAGCCGCGGACCGCGACCCAGTCGCCGACCGCGGGCCAGATCTCCTCATGCCTAAGCCGCCCCGCCAGCTCGGCGCGGAACTCGCCCTGCTCGCCGTAGAGGACGTAAGCGCTGCGGTGCTCGACCGCGACGCGCGCCGGTCTCAGCGCGTCCTCGTGGTACTGCTCGAACTCTGTCTCGCGCTCGGGCGTCCACCCGAGTCGCATGAGCGCTTCGCTCAACTCGATGCTCCTCTCTGGAGAAAGCGGTTGCGGGACCGCGCAGCGGCCCGCCTGCAGACGTCAGCCGGTGCTAAGCGCTGCTACGAGAGGAACGCCACGCGACCAGCGGAGACGAACAGCTCTTTTTTCATCAGGCACCTCCTCGGTCGCGGTTCCGCCTCACCCTACGGAACGCGGCCGGCGGGGTCAACCGCTCCAAACCAAACCCTTGTAACAGTCCGTTACTTGGATATGGCGCTGGGGAGCGCTTCCGCGGGCGCGACGACTTAGTAACAGTCTGTTACTTGTTCGAAGGCGGCCGGAGCACCGCGAACTCGTCCGTGACCTCGAGGCGCGGCGAGTGGAAGCGAAACACCGCGGCCGGGCGGCCGCCGCCGCGGCCTGGGGCGCGGCGTTCGCCCGTTGCCTCGATCACGCCGCGCCGCAGCAGGACGCGCTGCAGGTTCGTCGCCGAGACATCGTGCCCGAGGGCGGCAGCGTAAAGGTCCCGCAGTTCCGAGATCGTGAACTGCGCAGGCGCAAGCGCGAAGCCGATGTTCGTGTACGAGAGCTTCGCACGGAGCCGTTCACGCCCGGCAAGCGTGATCTCGCGATGGTCGAATGCCAGCTCGGGCAACGCCGAGACGGGATGCCAGGCCGTGTCTGCGGGGAGCTCTGGATCGACGCCGGTCGGCACGAGGCCGAGGTACGCCGTCGCGATCTGCCATTCGCGCGGATCGCGATCGGGGTCGCTAAGCGTCTCGAGTTGTTCCAGGTGTGCCACCTCGCGCACATCGACCTTTGCGGCCAGGTGCTTTCGAATCGACTGCTCGAGCGTCTCGCCCGGCTCGAGGTAGCCACCCGGAAGTGACCAGGTACCGAGAAACGGCTCGCGCGCTCGTTTCCAGAGCAGAGCCTGCAATGTGCCATCCCGAATCTGCAGCACGACCGCGAGGGACGTGTGGGTGGGGCGCTCTCGGAGCGCCGCCCTCGCTCTGGGAGAAGGGCTCACTGGTAGGATGGGGCCGAGGTTTTCAACTCTGAGGCGAAAACCTACCGGATCGGAGTGGATCAGAGTGGACTCGGGACACAACTACGACCTCGTCGTGGTGGGCAGCGGGATCGCCGGCCTCTTCGCCGCGCTTGCGGCAGCCCCCGATGCTCGCGTGCTCGTCGTCTCGAAGGGCCCGATCGGCGCCTCGTCGAGCTATCTCGCCCAGGGCGGCCTCGCGGCCGCGACTCGATCCGGCGACAGTCCGGAATTCCATGCCGAGGACACGCTGCGCGCGGGGCGCGGCCTTTCCCGGCGCAGCGCAGTCGAGGCTTTGACCGAGGAAGCGCCTGCGCGGATCGCCGACCTAATTGCGCTGGGAGTGAGCTTCGACGAGGAACGGGGGCTCGAAGGCGGCCACTCCCGACCGCGCATCTTCAGCGTCGATGGCGCGGCGACCGGCGAACGGATCGCCCGCGTCCTCGCCGAGGCCGTTCTGGCCGAGCCGCTCGTCGAGGTCAGCGAGGACGAGTTGGCGCAGGAGCTCTGGGTCTCCGGCGGCCGTTGCGTCGGCCTGGTCACGAATCGGCGCGCGGTGAAAGCGCGCGCAGTCCTCCTGGCGACCGGCGGTGCTGCCGCGCTCTGGGCGCGGACAACGAACCCTCGAGGCGCGACCGGTGATGGGGTCAGCATGGCCTATCGCGCAGGCGCCGCCGTTGCAGATCTCGAGTTCGTTCAGTTCCATCCGACCGCGCTAGCCGGCACGAGCCTGCTCCTGAGCGAGGCGCTGCGCGGCGCCGGAGCGCTGCTCGTCGACGACGACGGCGAGCGGTTCACGGACGAGCTTGCGCCCCGGGACGTGGTTGCGCGCGCCGTCGGCGCACGGGATGTCGCGCTGCTCGATCTTCGCCCGGTCGACCGCTCGCACTTCCCCGGGTTGATGAGCCGGCTCGCCGGCGCGGGCTATCGGCCCGAAGAGCGACCGGTCCCCGTTGCTCCCGCCGCGCACTACACGATGGGCGGGATCGTCACGGACCTAAATGGGAGGACTGAAGTGCCGGGCCTTTATGCCGCCGGCGAGTGCGCCTGCACCGGCGTTCACGGCGCGAACCGCCTCGCCTCGAACTCGATGCTCGAGTGCCTGGTCTTCGGCAGGCGGGCAGCCCTCGCGGCCGCCGCTGAGCCGGCGCTCCCGCTTCGGTTGGACCCGCAG
>MNDB01000095.1:0-541 GCA_001914705.1 Actinobacteria bacterium 13_2_20CM_68_14 | reverse complement strand
CGGAGCGCGCTCGCCCGCCGCGAAAGCCGCGGCGGGCACTTCCGGGTCGATTTCCCGCACGAGGATCCGGCCCTCAACGGCTTGCACACCGTCCTTCGTCCCGGCTCCGAGCCAGTCTTCGAAGCATGGAGCTGACGGCCATCGACGTCCGTGCCTGGCTCGCCGAGGACCTTGGCGAGGGCGACCTGACGAGCGACGCGCTCGTACCTGAAGACGCTACGGCCGCGGCGTCGATCCTGTTGAAGGAACGCGGCGTCGTCTCCGGCCTCGAAGTCGCGCGCGCCGTCTTCGCCGAACTCGACCCGAACGTCCGCTTTGACCCATTGACCGCGGACGGCGAGCAGACCGAGGGCGAGATCACACGACTCGAGGGCCGGGCCCGTGCGCTCCTCGGGGGCGAGCGCCTGGCGCTCAACCTGCTCGGCCGCCTCTCGGGTATCGCCACCCTCACGCAACGCTACGTCGAGGCGGTGGCCGACACCGGTGCGGAGATCCTCGATACGCGCAAAACGACCCCCGGACTGCGCACGCTGGAGAAGTA
>MNDB01000043.1 GCA_001914705.1 Actinobacteria bacterium 13_2_20CM_68_14 | reverse complement strand
GGCGACGCGCAGCAGCTTGGGTTGCCGAGCGGGATCCGCGCCTGCCTCTTCGATCTCGACGGCGTCCTCACCCAGACCGCCAAGGTGCACGCGGCCGCCTGGAAGGAGATGTTCGACGCGTACCTGCGAAAGCGCGCCGAGCAAACCGGCGAGAAGTTCGTCCCCTTCGACCCGCTCGCCGACTACGACCGGTACGTCGACGGCAAGCCACGCTACGACGGCGTCCGCTCGTTCCTGGCCGCGCGCGGAATCGAGCTGCCCGACGGCGATCCGCACGACCCGCCGTCGGCCGAGACGGTCCACGGTCTCGGAAACCGCAAGAACGAGCTCGTGATGGCGCTCCTGAAGCGCGACGGCGTCGAGGCCTACGAGGGCTCGGTGCGGTACGTCCATGCGGTCCGAGAGGCGGGACTCCACACTGCCGTCGTGTCCGCCAGCGCGAACTGCAAGGACGTTCTCGAGGCTGCCGGGATCGAGGACCTGTTCGAGGTCCGCATCGACGGGATCGTCGTCGAGCAGAGGCACCTCCACGGAAAGCCGGCGCCCGACACGTTCCTCGCGGCGGCGAAGGAGGTCGGCGTCGAACCGGCCGAAGCGGCCGTCTTCGAGGACGCGCTGGCGGGAGTCGAGGCCGGACGCGCCGGGCGCTTCGGCTTCGTCGTCGGAGTCGACCGCACCGGTCAGCGCGAGGCCCTGCTCGAGCACGGCGCCGACGTTGTCGTCTCCGACCTGGCCGAGCTGCTGGAGCGAAAGTGATCATCCACCCCGCCTTCGCCGTCGAGCCCTGGAACGTCCGCGAGACGCAGCTCGACCTGAACGTGCTCGCGCAGACGGAGTCCGTGTTCGCGCTCTCGAACGGTCACATCGGCCTGCGCGCCAACCTCGACGAGGGAGAGCCCTACGGGATCCCGGGGACCTACCTGAACTCGTTCTACGAGGTGCGGCCTCTCCCCTACGCCGAGGCCGGCTACGGCTTCCCCGAGTCCGGCCAGACGGTCTTGAACGTGACGAACGGCAAGATCATCCGCCTGCTCGTCGACGACGAGCCGTTCGATGTCCGCTACGGACGCCTGCTGGTCCACGAGCGCGAGCTCGACCTCCGCGACGGCGTTCTGCGACGGCACGTCGAGTGGGAGTCGCCGGCGGGAAAGATCGTCCAGGTCGATTCGACGCGGCTTGTCTCATTTACTCACCGCTCCGCGGCGGCGATTCTCTATGAGGTGCAGCCGGTCGATTCGGCTCTGCGCGTGGCCATCCAGTCGGAGCTGATCGCCAACGAGCCGGCGCCGCCAACCTCGAACGATCCACGGACGGCGGCGATGCTCGAGTCGCCTCTCACCTCGGAGGACTTCTCGGACCGCGACACGAGGGTCGTGCTCGTCCACTCGACGAAGCGGAGCAAGCTGCTGATGGCCGCCGCGATGGATCACACCTTCGAGGGTCCAGACGGGACCGTCTCGGCCGCCGAGTGCGAGCCGGACATCGGCCGCGTGACGATCGGCACCGACCTCCTCGTCGGCGAGCGGCTGACGATGGTCAAGTTCCTGTCCTACGGCTGGTCGAGCCAGCGTTCGCTGGCGGCGGTCCGCGACCAGGTGATCGCGGCGGTTGCAAAGGCCAAGTACGCGGGCTGGGACAGCCTCCTCGAAGGTCAGCGCGCGTACCTCGACGATTTCTGGGCCACTGCCGACGTCGAGCTCGAGGGGGACACGGAGCTCCAGCAGGCCGTCCGCTTTGCCCTCTTTCACACGCTGCAGGCCGGCTCGCGCGCCGAGCAGCGCGCGATTCCGGCGAAAGGGTTGACCGGACCCGGCTACGACGGGCACACCTTCTGGGACACGGAGCGCTTCGTCCTTCCGGTGCTCACGTATACGGCCCCCGACGCGACCCGCGACGCGCTGCTCTGGCGTCATTCCACGCTCGACCTGGCCCGAGAGAGGGCACGCCAGCTCGGTTTGAAGGGCGCAGCGTTTCCCTGGCGGACGATCCGCGGCCAGGAGTGTTCCGGCTACTGGCCGGCTGGAACGGCGGCCTTTCACATCAGCGCCAACGTCGCCGATGCGGTCGTTCGCTACCAGAATGCCGTCGACGACGAGGTGTTCGAGCTCGAGGCCGGGTTGGAGATGCTCGTCGAGACGGCGCGGCTCTGGCATTCGCTCGGCCACCACGACGCGGTGGGCAGCTTCCGCATCGACGGGGTTACGGGGCCGGACGAGTACAGCGCGGTCGCGGACAACAACGTGTTCACCAACCTGCTCGCGCAGCGAAACCTGCTCGCCGCCGCCGAGGCGGTCACCCGCCACCCCGACGAGGCGGCAGAGTTCGGCGCCGAGCTCGAGGAGGCGGCGGCCTGGCGGGACGCGGCCCGCGACATGGTCGTTCCCTGGGACGAGGCCCTCGGCGTTCACCCGCAATCCGAGGGCTTCACCGAGCACCAGGTCTGGGACTTCGCCAACACGAAGCCCGACCAGTACCCCTTGCTCCTGCACTTCCCCTACTTCGATCTCTACCGCAAGCAGGTCGTCAAGCAGGCCGACCTCGTGCTCGCGCTGCACTGGCGCGGCGACGCCTTCACCGACGAGGAGAAGGCGAGGGACTTCGCCTACTACGAGCCTCTGACCGTGCGGGACTCATCGCTCTCGGCCTGCACGCAGGCGATCGTGGCCGCCGAGGTCGGGCACCTCGAGCTCGCCTACGACTACTTCGGCGAGGCCGCGCTCATGGACCTACACGACCTCGAGCACAACACCCGCGACGGGGTCCACATTGCCTCGCTCGCCGGCTCCTGGCTCGCCGCGGTCGCGGGCTTCGGCGGCTTGCGCGACCACAACGGTTTCCTCAGCTTCGCCCCGAAGCTTCCCGCCCGGCTCGAGCGGCTCGCCTTCGGTCTCCGCTTCCGCGGCCGACTGCTGAAGGTCGAGGCGAGGAAGGCCGAGGCGACCTACACGCTGACCGAGGGCGCGCCGCTCGAGATCGCGCACTACGGCGATCGCATCGAGGTCTCGAGGCAGAAGCCCATCACCCGGCCGATCCTCCCGACCGTCCCCGAGGAGCCGGCGCCGACTCAGCCGCCCGGGCGCGAACCGATGGCCAGGCAGCCGGCTGCGAAGAGGCGCCGTCGCCGCAGGGGAAGGGGCGAGACGAAGGCCCACACGTAAGAACGCACGCCCCGAGGGGGAAAGGCGGACAGGGCCGGTACTAGAGCGTCCTGGGAGGGAGGCCCCGCCCGCCTTCGGTGGATCTGTCTCAAGAGAAGGGAGCCAAAAGACCAGAAACTTGCGGTCGCGAGCGAGACGTTCAAGGAGGACGCGTCGAATCACTCGACCGAGGGGCGCCGACCGATGACAAATTCGAAGAGCACTCCGACAACTAAACCTCCTTAAACCTTAGGTCTCCTTGTAAGCCAGCTCCTCAAACGAGCGATTGCCACACCGGTCACTCGCGCGCTTGCTGCGAGGAGGTGACCACCAGAGAGACCAAGCGCCCGGCCCATCCGGCCGAGCTGACCCGGTACTTGTACGAAAAGCATGGCGGGCGCCTCTTCACATTCTGTTTTGCCCGACTTCGCGACCGCGAAGAAGCTCAGGACGCGGTCCAAACGACCTTCATCTACGTGCTCCGTTCGCTTCAGCGCGGCGTCGAGCCCGAGTTCGAGCTCGCTTGGTTGCTCAAGATCGGATTCAACGTCTGTCGCGAGGCAGAGCGGTCCGTCGGCCGTATCAACGCAACCACATGGGAGGTCGAAGACATGGACGAGCTGGCGGCACCCTCGGCCGACGACTACGAAGGGCCCGAGCAACTCGACGCGCTTCGAGAGGCACTCGCGACTCTGCCTGAGCGCCAGCGCCGGGCAATCCTGCTTCGAGAATGGCAAGGACTTTCGTACGCCGAAATCGCCGACGAGCTCCGGCTGACCGTCGGAGCGGTCGAAACGCTCCTTTACCGGGCGCGCCGCAGCCTGACATCGCGTTCGGCACTCTCGGCCCGCTGAGCCCCGAGGAAAAGTTCGAGCTCCACAAGCACCTCGTCGAGCCGGGAGGTGTCTCCCCAGGCGCCGAGCAGTTCGAGCTTTCCCGTCTTGCGATCGAAGCGCGGCTCGGCGCGGCCGACGAGCCGGTCGCCGGCCAGGAGCGGCAGGACGTAGTAGCCGTACTCGCGCTTCGCCGGCGGGACGTACATCTCCAGTCGGTAGTGGAAGTCGAATAGCGCCTCGGCGCGATCGCGGTCGTGCACGAGGCGGTCGAACGGCGACAGCAGCGTCGCCCGGTCGGGCACCGGCGCGTCGCTCGCGTCCGGGTGGGCGTGCCACTCCCCCTTCTCCAGGCGGACACCGAGGGCCCGGTAGCGCTGCTCGGCGAGGATCTTCTCGGCGTCGCGCAACGGCACCGTTTCGGTCTCCGGATACCAGCGGCCGGCCAGGTCCCAGAGCCGCTGGCCGTTTCTGCGCCCGACGACCGCGAGCGCCCCGCGTTGGTGAAGTACCTCCAGCATCATCCCTACTTGGCGGCTTCCGAACCACCGGTGGTTGCGTGCCCGCCCGCCGGTGCGGTCCTCGAGCTCGCGACCGAGCAGCGGCCCCCGGTGTTCGAGCTCACGCAGCACGTAGCGGCGAAAGCCTGCGTTCCGCTCGAGGAAATCGCGCGTCCAGCCCTCCCTGGCCGTTGTGTTGGCGCGGCGGTGTCGCCGCATCCGCGCGCGGATCAGCGGCAGCGACTCGATCGGCCAGATGAAGGCGTTCCACTCGAACAGCTTCCGCTCGACCCACAGCAGCCGGTCGAGCTCGCCGGGGTCATAGCGACCGAGCCGGCTCCAGAGGACGAGGTGCTGAGGAGGCGCCACCGTGGAAATTGGATCGAGCTGGAGGAAGCCGAGCCGCCGTACGGTCTCGAGCACCCCGCGCGCCGAGCCGTCAAGCAGCTGGGCCCGGACGGCGATCCGACGCGCCTGCTCCAACGTGACTCTTCGAGTCCGGCCGGGCACGGCGACATCATTTCCGATCAATCTCAGTGGGCACGGGCGGAGCCTCGGTTCATTCACACGACCTGCGAAAGTCTTGTTGCCAAGTCCCTGCGGGCCCTCGGGTTCGTAGGGACTAGGCATTTTCGGGGCCGTTTTTCGCCGAGGCGCTACGCCCTCGGCAGGACGAAGAAGGCGATTGCCGCGTACTGGCAGCCCACCGCTCCAAGGGTCAGCACGTGGAAGAGCTCGTGGTACCCGAACACCTGCGGGTAGGGATCGGGCCGCCGGTAGACGTACACGGCTGCGCCGACCGTGTACAGGAATCCTCCCGCAACGACCAGGGCGAGCCCTGGTGCCGGCACCTTGAGGAGTTGGGAGAACGCAGCCGCACTCACCCAGCCGAGCGCGACGCCGATCGCGGCCGAGAGCCATTTCGGCGCCCGAAACCAGAAGAGCTTCAACAGTGTCGCGCCGACAGCTCCCGTCCAGACGATCGTCATCACGGGCACCGCCCAGTCCTCGGACATCACGAGCAACCCGAACGGCGTGTACGTGCCCGCGATCAGCAGGAAGACGCCGGCGTGGTCGAGACGCGCGAGCCATGCCCGGACCGGCGGCCTCCAAGTCGGACGGTGGTAGAGCGCGCTCGCGCCGAAACAGAACGCGACCGAGCCCGCGAAGACGGCCGCGGCGGTGCGCGCCCGCTCTCCGTCCGCGGTGACGACGAGGGCTGCTCCCAGCCCGAGAGCGGCGTAGAAGCCAACCTCGTGGAAGACGCCGCGAAGCCTCGGCTTCACACGCTCAGCGGTCACCACCACGGCTTATGAGTTTAAGCAGGATTTGACCTTGTCCGGGCCCGTACAGACAGAGAGACATGTCGATTCCCGCGCTAACGCTCACGGTCGCCGCGCTCGCCGCCGGCGGCGCTCCCGCTGCAGCAGTCGGTCTGGCCGCCCCACAAACGCCCCGTATGGACCATGGGAGGCAGGGGCTGACCTCGTCCTGGAGCGCGCTCGGGATCGAGGTGTCAAACCGCGGAACACGGGCCGCGCTGCTCTTCGTGAGCGGCTCGGGCGACGCCCGGGCGCAGGTCCGTCTCCGCGACGCGCGCACGGGACGAATCGTCTATGAAGGCCGGCTGGCGGGCCTTGCCGACCTCCCCGCAGGGCGAATCGGTGGCTCCGACTCGCGGCGCTTCCAGCTCCGCGCCGACCGGCCCGGTCGGTTCACGCTGCGCTGGACTGCGGCAACCGCTTAGCGCCGTCGGCCGGTGATTTGGCGGCCCGCCAGGAGGGAAGTAGGATCGATTGACTGAGCGATCAATCGCCCCCCTCGGTTGATGAGCCGCCTGCTCAGAGTCGCGTGCTGCTCGCCGGAGACCAATCGACGCTGCGCGCCTGGGTGAGGCTTGCACTGGCCCAAACCGAGCTTCGCGTCGCGGGCGAAGCCGCGAGCGCCGAAGAAACGGCTCGGCTCGCCGCCGAGCTCGAGCCCGGCGTGCTCCTGATCGAGGCGACCGGCCTGGAGCTCCTGGGCGAGCTCCGCGCGCGAGGCGTCTCTGTGCCCGTCGTCTTGATCTCCTCCACCCCCGAGCGCGCCTTCAACGAGAACGCGCGCGAGGCCGGCGCGCAGGGAACCGTCCTGGCAACCGGCAGCGTCAGGGCGCTCGTGACCGCTCTGCGAGCCGTCGTGCGAGGCGAGTCATCGTTCGACGCAGGCCATCCCAGGCGGCCGGCCGGCAAGAGCGCGCTCACCCGGCGCGAGCAGGATGTCCTACGCCTGGTCGGGCGTGGGGCGACGAATCGCGAGATCGCGCACGAGCTCGAGATCGGCGACCAGACGGTGAAGACGCTGCTCGCGCGCAGCTGCGCGAAGCTCGGGGTCAGCCGGCGGGGCGATGCCTTCGCGGCAGCGCGCGGGCTCGGGCTGCTGCTCCTGTGAGCGACCCCGTTGCTCCCGCAGCCGAGGCGCTGGCGAGACTCTCGAACGGCCTCCGTAGCCCGCTCGCGCTGATCGCCGGCTACGCCGACCTGCTCGAGCTGCGGCAGGACGCCGAAACCCTCTCGGAGGCGCCGCAACGGATCAAGGAGGCCGCGGCCGACCTGGCCCGCATCGTCGACGACCTGCTCACGGTCTACGCGCTCGACGCGAACGTCCTCTATCTGGCGCCCGTGCCGATGCAGGCCGGGACGCTCGCCGACGAAGCCATTGCGCTGGCGCGAGATCGCGGGACGATCGTTGCGCTCGAGGCCGACGATGGAAGCCACGACACGGAGCTCCTAGCCGACCCCGAGTACGCGGGCTCGATGCTCTCGACCCTGCTCGAGAACGCACGCCTCCGTGCAGCCAACGCCGGCGCGACGCTGCGTATCCGCCGCACCGGCGGCTTCGTCGAGTTCGAGGTCGGGGACCACGGCGGCGCCGTCGAGGCCGACGAGCAAGCGGTCGCCTTCGACCGCTTCTCGCCGCTCCGGCCTCGGACCGGACTGACGACCGGGCTCGAGCTCTACAAAGTACGCCGCCTCGCCGAGCTACAGCGCGGCCGGGTGTGGGTCGCCGATGGGCCAGGCGACGAAGCGCGCTTCGGCTTCTCGCTGCCGCTCGCACACCACGCCGGAGGTTGACTCCCGCGGAAGTCGGCAACGGTAGACGGACCCATTTGTTGCGATCTTGTTCGACCGCTTGACCGGTACTTGCGCCTTTGAAAGGGTCGCCTTGCGTCGTCGCCGCGTTCTCCTGACGCGCGATCTCGATGATCGAGGTCGGTGCATGCGACGACCAGAAACGGAGGTCGATTTGGCAACGATCGAAAGCACAACCGAGATCCGTCCGTTCAGCGTCGAGGTGCTGGAAGAGGATCTTGTCGACCTCCGTAAGCGCATCGCCGCGACGCGGTGGCCCGAAAAGGAGACCGTCGCAGACGAGACCCAGGGCGTGCAGCTGGCGACGATTCAGGAGCTCGCGCGTTACTGGGGCAGCGACTACGACTTCGGCCGGGTCGAGGCCCGGCTGAGCGCCTTCCCGCACTTCATAACGGAGATCGACGGCCTCGACATCCACTTCATCCACGTCAAGTCGCCGCACGAGAACGCCTTGCCGCTCATCATCACGCACGGCTGGCCGGGCTCGATCATCGAGATGCTGAACGTCATCGGCACTCTCAGCGACCCGACGGCACACGGCGGCGACGCGGGGGACGCGTTCGACATAGTGGTTCCATCGATACCGGGCTACGGGTTTTCGGGGAAACCGACGGCTCCCGGCTGGGACCCCGTCCACATCGCGGATGCTTGGATCGCGCTGATGAGGCGCCTCGGATACACGCACTTCGTCGCACAGGGCGGCGATTGGGGCGCGCAGATCACGGACGTGATGGGGGCAAAGGCTCCTCCGGAGTTGATGGGGATTCACTCCAACATGCCCGGCACGGTCCCGCCCGAGATCTCGAAGACGCTCGGGTCCGTCCAGGAGCCGTCTGGTCTGTCAGCCGACGAGAGCCGGGCGTGGGAGCAGCTGAACTTCCTCTACACGAAGGGCATCGGCTACGCGACCGAGATGAATTTGCGCCCGCAGACGCTGTACGGGCTCGCGGATTCGCCCGTCGCGCTCGCCGCCTGGATGCTCGACCATGACGCGCGCAGCTACGAGGACATCGCACGCGCCTTCGACGGCGACCCCGTCGGCAGCCTCACGCCAGACGAGGTCCTAGACAACATCACCCTTACCTGGGTGACGAACACTGGGATTTCGTCGGGTCGCCTCTACTGGGAGAACACGCTCGGCTTCTTCGACGTCAAGGGCGTCTCGGTTCCGGCTGCCGTAAGTGTCTTCCCTCGGGAGCTCTATCGGGCGCCGCGGAGCTGGACCGAGCAGGCCTACCCGAAGCTCATCTACTTCAACGAGGTCGACGAGGGCAACCACTTCGCCGCCTGGCAGGAGCCCGAGCTCTTCACCCAGGAACTGCGCGCGGCGTTTCGTCCGCTGCGAACCACTAAAGACCAAGGGAGGTCGTCATGAGCACCACCGCCGAGACCGCCACCGGCATCCGTCCCTTCCACTTCGAGATTTCCGATGACGAGCTCACCGAGCTGCGCCGCCGCATCACCGCGACGCGGTGGCCCTCCACGGAGCTGGTCAGTGATCGGTCGCAGGGCGTGCAGTTGGCCCCGCTGCAGAAGCTCGCCCGCTACTGGGTGACCGATTACGACTGGCGCAAGGCCGAGGCGAGGCTCAACGCCCTGCCGCAGTTCACGACCGAGATCGACGGCGTAGACATCCACTTCATCCACGTCAAGTCGGCTCACGAGAACGCGTTGCCGCTGATCATGACGCACGGCTGGCCCGGCTCGGTCATCGAGCTGCTCGAGGCCATCGGGCCGCTGACCGACCCGACCGCACACGGCGGTGACGCCGAGGACGCGTTCCACCTCGTGGTGCCGTCCCTGCCCGGCTACGGCTTCTCCGGCGAGCCGAAGGAGCTCGGCTGGAACGTCGGCCGCATCGCGCAGGCGTGGGCGGAGCTGATGCGCCGCCTCGGCTACACGCGCTACGTCGCCCAGGGCGGCGACGTGGGCGCCTCCGTCACCGACCAGATGGGCCGCCAGGGACCCGAGGGGCTGCTCGGCATCCACACGAACTTGCTCGTGACGACGCTGGCCGGCGGCCCCATGCCGTCGGAATCCGAGGAGGAACGCGCCGCGCTCGAGCAGATCAACACCTTCAAGACGAGCGGCTTTGGCTACTTCCTGGAGCAGGCCACGCGGCCACAGACGATCGGCTACGCCCTGCTGGATTCACCGGTGTCCCTGGCGGCCTGGATGCTCGACCACGACACTGACGCCTACTACAAGATCTCCAGCGCCTTTGTCGACGGGCAGCCCTCGGGCAATCTCACGCGGGACCACATCCTCGACAACATCACGCTGTACTGGCTGACGGGCACCGGGGCCTCGGCGGCGCGGTCGTACTGGGAGAACGGACAAGCGCAAGCTGCGGCCCTCGCCGCAGGCCAGGCTCCTCCGCCGGTCTCGCTCCCGGTCGGATTCACCCAGTTCCCCGGCGAGATCTTCCGCGCCCCGCGCAGCTGGGTCGAAGCGGGATACCCCAACGTCACCTACTTCAACGAGGCCGACAGGGGCGGCCACTTCGCCGCCTGGGAGGAGCCGGGGCTCTTCTCCAAGGAGGTCCGAGCAGCCTTCAGATCGCTGCGGTAGCCGGCAAACCCGAGCAACAAGGGAGGGTCAAGTGAGCTCCGTCGACACAGCTCTTCAACCTGCGGTCGCGCGCGACCAGGCGCGCGCGCTCTTCGGCCAGACGATGGGCCTCGTGGCGGTCACCGCGGGGCTGTTCGCACTCGGTGCCTATCTTGGTCGGGACCTGTCCTACGGGTGGGGCTTCGCGGCGTTCATCGCGAGCTTCGGGCTCTTGATCGGCCTCAACTTCGCCGCCAGGCGCTCCGAGCAGCTCGCGATTGGCCTGCTCTTCGGCTTCGGCGTCCTAATCGGGCTGGGAACCGCGCCGACGATTGCCTACTACGCCTCGACGAACCCGCAATCGGTCTGGCAGGCGGGAGGGGCGACCGCACTCTTCATCGCGGGCTTCGGCGCGGCTGGGTACGCCACGCGTCGCGACCTCTCGGGCGTCGCCCGAGCGTGCTTCTGGGCGCTCCTCGCCCTGATCGTCTTCGGGATCGTGACCATCTTCGTGCGAATCCCCAATGGCGCGCTGATCTACTCGATCGCCGGTCTGGTGATCTTCGCCGGGTTCACGGCATTCGACTTCCAGCGCCTGAGGCGGACGCAGGACATTCGTGCCGCACCGCTGCTCGCCGCCTCGATCTTCCTCGACGTCCTCAACGTCTTCCTGCTCCTGCTCTCGCTCTTCAATCGGGACTAGCCGGTGTCTCCTACCCAGACCGAGAGGCAGCAGCCGCCGGGACCCGCGCCCAGCAGCTCCTTCGGCGTCCTCGGCCAGGTCGACGGTGGCGCCAAGTGAACCGGCTCACCGGCTTTTTCGCCACCGGGGCAGCGGCCCTCCCAGTCGAGGGCGAGTTGCCGCCGCTCGGCGGCGCAACCGGATGGCTCAATTCGCCACCGCTGACACCCGCCGAGCTACGCGGCAACGCCGTCGTGATCAACTTCTGCACCTATACGTGCATCAACTGGCTACGTCAGCTTCCCTACGTCCGCGCCTGGGCAGAGCGATACAAGGATCAGGGCTTGGTGACGATCGGCGCCCACACGCCGGAGTTCTCCTTCGAGCAAGACGTCGACAATGTCCGCCGGGCCGTGCAGGAGATGCACCTCGAGTACCCGATCGCCATCGACAGCGACTTTGCGATCTGGCAGGCGTTCGACAACGCATACTGGCCTGCCCTCTACTTCGTAGACGCCGAGGGTCATATTCGTCACCATCACTTCGGCGAGGGCGCATACGAAGAGTCGGAAATGGTCATTCAACGCCTGCTCACCGAGGCCGGCCAGAGCGGCGTCGGTCATGACCTCGTCTCGGTCGATGCCGGTGGGATCGAAGCCGCCGCCGATTGGGGCAGCCTGAAGTCGCCGGAAAACTACGTCGGCTACGAGCGCACCGAGAACTTCGCGTCTCCCGGTGGTGTAGTGCCGAACGAGCCTCAGGTCTACAGCGCTCCCGACGAGCTGAGACTCAACCACTGGGCCCTGCCCGGTGACTGGACGGTGGGGAGAGAGGCCACGCGGCTGAACGAAGCCGACGGGTCGATCGTCTACCGCTTCCACGCACGTGATCTCAATCTCGTCATGGGGCCTGCAGCGAAGGGAAGCTCCGCGCGCTTTCGGGTGCTCGTCGACGGGCAGCCACCGAAAGCGGCGCACGGCGGCGACGTCGACGAGCAAGGCAACGGCTCAGTCGGCGAGCAGCGGCTCTATCAGTTGATACGGCAGCCCGGCCCAATCGCCGACCGCACGTTCGAGATCACGTTCCTCGACGCAGGTGTCGAGGCCTACGCCTTCACGTTCGGCTAGGAGGGCTTGGCGAAACACAGTCTGTGCCGTCGGGCCGCGCTGCTCGCCCGGAGGCTGCGTCCTCAGTCGCGCCAATAGCTTTGGCTATTGACGCTCCCTGCGTCCTTGCCTCCGAACGACCATCGCACCCCGACGACGAGCGGCGTTCCACCAAGCCCTCCTAGTGCTGCCGGCAGAGCCGGTCGCGGTACGAGTCGAGAATCGCGTTCCCCGCCTGCTCGTAGGCGACGTCATCCGGGTTCTTCGGGTCGTAGGGGTGCAGCCCCGGTCCCTCCCAGCTGATGTCGGGCGTGACACCCGGGCCTGGCACGGTCAGCCGGTAGCGCTTCCCGACTCCAGGACCGCGGCGGTGGTGGCGCGGCCAGTTCGGGGGCGCGACATAGCCGCCGCCCGTCGGGTCATGGCGGTAGAAGCCGTAGCAGAAGACACCTGTGCCCTTGTGGGTGACGAACGAATTCTCGCGTCGCCAGCCGCGCCCGTAGGCGGGCGCGTTCAAAGTGTCGAGGTAGAGCAGGCGCCCGAAGCGATCCGTCGGAGCTCCCAG
>MNDB01000084.1:4793-8856 GCA_001914705.1 Actinobacteria bacterium 13_2_20CM_68_14 | reverse complement strand
CTCCCTACGGATCAGGACCTCGATCGTCTCGGCGCGAGTCGCCGGGGTGCCGAGCCCTGAGTCCTTCATCGCCTCGCGCAGCTCCTCGTCGTCGATCCGCTTGCCGGCGGTCTCCATGGCGGAGAGCAGCGTCGCCTCCGTGTAGCGGGGCGGCGGCTTCGTCAGCTTGTCCTCGAACTCGGCGTTGACGCAATTGACGGTCTGCCCCTGCTCGAGCTTCGGCAGCTCAGCGCTCTCGTCGCTGTCCTCATCGCTCTTGCCGGCCTGCTTGTCGACCTCGGATTCGAGCCCGTAAACGCCGCGCCAGCCGGGCTCGAGCGTGATCTTGCCGCGCGTGCGAAACCGCTCTTCCTCGACCAGCGTCACCACTTCAGTCCGCTGGTACCGCGCGGAGGGATGGAAAACGGCGAGGAACCGGCGCGCGACGAGATCGAACACCCGCCGTTCGTCGGGCGAGAAACGAGTGACGTCGTGCTCGACGTCGGTCGGGATGATTGCGTGGTGGTCGCTGACGCGCGCATCGTTGACGACGCGCTGTAGCGGCAACTGGTCGAGCCCAAGCACGTAGCGGGCTGCTGCAGCGAACTCGCCGATCGGCACGAGCGTCTCCGCAGTGGGCTTCAGAAACGGAACCATGTCGCCCGAGAGGTAGCGCGAGCTCGTACGCGGATAGGTGATCGCCTTCTTGTCCTCGTAGAGCGACTGCGCGGCCTGCAGCGTTCGCCTTGCCGAGAAGCCGAAGCGGCGGTTCGCATCGCGCTGCAGCGAGGTCAGGTCGTAGAGCAGCGGCGGCCGCTCGGACTGCTCCTTCTGCTCCATCTTCTCGACGGTGCCGTCCTTGCCGGTGACCTTGTCGACGATCTGCTCGGCGCGGGCGAGGTCACCGAAGATCCGGGTCTCATTGCCCTCGAACCACATGCCTTCGTAGCGGGGGTCGAACTGCGCGCGGACGAGACGGTACGGCTCCGGCGTGAAGGCCTGGATCTCGCGCTCGCGCTTGACCATCATCGCCAGCGTCGGCGTCTGGACGCGGCCGAGCGAGACGACGCCGCCGACCCAGGCGCGGCCGCGGATCGTCGCGGCCCGGGTCGCGTTCATCCCGATCAGCCAGTCGGCCTCGGAGCGGGAGCGCGCCGCTGCCTCGAGCGGCTGCAGCTCCTCGCCTGGGCGCAATCTCTCGAAGCCCTCGCGAATCGCCTGCTTCGTCATCGAGCTGACCCAGAGACGCTGCACGGGCTTGTCGATGCCGGCGGTCTCGTAGATGTACGCGAAGATCAGCTCGCCCTCGCGGCCGGCGTCGCACGCGTTGATGATCCGGTCGACGTCGTCGCGCTTCATCAGCTTGTGGATCGCCTTGAGCTGCTTCTTGGCCTTGGCGTCGCGCGGCGCCAGCTTGAACTCCTCGGGGACGATCGGCAGGTCGGCCATGCGCCATTTCTTCAGCTTCTCGTCGTAGACCTCCGGGTCGACGAGCTGGACGAGATGGCCGACGGCGAAGGTGACGACGTACTCGTCTCCCTCGTAATGGGTCTCCTCGTTCGTGAAGGAACCAGGCAGCGCGTCCGCGAGATCGCGGGCGACGGATGGCTTTTCGGCGACGACTAAAGTCTTCACGCGAGACACAGTAGCGAAGGGCTCGCACGACGCAGGATCACGCAAACGAGTCGAAAATGGAACGATCCTTTCGCGCCGTGCTACCCGTTTACCTGCTTGCCGCCACGATCAGCTGGCCCGTCGTCAAGGTCGGTTTCCGCCTCCGCGCGCGCGGAACAGAGCACCTGCCGGAGGGCGGCTTCGTGCTCGCGGCCAACCACACGTCGAACTTCGACCCGTGGCCGCTCGCACTCCCGCTCTTTCCCCGAAGGCAGCTCCGTTTCATGGCGAAGAGCGAGCTGTTCAATCCGATTCTGAAGCCGATCCTCCTAGGCGGCGGCGCCTTCCCGGTTCGCCGCGGCGAGGCCGACCTCGAGGCCATTCGCCGCGCCGTAGAGCTCGTCAGGGACGGGGAGATCGTGGTCATGTTCCCTGAGGGGACGCGGCGCCGAAAGGGGCTGCGCAAGAAGCACGAGGCCCGGGCGCACACCGGCGCGGCGCGGATCGCGCTGAGCGCGGGAGCCCCGCTCGTGCCGGCTGCAATCAAGGGGACTGACCGCCTGAGTCGGCTCGGCCCGCTGCGGGTCGCCTACGGCCCGCCGATCCCGCTGGACGATCTTCGCGGGCAGGAGATCAGCCCCGCCGCGCGTGAGGCGACCGAACGGCTGATGGCTGAAATCCGCGAGCTCGAGGCGTCGCTGTGAAGCGCCCGCTGCTCGTGATCGACGGCGACTCGCTCGCGCACCGCGCCTACCACGCGCTCCCGAAGACGATCCGACGCGCGGAAGGCAAGCCGTCGAACGCGATCGTCGGCTTCACGAACTTCCTCCTGCGTCTCTGGGACGCCGAAGAGCCACGGGCCGTGGTCGTCGGGTGGGACACGCTCGAGGTGCCGACCTACCGGCACGAGGCACTCGAGGCCTATCAGAGCGGGCGAGAGTTCGACGACGAGCTCCTCGAGCAGCTCGCCCTGCTGCCGCAGCTCGTCGAGGCCTTCGGGTTCGCGTCCGCGAAAGCCCCGGGCTACGAGGCCGACGATTTTCTCGCGGCTGCGGTCGCCTCAGAGGAGAAGCGCGGCGGCACGGCGGTCGTCGCCACCTCGGACCGGGACAGCTTTCAGCTCGCGAGTGACCGTACGACGATCATCCAGCCGGTCCGCGGGGTCAGTGAGCTCGCCCGGATCGGCCCCGCCGAGGTGCGGGAGCGCTACGACGTCGAGCCGGCCCAGGTGGTCGACTTCATCGCCCTCCGCGGTGATCCCTCCGACCGCATTCCGGGCGCTCCTGGCTTTGGGCCGAAGAAGGCTGCCGACCTGCTGCACCAGTACGGCTCGCTCGAGGAGGCGATCGCCGCCGGCCGGTTCTCGGCGATCGCGGAGGAACTGCGGCTCTACCGTCGAATCGCGTTGTTAGACGCCTCCGCCCCCCTCCCTCCCCTCGAAGACCAGACACCTACTTGGGCGGAGGCGTCCTCCCTCCTCAGCAGCTGGGGCATGAACGCGGTCGCGGAACGCGTTGCTGGGCGCGCCGAGTGATGTAGATGTACACCTACATCACCTAGGGAGTTCCGGACATGGATCAATGGTTGTCAGACGCGCGGGATGCGCTCGCTCAGACAAGCGGCGTTCCGGCCGAGCGCCTCGAGCTCGACGACGAAGCCGTCCGGGAGCTACTCGAGCTCGCCCGAGTCGCCGCGCACGACAGCGGCGAACGGACGAACGCGCCGCTCCTCTGTTACCTCGTCGGTCGCGCCCAGGACGGCGCCTCGCTCGACGAGCTCGCCGACGCGGTCCGCCGATCGACGTCCTGAGCCACCCGGCGTTCGCGCGCCTGCATCCGACTCAGAGCCACCCCGAGTCCCAGGAACGGCTGGCGGTTCTGCTAGAGGCGTTTGAGTACGACATGGTCGAGCCGGCACCGGTCGAGGCGATCCTCCGCTGTCACACAGACGAGTACGTCGAGCGGATCCGGGAGATCGCCGGGCCCACCTGGCTCGACGGGGACACCTTCGCCTCCGAGACGACTTTCGAGGCCGCTTTGCTGGCAGCAGGCGCCGCTATCGCCGCCGCCGAGCGCGGCGGATTCGCGCTGGCCCGCCCTCCCGGCCATCACGCTCTCCAGGAGCGGGCGATGGGCTTCTGCGTCTTCAACAACGTCGCGATTGCCGCGCGTCACGCGCAGGCGGAGCTCGGGATCGGCCGGGTGGCGATCCTCGACTGGGACGTCCACCATGGCAACGGCACGCAGGCGATCTTCTGGGACGACCCGACAGTGTTCTACGTGTCGCTGCACGAGTGGCCGTTCTATCCCGGCAGCGGCGGGCCAGGCGGGGGCAACGAGACGACAGTGAACGTGCCGATGGAGGCGCTCTCCGGCGACGCCGAGTATCAGCGCGCCTTCGCCGACGTCGTCGAGCCGGCGATCCGCGCCTTTTCGCCGGAGCTCGTGCTCGTGTCGGCGGGATTCGACGC
>MNDB01000084.1:0-4655 GCA_001914705.1 Actinobacteria bacterium 13_2_20CM_68_14 | reverse complement strand
AGGAAGCACAGTGCCACCGCGCTTCGCACACCACTTTCAGGAGGGGCGTTCAGCCCAGGTATCGGCCGAGCTCGCGCCTAGCTCACCGCCCACAGAGCGCGATCTGCGGGTGATTTCGCATCCCCCGCTGCGGGGGATGTTCCCCTTAGGTACGGGCCGCGCCGAGAGCTTCGAGCGCCTGGCGGCGGGAGGAGACGCCGAGCTTCCGCAGCAGGCTCTTCACATGCGAGCGAACGGTGTGCTCCGAGATGAACAGCCGGGCCGCGATCTGGTCGGTGCTCAGGTGGTCGTCGAGCAGCAGCAGCACCTCGAGCTCGCGGGCGCTGAGCGCGCCGGCGATCGAGTCCGGCACCCATCCTTCCGCGTCGCGTCCGTCTCTCACCTGCTCGAGCAGGCGCCGCGCGACCGATCCCGAAAGCGCGGCCTCGCCTTCGGCGGCGCCGCGCAGGAACTCGACGATCCGCTCGGGCGGCTCCGTCTTCAACAGGTAACCGGCCGCTCCCCCACGGATCGCGGCGAGCAGGTTCTCCTCCGCGACGGAGGCGGTCAGCATCACGACCTCGCAGCCCGGCGCCGCCTCGCGTAGGAGCGGCAAGGCCCCGAGGCCGCCGATCCCGGGCATCGACAGGTCGAGGAGAACCAGGTCGGGCTGGAGTTCTCGCGCGACCTCGATCGCCTCCTCGCCGCTCGCAGCCTCGCCGGCGACGCTGAAGTCGTTCTGACCAAGCAGCGCCGCGAGCGCACCTCGGGTGAGCGGATGGTCGTCGACGATGAGGACACGGGTTGCCATCTTCCCCGCCCTTATCGGTCGGATCGGTTCTGCCGAATAGAGGGAGATGCGAAAGGAGGAAAACGCGTACCAGTCTTGGCTCTGGGGCGAAGTTCTGCTCTTCGGCCTGCTCGGTGCGCTGCTCGCATTGTTCGTCACGTATCAGGACCTGCGCCCGAGCTTCGATCTCCCGCAGGTGCGGCTCGTGTTGAACACAATGGTCGCGCTCGCTGCGGTGCTAGTCGCGGTGCTCGCCGGAGTTCGGTTCTCGGTGGAAGGCCGGAGGCTCGACTGGCTGCTCTGCGCGGGCTTTTCGCTGGCGGCGGGCTCGACGTTCTTCTTCGGGATCGCACCCATGCTCGGAAACGCGCCGCTGCACAGGCGTGAGCAGTGGGCTTTGATCTGGGGCCGCGTGCTCGCCGGAGTGTTGATCGCGGCGGCGGCGTTTGCGCGCAAGCGAACGGTCGACCGGCGCAGGGAGATCGTCGAGCTCTTCCTCTTCGTGCCGGCCATGCTCGTCCTGCTGTGGATGTTCGCGGATTCGTTCAGCCACGCGCTGCCGGCGCTCGATGACGGCGATCGCGGCCAGCCGGGGCTCCTGACGGCGGCGCTGGCAGCTCGTGCGCTGGCGAGCCTGCTCGCTGTCGTGGGCTTCGGCCTTCGCTTCCGCGCCCGCGGCAACGATCTCGACCGCTGGCTGGCGCTCGGCGCGACACTTCTCCTCTTCGCCGACCTCTACTACGTCCTCACGCCGCACACGTTGAGCCGCTTCGTCTCGACGGGCGACTTCCTGCGGCTGCTCGCCTATGCCGTCCTGCTCGTCGGGGTCTGGCGGGCAATTCGGTTTGCCGAGTTCGGCCGCGCCGTCGCGGAGGAGCGAGCGCGCGTTGCACGCGAGATCCACGACGGTCTGGCGCAATACCTCTTCGCCGTCTCGACCCACGCGACGATGCTCGAGAACGGGGCCGATCCCAAGACGACGCTGCCCCAACTCAAGGAGGCGGCCGCCGCGGCGCAACAGGAGGCTCGCTTCGCAATTCTCGCCCTCTCGTCCGCGAGCGGGACCGCCCCATTCGACGCTGCCCTGCGCCGCTACGTCGACTTCCTGACCGCCGACGGCGAGCTCGAGGTCGACCTGGAGATCGACGAGCGGGTCCGACTCGCGCCCGACGAGCAGATCGAGGTGTTCCGGATCGTCCAGGAGGGTCTGGCGAACGCGCGCAAGCACGCGGGCGCGCGGCACGCCGAGGTCCGCATCGGGCTGCGCGGCGACGAGCGGGTCGTCAGCATCGTCGACGACGGCGCCGGCTTCGACGACGTGACCGTCACGTCCGGCCAGGGACTGCGGAACATGAAGGCGCGCAGCGCGAGCATCGGCGGCGGCTTCCGCCTGCGGTCGAGGCCCGGCCGCGGCACCGCGCTCGAAGTCGTTCTCCGCGCTTAGAGCCCGGGCCCTGTGATTCGCCTGAGACCTGATGCCGTGCGCACGAACACCTGCCGGGCGTAGTACTCGTAGAAGGCGCGGCGGTTGTTCCGGATCTCGCGCGCGTAGCGGATGACGGCATCGACGTAGAGCGCGGACGGGTTGTAGCGGAGGAGCGCCCGGCGGTTGTCTCGCGGCGCCCCGTTCGCATGTAGGTAGTTAGCCGCGCCGAGGATCGCGTCGTGCGGATCGCGGACGTCGCCGCGGAGCCCGTATGCCCGCCACGTCGCCGGCATGAACTGCATCGGCCCCTGAGCACCGGTGGCGCTGTTGTTGCGGAGCTTGTTGAAGGCGCTCTCGACGAAGTTGACTGCGGCAAGGACGTTCCACCGCACGCCAAATCGGCGCTCCGCCTCTCGGTAGTAACGGAGTAGCGTCGCCGGCGGCAATGCGGGTCCGGTTCGGAAACGTCTGCGGTGCGTGCTCGGTGTGAGGCGCCAAAGCTCACGCTTGGCGGTCAGGTTCGTCTGCACCTGACGCGCGATCGCGGCGGGAACGAGCCGCAGCGTCGCGCTCGCGAGACCGGGCCGGCCGGCGAGCAGGAGCTCGATCCGCTGGTCGTAGAGCGCGTCGAGCGTGACCTCGCTCGGCGGCCGCGAGTCGCCTTCGGCAACCCACGCGTCGATCGCGCGCCCGAGCTCGGTCTTCGTCTCCATAACCGTCCGGGCAAGCGCCGCTGGCTCCCGCGGAATCGATGCTCGAGGGCCGGGCGCGGCCCGTACGAGGCTCGCCAGGGCGCACGCCACAACGCAAGCGAGTCCGCAGCTGACGACGCGTCGGCCCATCCGTTCGACCCTAGCGAGCCGCTGAGGCGCCTGCCGACGCCTCGATTTAGCCGCTAGTCGAGGACGGATCGGGACGTTCCGGTTGGAGGGCGCACGGGGCCGTCGCCGACAATCAGTGAGAGATGGCATTGAAGCTCGAGCTCAGCGACGAGAGGCTCCTCGGGGAGCTGATGAACGCGCTCGCGCGTCACGGTTGCCTTGCGGACCGGGTCGCGCCGAACGCTTGCCGGATCGTCTATCCGCGCGCTTGGACGGCTCGCGAAGCCCAGCTCGAGCTCCGGTTTTTCGTCCGCGCCTGGCAGGCCAATCACCCGGGCGTACAGGCGGTTCTCAGCCGCTATGGACCAGGGCCGCGTGTTTTCAGCCAACGCGGCATCTGTTGAGTCGTCGGGCGAAAGCCTGAACTGCGGACGAGGAGGTACTTCAGCTTGCGGCCAATTCGCCTTCTCCTTGCGGACAACCATGCGCTCGTCCTCCAGGCATTGCGCTTCGCGCTCGAGCCCGAGCCCGAGATCGAGATCGTGGGCGAGGCGAGATCCGGCAGCGAGGTCTTGCCGCGGGTCGGAGAGACAGAGCCGGACCTGATCCTCCTCGACGTCCGTATGCCGGGGCTCGACGGTCTGCAGCTGCTCGATCGCTTGGGGAAGCAATATCCGGAGACGAAGGTCGTGATCCTTTCCGGCGCGGAAGAACCCGAGCTGGCCGCCGAAGCGCTGCGCCGGGGCGCCAGGGCGTTTCTGGGCAAGGGCATCGATCCCGCAGAGGTGGCGCCGGTCCTGCGGCAGGTCTTCGAGGGCAAAGTCGTAAGCGAGTCGTTCGAAACTGCTGTGGGCGTATCGGTGCGCGCCGCCGAAGAGTTCGGACTAACCGGCCGTGAACGCGAGATCCTCGAGCGCGTCGCGATGGGCCGCTCGAACAAGCAGATCGCCGGCGAGTTCTGGCTCAGCGAGCAGACGATCAAGTACCACCTGACGAACGTCTATCGCAAGCTCGGTGTCAGCAGCCGTACCGAGGCGGCCAGGTTCGCCTACGACCACGGGCTTGCTGGAAACCCCTGGCCGGCCGACCAGAACCACCACGAGAGCCCCGGAGTCGGTTAGCTCTCCTTTCGGTCGTCGAGAGCGGCGCCAACGGCCCTCGCTGGCGTTGTCGACTTCGAAGGTGGCTCCGCGAGCGTGGCGGCGGCCGCGGCTCGGCGCGCTTGACGCTGCATGGCCTTCTCGGCGCACTCGACCGAGTCGAACGACCCGAGGCCCCAGACGATCACCTGGTACGCACACTCGTCGAACGATCCGCCGCAGGTCTGACACTCCGCCACAGACTGATCGTCCGCGCTTAACCCGAGCCCGTCCTTAGCCAATGGGTCGGTCGCGGCCGGACCTTCGGTTACGAGTGCCGATGTCCTTTTGGCCCGCCCGGCGGCGGCGGACGACGAGGTCGAGGTGGCGGCGGCGTGCCGCTGAGCGACGCTTGGAGGCGTTCGAGCAGGCCGGCGAGGGAGTCGGCTTCGGGGGGCGGCAGGTGCCGAGGACCCCGACCGGACCGCATTAGCGGCTTCCATGGGCGGCTGCTTCAGGCCCACAAACCAAGTAGTGAAGCCGATCGCGCCCCAGTAATT
>MNDB01000108.1 GCA_001914705.1 Actinobacteria bacterium 13_2_20CM_68_14 | reverse complement strand
TCGCGGAGCTTCGCGACGAAGTCGAGAAACGCGACCGTCTCCTGCGGGTTCATGCCTGCGGTCGGCTCGTCGAGGAGCAGCAGCTTCGGCTCCGTCGCGAGCGCGCGGGCGACCTCGAGCCGGCGCTGGTCGCCGTAGGAGAGGCTCTCGGCAAGCTCGTCGTCGACCCTCCGCAGCCCCGAAAAGGCGAGCAGCTCGCGTGCATTCTCTTCGGCATCGCGCTCCTCGCGGCGGACGCGGGGCAGCCCGAAGATCGAGCCGAGGATGCCGCCCTTCAGGCGTGCGTGCATGCCGACGAGCACGTTCTCGAGCGCCGTCATCTGTGGGAAGAGGCGGATGTTCTGGAACGTGCGGCCGACACCGAGCTTCGTGATCGCGTGTGGCGGCTTGTCGGTGATGTCGACGCCGTCGAAGACGATCATGCCCGACGTCGGCCGGTAGAGGCCGGTGAGCATGTTGAAGAAGGTCGTCTTGCCGGCCCCGTTCGGGCCGATCAGGCTGACGATCGAGCGCTCCGGGATCGTGAAGTCGAGGTCGTTGACGGCGAGCAGGCCGCCGAACTGCTTGCGGACGTTGTCGGCGACGAGCAGAGCGCCCGGGATCTGGCTCATCCTCGTGGAATCCTTCCGGACTCCCCGCGCTCGCCGGCGCCCGGTTCGTCGGCACCGCGCATCTCGTACAGGGGCTCGTCGAGTGACCCGCGCGTTCCCTCCTCGATCTCCCGCTTGCGGCGGCGCTCCGGGATCAGGCCCACCGGTCGGAAGAGCATCATCAGCACGATGATCACCCCGTAGATGCCGAACTCGTACTTGGGCACGTCGATCTGGTGGCTGGATGGAAAGACGTTCGAGTTCAACCAGGAGCCGATGTTCGCGAGCCCCTCCACGTTCAGCCAGGCGAGGATCGTCCCGGCGAGCACGACGCCCCAGATGCTGCCCATGCCTCCGAGGATGACCATGCAGAGCAGGAAAATCGAGATGTTGAAGTCGAACTGGCTCGGGAAAGCCCCCGAGTTGAAGGTGGCGACGTAGGCGCCGGCGATCCCGCCGAAAAAGGCGCCGATCGCGTAGGCCCAGGTCTTTGTCCTCATCAGCGGGATGCCCATCGCCCCGGCCGCCGTCTCGTCCTCGCGAATCGCGATCCAGGCGCGGCCCAGGCGCGAGTCGCGAAGGCGCATCGAGCAGAAGATCGTCAGCAGCAGGATCCCGAGCACGGTCCAGAAGAAGAGCCGGTCCGGCGTCGGCGGAAAGGAGTCGTCGTAGCGGATCGGCAGGCCGAGGGCGTTGTGCAACGTCAGGCCGAACCCGGGCGCGTCGATCGGGCTGATCCCGAACGTGCCGTGGGTGAGGTCGAAGCCGTGCAGGTTGTCGGCGTTGCGGACGAACTGCGGGATGATCTCCCCGAACCCGAGGGTCACGATCGCCAGGTAGTCCCCGCGTAGCCGCAGGGTCGGCAGGCCGATCAGGATGCCGCCGATCGCCGTGACGACGCCTGCAATCAGGAGCACGAGCCAGACCGAAATGTGGATGCCGGTCTCCGAAGACCCGACGCCAACCGCACCGAAGTGGAAATTGACCTGCTGGAACTGGCCGGAGGCGAGCCAGCCGGCCGTGTAAGCGCCGATTGCGTAGAAGGCGACGTAGCCGAGATCGAGCAGCCCCGCGTAGCCGACGACGACGTTCAGACCGACGGCCATGACGACGAAGACGAGGATGGTGACCGTGTCGTGGACGGTCGGGAGGGTCAGGATCACCGGGATGTTCGTCGGCAGGTTGGCGACGTAGAACGGATACGTGATCGCGAGTGAGACAAGGATCAGGAAAGGGGCCCAGCCTCGGTAGCCGGAGGGGATCCGTCGCCACTGCGCGGCGAGCTGGTCCAGCCTGGCGCTCTTCGCGACCCGATTTTTCTGAGCGCTGACCCGCGCACGTAGCTGACGCGCTCGAGGTCCCATCACGCCCCTTCCGGCGTACGCTCGCCGAGCAGGCCCTCCGGCCGAAAGACGAGGATCGCGATCAAGATCGCGAAGACGAGCGACCGCGTCCAGTCACTACCCGGCGCGAGCCACGAGAGCCCCTCGTTGAAGGCCTGGATCAGCCCGATCAGAAGCGCCCCGACGACGGCGCCCGTCAGGTTCCCGATTCCGCCGAGAACCGCGGCCGTGAAAGCGATCAGCCCGAGCTGGAAGCCGGTGTCGTAGCGCATGTTGAACTCGACGAGATAGAGGACCCCGGCGATGCCCGCCAACGCGCCGGCGAGGACGAAGGTGAAGGAGATCGTCCGGTTGACGTCTATGCCCATGATCGCGGCGGCTTCGGGATCCTGAGAGGTTGCGCGCATCGACTTCCCCTGGCGAGTCGACTTCACGAGCCAGCTGAGCAGGACGAGGACCGGGGCTGTGACGAGGATCACGAAGAACGCGTCCCACGCGTAATGGACGCCGCCGATCGTGAAGATGTTGTTGCTCGAGATCAGCGGCGGGATGCTGTGCGCGTTGACGCCGTAGATCGCGAGCGAGATGTTCTGGATGATGAACGACATGCCCACGGCGGTGATCAGCACGGCCAGACGCGGCGCGTTCCGCAGGCGCCGGTAGGCGACAAACTCGATCGTGGAGTTCACGAGTCCCCCGAAGGCGGCGACGATTACGAACGTCGCCCCAAGCCCGACGACGATCCCGAGTGTCGTGCTCGCATCGCTCAGGCCGAACCAGCTCAGGATCACCGTGGTCGAGAAAAGGCCGCTCAGCGCGAACACATCCCCGTGCGCGAAGTTGATCAGTTGCAGGATCCCGTAGACGAGCGTGTACCCCAGCGCGACCAGCGCGTAGACCGACCCCTGAGTGATCCCGATCAACAGGACGTTGAAGAAGTCGGTCGGCGTCTTGATCGCGTTCACGATCAGCCAGGCGACGAGCAGGCAGACGAAGACGACGCCGAGGATCGAGAGGAGCGCAGGCCGCTTTCGGCTGCGAAACACCGAAGGAGCGGGCGGCGACGCGGTGGGAGCTGCGGCTGCGATTGCGGGATTCTAAGAGCACGAGGGAGGGCGGTTAAAGCCCTCCCTCGTCACAGTGCGAGCGGCTAGCCGGCCGCCTCCTTTCGGGCAGCCTGGGTGAGCGATGCCACGGGTCCGACCCCGTTGACGAACGTCACGAGGTTGTTGCCCTTGCCGACGTAGATCGTGTAGAGAACCGACGCCCCGCTGGCCCCTGAGAGGTCGCCGTTGGCGTTCAAGCTGAAACTGCCAATCAGGCCGTTGGTGACCTTGGTCTTGTAGACCTCCGAGATCACGCTCCCGCGCGTTCCGTCCGACTTGGAGATCGCGGAGAGCATCACCTGGGCAGCCTGCGCGGCGAGGATCGCGTACGGATTCAACGCCGCGCCGTTCAGCGTCTTCTTGAAGCCGTCGATGAACGTCAGCGCGGCACCCTTGTACTTGTCGAGCCCGACGCCGGCGACGGAGAAGTACGCGCCGTTGGCGTTCGGCGTTCCACCCTGAGAACGCAGGAAGATCGCCGGCGTCGTGTACCCGTCCGGGAGGAAGAGCATGACGCCTCCGCCCGCGCTGGCCGGCTTGGCCGTGTTGGGGCCGAGCACGCTGACCTTGTCGTTGATCAGCTGGCCGCTGTTCTCGTCGACCAGGCCGCCGATGAAGATGGCATCGGGGTTGGTGTTCTTGATCTTCGTGAACAGCGCCTGGAAGTTGGTCGACTTCGGGTCGAAGGCCGAGAAGCCGAGGACCTTGATCCCGAGTGCCTTCGCGGCGCCCTCGGTGTTCTTGGCGACGCCGAGCCCGTAAGCCTCCTTGTCGTTGAGGATGTAAAGGCTCTTGACACCTTGCTGCTGCATGAACTTCGCCTGGACGGCGCCCTGGTTGGGATCGCTCGGTGCGACGCGGGCATACGTGCGCGTCCCGCTCGGGTAGTACTTCTCGGGCTCATTGCCCGCACACGGCTCGGTCAAGCAGCCGTACGTGTTCGCCGGGGAGATCATCTGCAGCCCGCCGCCCGGTGCCTTGTTGGTGACGGGGATCTCGATCGCCGCACAACCGGAGTTGAACGTGCCGATGACGCCGAGCAGGCTGCTGTCGCCCGCGTACGCATGCGCGTTCGCGCTGCACTTCGTCGGGTCCCACTTGGCCAGCTGCGCCGAGGCGTCGTTGCAGGCCTGGAAGGCGATCTTGTACTTGCCGGCCTTCCACCCTTGCTGGTCGAGGACGTAGGCGATCGCCTTGTTCATCTGCGTTGTCTGCTGCCGCGACCCTCCGATGAGCGGCAGGTCCGAGGCGATCAGGTGATCGGCCTTACCGGAGCCGTTGTACTGCACCGGCGAGCAGGAAGACGCCGGCAGAGCTGTGACCCCGTTGCCTCCTCCCCCACCGTTGCTGCTCTTCTTGCTTCCTCCTCCGCACCCTGCCGCGGTGAGAGCCAGCCCAGCGGCGGCGACGAGGAGTAGTCCGATCCTGAAGCGTTTCGTCACCCTTCCTCCTATCCCGGTTGCCGAGCAGTTCCACGGGTGTGACGGCCTGGGCGCTGCTCACTGCCGCGCGCAAGTATCAGGGCAGAGCGGCACGCTTTCAACTTTTCGAGCGAGGGTTAATCTTCCTTTCGCGCCGAAGTGGCGAACTGGCAGACGCGCCGGACTCAAAATCCGGTGGGCTCACGCCCCGTGTGAGCAGCATGGGGAAACCCATGGTTCCCCCATGAGCCCCCTCCTTCTCGCCCAAGAGCCGATCTGAGGCTCGGCAAGAGCGCGGTCTTGCCGAGCCTGCAAGCGGGGTCATCGACCGACGCGGGTTACTCTGGTTGCGCGCCGAAGTGGCGGAACTGGCAGACGCGCCGGACTCAAAATCCGGTGGGGCTCACGCCCCGTGTGGGTTCGACTCCCACCTTCGGCACTCAAAGCCAGGCGCGCTGTTCCCGCTCGAGCGGCTCTCATCGAGGTCGCCTATCCCAGACTAGGTCGTGGAGCCGACTCGGCGCGGCGCTGGTAATTCGGGGAGGTCGGGACCTACACTCTCCCTATGCTGACGTGTCCGAATTGCGGGCGTGAGAATCCGGAGGACTTCAAGTTCTGCGCCGAATGCGGCACGGCGCTCGGGGCCGAGGCTGTTCAAGCTCGGGAGCTCCGGAAGCTCGTCACCGTCGTCTTCGCCGACATCACCGGTTCGACCGCGCTGGGCGAGCAGGTCGACCCGGAGCTGCTGCGGCGAGTGCTCGAGCGCTACTTCGAGGAGATGCGGCGGATCCTGGAGCATCACGGCGGCACCGTCGAGAAGTTCATCGGCGACGCGATCATGGCCGTGTTCGGGATTCCTCATCTGCACGAGGACGATGCGCTCCGCGCCGTTCGGGCGACGGCCGAGATGCGCGAGCGCCTGGCCGAGCTGAACGAGCAGCTCGCGATCGACTACGGGATGCGGCTGCAAGCGAGGATGGGCGTGGCGAGCGGCGAGGTGGTCGCAGGCGACCCGGGCCGAGGCGACTGGTTCGTCACCGGAGACGCCGTCAACGTTGCCGAGCGCCTGGAGCGAAGCGCCGTCCCGGGCGAGATCGTGGTCGCCCAGGAAACCTGCCGTCTCGTACGGGACGCGGTCGAGGTCGAGCCACTCGAACCGCTGACCGTCAAAGGCAAGGCCGAGCCGCTTTCCGCCTGCCGGCTGCTGAAGGTCACGCCAGGAGCGCCCGCGCATGAGCGGCGGTCCGACTCTCCGATGGTCGGGCGAATGGGCGAGTTCGAGCTGCTCCGACAAGCCTTCGGCCGGGCCGTCTCGGAGCGCGCATGCCACTTCTTCACCGTCCTTGGCGCGGCCGGGGTCGGCAAGTCGCGCCTGCTGTCGGAGTTCCTGGACGAGGTGGAGCCCAGGGCAACCATCCTCACGGGCCGCTGCCTGCCCTACGGCGAGGGGATCACCTTCTGGCCCCTGCTCGAGGCCGTCGGCACGGCAGCCGGCCTGGCCGAGGGCGAGCCGCCGGAGGTGGCGCGCAAGAAGATCGCCTCCCTGCTCTCCGGGGAAGAGGCGGCCGACCTCGCAGCGGAGCGAGTTGCGGGGCTCCTCGGCCTGGCAGAGACGGGCGCCTCGGCGGAAGAGGGCTTTTGGGGGGTCCGAAAACTGCTCGAAGCCCTGGCGCGCCGCACTCCGCTCGTCCTCGTCTTCGACGACCTCAACTGGGGCGAGCCGACATTCCTCGACCTGCTCGAGCACATCGCGGACTGGTCGCGCGACGCGCCGATCTTGCTCGTCGGGATGGCGCGCCCAGAACTGACGGAGATGCGGCCCGGCTGGGCCGGCGGAAAGCGAAACGCAACCACGATCTTCCTGGAGGCCCTGTCCGCCCAAGATTGCGCGACGCTGATCCACAACCTGCTCGGGCAAGCGGCGCTCGCGGCTGAGGTTCAGAGCCGGGTCCAGGCGGCGGCCGAGGGCAACCCGTTGTTCGTCGAGGAGACGCTCGCGATGCTGATCGAGGAGGGCCTGATCGTGCGCAGGAACGGACGCTGGGTCGTGGCCCGCAGCCTCTCCCAGGTTCGCGTTCCGCCGACGATCCAGCTGCTGCTTGCCTCACGGCTCGATCAGCTCGGTCACGAGGAACGCCAGGCAATCGAGCGCGCCGCCGTCGAGGGTGACATCTTCCACCTCGGCTCGGTGGAGGCGCTGACTCCGGCTGAGAGCCGCGCCGGTGTCGGGGACTGCCTTCTGGGTCTCGTGCGCAAGGAGCTGATCCGGCCCCACCGCGCCACGTTCGCGGGCGAAGACGCCTTCCGGTTCCGTCATCTGCTCATCCACGAGGCCGCCTACCACGCAGTGCCGAAGGAGGTGCGCGCGGAGCTCCACGAAGGCTGCTCGCGCTGGCTGGCGCAGAAGGGAGGCGAGTTCGACGAGCTTGTCGCCTACCACCTCGAGCAGGCAGTCCGGTTTCGCAGCGAGCTCGGCCCGCTCGACGCTCACGGCCAGGACCTTGCGGCGCGAGGAGGAAATCTGCTCGCCACTGCCGCTCGAAGGGCCTCCGCACGCGGCGACATGCCTGCCGCAGTCGGCCTCTTCGAACGCTCGGTAGCGCTGCTCAGGGACGAGCCCGAAAGGGCAGAGGCGCTGCTCGACCTGGCGGCGGCCCTCCTGGAGACCGGAGACTTCACGCGCACCGAGCAGGTGATCACCGAAGCGACGGAGGCTGCCGCCATACGCCAGGATCAACCCCTTGCCGCTCGTGCGGAGCTCGAGCGCTCCAAGATGCAGCTCCTGGTCGAACGCGAGATGAGCATGGCCGACTCGCTCCGGCAGGTTGAGGGCGCGATCGCCACTCTGGAGCAAGCCGGTGATGACGCCGCCCTGGCCCGAGCCTGGTGGGTCGTCGGAGAGATGGCCTGGTTGCGTTGCGAGTTCGCCGCCGCCGAGGAAGGGATGACCCGCTCCCTGGCGCACGCCGAACGGGCGGGAGCCCCGCGGGAGGTCTTGCGCGCCCGCACCTTTCTCGCGCTCGCAGCGGTCGACGGGCCGAGGCCGGTACCCGAGGAGCTCCTGCGCTGCCGCGAGATCCTCGACCAGGCCAGAGGCGACCCGGTGCTCGAGGCGAATGTCGGTTACGCGATGGCTTCCGCCGAGGCCATGCAGGGGAGGTTCGACGAGGCGCGAGAGCTGGCGGCTCGCAGCGCGGCGATCTACGAAGAGATCGGCATGCCTTTCTCGCTCGCGACCTGGAGCCACTGGCCGGGAACGGTGGAGCTGCTTGCGGGGGATCTGGAGGCCGCCGAGCAAATCTTCCGCTCGGGGTACGAGACGCTCGTGTCGCTGGGCGAGAAGCTCAACCTGTCGTCGATCGCGATCTCACTCGCCGAAACGCTCTATCTCCAAGGACGCGCTGAAGAGGCTGAGCAGCTCACGATGGTCAGCGAGGAAGCGAGCTCGCAAGAGGACGTCTGGGCCCAGGTTGCGTGGCGGTCTGCGCGGGCGAAGATCCTCGCG
>MNDB01000001.1:19662-26256 GCA_001914705.1 Actinobacteria bacterium 13_2_20CM_68_14 | reverse complement strand
TGGCGGGGACTGCGGCCGTAGCCCTGCTGGCGGCGGCGGAGGTCGGCGTCGATCGCGCCGCGGTCGAGGACGAGACCGGCGGGCAGGCCGGCGAGGATCGCGACCAGAGCCGGACCGTGCGACTCGCCCGCGGTTGTCAGCGTCAGCAGAGCTCGAACGATGCAGCCCCCTGGCGGACGAGCGCCTCGAGGCCGTCGACGACCTCGCAGCCAGCCTCACGTGCCGCCGCGACCAACGCGGTCGGGGACCGATCGGCCCGGTACGCGAGATCGACCACGGTCTGCCCCGCGCGGGGCTCGACGAACACCTCGTCGCGGACGGGCGTCGCGTTGACGATCAGGTCTGCGTCCGAGGCATCGGGCGGCCACGCGCCACGACGCGAGAACAACCGCACCTCGCCCGGGAGCGCCGACAGCAGCGCCTTCGCCGCGCCGCCGGCGCCGATCAGGCAGACCCGCTCGGCTTCAACGCCCGCGACGATCGCCTTGTCCGTATTGAAGCCGAGCACGCGACCCTCCCGGAACACGAGCGTGTTCACAGCAGGTCCCTCGGCCTCGTCGCAGAGCTCGGCGGCCGCCTCCTTGTGAGGAGCGGTGACGTTCGCGCCCTCGAAACCGAGCGCGACGAGGCCGCCGACTGCCGCCGCCAGCCCCTCCGGCGCGACCTCACACGCGAGGTAGGCCCAGTCGAGCGCGCGCGCTGCGAAGGCGGCGTTCTGCATCCGCGGCGAGAGCGACCCGGCCACCGGCTGCCCGAGCAGCGCGACGAGCCGCGTCGAACCACCAATCACCCGAATCCGTGCGCGTTCTTGTAGTTGATGAACGCCCGCTCGCTGGCGGTGAAGAAATGGTGCACCTTGTCCGGCTTGCGGACGAAGTAGAGCCAGTCGCCGGCGACGGGGTGTGCGGCCGCCTGGATCGATGCGAGTCCCGGATTCGCGATCGGCGTCGGCGTCAGGCCGACCCGTTTCCGCGTGTTGTACGGATTGTCGGAGTTGAGCTGGGACTCCAGCAGCGACTGGGTGCCCGGAACGTGGAACGCGTAGCGGACGGTCGCGTCGATCCCGAGCGCCATTCCGGCGTGAAGGCGGTTGTAGATCACCCGCGCGATCTTCGGGCGCTCCTCCGGCGCGACGGCCTCCTTCTCGACCATCGAGGCGATCGTCAACACGTCGTAGGGGGTCAGTTTCTTCGAGCGCGCGTAGGCGAGATTGACCGTGCTCCAGTTCCTGCGGAAGGCCTGTAGCTGGGAGCTGACGAGCTCGGCCGCGCTCGAGCGCGCCGTGAACTGGTAGGTCGCCGGGAAGAGGAAGCCCTCGAGCGGACGCCGTCCGAACCCGGGGATCAACCGCTTACGACCGGAGGCTGCAAGGTAGGCGGACTCGTTCAGGCGCGGCTTCCGGCCGCGCTCGTGGGTCGCGATCTTCGCGACGCTCTTGACACGCGCCGCCATCTGAAGGCGGGTGAACCCCTCCGGAAAGATGACCCGGAACGGCTTTGGCGGCGCGGCCACGGTCGGCGTGCTCGCCTTGTGCCCGCGGTCCCTGACGCTGGCGACCGCGAAGCCGATCCCGATCAACGCGGCCAGGAGGACGCCCAGCGCAACGAGCCGTCGCCGCACGACGACCGACCGTGGGGGCCGGCGCCGCTCGGGGCGGCGCGGCTGAGGCGCGATTACTCCGCGCCTCTGCTCGACCACGCGAGGTAGCTCGTCAACAGGTGCGCCGCGGCTCGGGCATCCGGCGGCAGGTTACGGCTTCCGGGATCCTGCTCGGCGAGGTCGGTCGTGAAGCGCTCGTCGAAGCCCTCCACCGGAACGTCGACGGCCTCTCGCAGCTGGTCGACGAAGCGCTCGGTCTCGCGCGCCTGCTCGCCGATCTCCCCTCGGAGCGTCAGCGGCATGCCGACGACGACCCGCTCGGCGCCCTCGCTCGCGATCAGCTCCACGAGGCGTTCGAGTCCGACCTCGGTGCCCGCACCCTCGATCACGCCGATCGGTCTAGCAAGCGTGCCGGTCGGGTCCGAGACAGCGACGCCCGTTCTCGCCGAGCCGTAGTCGACCGCGACGATCTTCACGCGAGCGCGGCTCGGAGCGCCTCCTCGGCCCGCTCCAGTGCCGCGTCGAGCTTGGCGGGATCCTTGCCGCCGGCGCGGGCCATTGTCGCCCGGCCGCCGCCCCCGCCGCCGACCTCGGCCGCCGCGGCCTTGATCACCTCGACCGCGTCGACCTTGCCCTCGAGCGAGCGGTCGAAGTTCGCGACGAGGTGCACCCGCCCGTCCTCGCTGCCGCCGAGCACGACCGCAGCCGGCTGACGCTCCTGCTTGATGCGGTCTGACTCCGCCAGGAGGACGTCCATCGTCACGTCGCTCATCCGGCCGACGTAGACGTTGACGCCGCCGATCTCCTCCTCGCTGCGAGGCGCGACCTCGGTGCGCTCCGCCTTCGCCGTCTGCCCCTTCGCTTGCTTGCGCGTCTCGACGAGCTCCGCGCGCAGCTGCTCGGCCTCGCGGCTCCGCTCGTGGAGAAGGGCGAACGCCTCGCCAGAGGTCACCGCCTCGATCCGGCGCGCGCCCGAGCCCACGGAGCCCTCCGAGAGGATCACGAACGGTCCGATCTCGGCCGTCGAGCGCACGTGAGTGCCGCCGCAGAGCTCGCGCGAGTAACCGTCGATCTCGACGACCCGCACCTCTTCGCCGTACTTCTCCCCGAAAAGCATCATCGCGCCGAGGTTGCGAGCCTCCTCGATCGGCGTCACGAACGTCCGAACCGGGCGGTTCTGGAAGACGATCTCGTTGATGGCATGTTCGACCCGTTCCCGTTCCTCGGTCGTGAGCGCCTGGGGATGGGTGAAATCGAAGCGCAGCTTGTCGGGCCGCACCGCGGACCCGGCCTGCTTGACGTGCTCGCCAAGGAGGTCGCGGAGCGCCTTGTGCAGCAGGTGCGTCGCCGTGTGGTTCGCCATCGTCGGGAAACGGACTGACCACGGCACGACCGCGCGGACGCGCATTCCTTCGCCGAACCCCTCGCCGCTGAAGGTCAGCACCTGGTCGTCGTCCAACCGGGTCGCCTTGATCAGGTCGGCGCGTACGCCTGTCTCCTCGTTCTCGATGTAGCCGGCGTCGGAGACCTGGCCGCCGCCTTCCGGATAGAACGGTGATTGCTCGAGCTTCGCCTGGAACGTGCCGTCGCCGAGGTCTGCGTAGGCGAGGATCGCCGTGAGCACGTCGGTTCGCTCGTAGCCGACGAACTGGGTGCGCGGCGCCGAGCCGCTGATCTTGACATCGACGTCGAAAGCCGAGCCCTGGCGCGAGCGCTCCCGTTGTTCCTCCATCAGGCGCGTGAACTCCTCCTCGTTGACCTCGAGCCCGCGTTCGGCCGCAAGCTCCTTCGTCAGCTCCCAGGGGAACCCGTAGGTGTCGTGGAGACGGAACGCGTCCTCTGGCGTGATCTCGCCTTTCGCGACCATCTCCTCGAACAGTTTCTCGCCGCGGGCGAGGGTCTCGCGGAACCGCTCTTCCTCGGCACGGATCAGGTCCGCGACCTCGCTTCGGCGCTCCTCGAGCTCCGGGTAGACGGAGCCCATCTGCACCCGGACGACGTCGGCCAGCTCGTAGAGGAACGGCGGCTCGAGTCCGATTCGCCGCCCGAACTGGACGGCTCGGCGGATCACCCTCCGCAATACGTATCCGCGCCCCTCGTTCGAGGGCGCCACGCCCTCGGCGACGAGGAAGGCCGCCGTCCGCGCGTGCTCGACGACCACTCGGTAGGCCTTCGTCACCTCGTCGGACGCGCCGTAGTCCGCATTCGCGCGCTCGCGGATCCAGTCGAGCAGCGGTTGCAGGATGTCGATCTCGGCGAACGAGTCGGCGTCCTGCAACAGCATCGCCGCGCGCTCGAAACCCATCCCGGTGTCGATGTTCTGCTGCGGCAGCGGCGTCAGCGTCCCGTCGTCGGCGAGCTCGAACTCCATGAAGACGAGATTCCAGAACTCGAGATAGCGCTCGCACTCGCAGCCGGGGGCGCAGTCGGGCCGGCCGCAGCCGTATTTCTCGCCGCGGTCGTAATAGAGCTCCGAGCACGGCCCGCATGGCCCCGTATCGGCTGCCTGCCAGAAGTTCTCGCTGCGCGGCAGCCCGAGGATTCGCTCGCGCGGCAGGTACGTCGCCCAGGCCTTCGCCGCCACCTCGTCCTCGCCCAGCCCAAGCTCGGGGTCGCCCGCGAAGATCGTCGCCCAGAGCCGCTCGGGCTCGAGCTTCATCCGCTCGGTGACGAACTCCCACGCGTACTCGACCGCCCCGTCCTTGAAGTAGTCGCCGAACGAGAAGTTGCCGAGCATCTCGTAGAAGCACAGGTGCCGGTTCGTGAGGCCGACATCGTCGAGATCGTTCTGCTTTCCGCCTGCTCGGACGACCTTCTGCACCGTGGTGACCCGCCGGGGAGGGCCGTCAAGGCCGAGGAACCAGCGCTTCATCGGCTGCATTCCGGCGACGATGAATAGCGTCGTCGGATCGTCAGCAGGCGGGATCACCGAGGCCGAGGGCCGGCGCACGTGACCCTTCTCCTCGAAGAAGGAGAGAAAGCCCTCACGCAGCTCGGCGGTCGTGCGCATGCGAGTTGATTCTAGGCGCCGCCCTTCGCGCCTCCGAGCGGCCTAGCGGAGGGGCCGGCCCGCCTCCTCGTCCGCCGCGATCTCCTCGCGAATCTTCTCGAGCGAGCGGCGGATCAGTCGCGAGACGTGCATCTGGGAGATCCCGACCTGCTGGGCGATCTGAGACTGCGTCAACCCCTTGAAGAAGCGCAGGTGAAGGATCGTGCGCTCACGGTCGTCGAGGACGCGGAAACCGGGCTCGAGAATCGCCCGGTCTTCGGAGACCTCGTACTCGTGCTCCTCGGTGCCGAGCGACTCGAGCGGGTCGAGGTCGCCGTCGTCGTCCTGGCCGGGGCCTGCCGAGAGCGACAGCGAGCTATACGCGCGCCCGCTCTCGAGCGCCTCCAGCACTTCCTCCTCGGAGACCTCCGCGGCCTTGGCGAGCTCGGCGATCGTAGGCGACCGTCCGAACTCCACGGTCTTCTCCTCCAGCAGCCGCGAGAGCTGGATGTTCAGCTCCTGCAGGCCGCGAGGCACGCGCACCGACCAGCCGCGGTCGCGGAAGTGGCGCTTGATTTCGCCGATGATGTTCGGGGTGGCGTAGGTGGTCAGCTCGACACCGCGTTCGAGGTCGAAGCGGTCGATCGCCTTGATCAGGCCGATCGCGCCGATCTGGACGAGGTCTTCGAACTGCTCGCCGCGATAGGAGTAGCGGCGTGCCAGCGAACGCACGAGCGACATGTACTGCTCGATCAACTGCTCGCGAGCCGCCAGGTCGCCCTCTTCGTGATACCGGCGGAGGAGCGCCTTGTCGCTCTTCTCGGTCACGTCACTTCGCGCTTTTCGACGCCCTCGACGCGCTTCTCGAGCTCGACCCAGTTCCCGTCTTCGCGCTGGACCGCGGCGAAACGGTCGACGACTGTCTCCAGCACGCGCCGCAGGCCGACGCCGTCGCCGGGCTGTTCGAGCTCGGCCCGCAGTCCATCGCCGGCGAACGGGCCAAGCGCGGCCTTGACCGTGCCCTCGCCGACCTCCAGCTCGACGGTCAGCTCGCCCTCCTCCCCGCGCCGCTCGAGCAGTGTCTCGAGGGCGGTGCCGAGATCGTCCACGACCTCGTAGGTGAAGTTGAGCCGGGCTGCGACCCCCGCAAGGACGAGCTGGGCGACGTTCTCGAAGCCCTCGTCGCGAGGAATCGTGAGGACGATCCGGTCGGCCGTCACAGCAGGCCCGCCCCGACGACCACGCCGTCGTCGTAGAGAACCGCGGTCTGGCCGGCGGCGACTCCGTATGCCGGCGCCTCGAGCGCCAGCCGGAATCCATGCTCGGTCTCCTCAACCGCGGCCGGGACCGCGGGAGACCGGTACCTCCATTTGACCTCGGCGCGATTCACCCGGACGTACAACCGTCCACGGGCAGAAATCGTTTCGACCGCCAGCGAATCGCGCGGCCCGACGACCACGGTGTTGGCGCCGGGATCGGTGCGCAGGACGTACAGCGGCTCTGCCGACGAGACGCCCAGCCCGCGGCGCTGGCCGGTCGTGAACCGCCAAAAGCCGCCGTGCCTGCCAAGCTGCCGTCCTTGCTCGTCGACGATCTCGCCCTCGGCATCGGCGACGCCGTGACGGCTGACGAAGTCGCGATAGTCGCCGCCCCCGAGGAAGCACGCTTCCTGGCTCTCGGTGCGGCGGGCGACCGCGAGCCCGGCTCGGGCGGCCTCGGCCCGGGTCTCGTCCTTCGTCTGCTCGCCGAGTGGGAACCAGATCCGGTCGAGGAACCGCGGGTCGAGACGAGCAAGCATGTAGGTCTGGTCTTTCTCAGGATCGCGGGCGCGCGCCAGCAGCCGGCGGCTTCGGTGGTCCACGATCCGCGCGTAGTGGCCGGTGGCCAGGCGCGAAGCGCCGGTCCGGCCGGCGAATGCGAGCAGCTCCGCGAAGCGAAAGCTGCCGTTGCAGCGGATGCATGGATTCGGCGTCTCGCCGCGGGCGTAACCGCGAACGAACGGAGCC